>NZ_JBWYIJ010000012.1:0-119708 GCF_056779695.1 Acinetobacter sp. 25-47-122
TCGGCTATATTACCCTTTCTTTTCAGAAAGTCAACTAGCAATGTTAATTTATTTTCTAACTCATTCTCAAAACCTAGATCCAACCTATTCATCTAAACCTTTGTTTTTCAACAAGTTTTAATCAACATCACCGCCGATGGATGTGCATTATAGGCTATTTATTTTCTTACGCAACTACTTTTTCAATCTTTTCTATTTGTTTGTATAGTTAATAAACCAAATAAACATTAACTATATGTTTTTTATATATAATTTTTATTTGTATGAGCTTTTAACTCTTATCACTGTCTAAATAAGACAAAATCATTGCACTTAGTTCTCTTTTAAGCTGTTGTTCTGAAATAAGAAAATCATTGTTGCTTACAAACCTCATCATTGTGAACAAGGTACTATTAATAATTACAAAAGATTTATGCTTAAGTGTTTCGAAGTCCCAATGACGATAGAAACGATTAAATACATATAAACCAACTTCAAAAAAATGTTTTTCTAAAACCTTTGCTGCTTCGGAATTGTTGTAGCCATGCCAATGTTTCAGGACTTCAAAGAAGAAACCATTATCTTCTCTCATTACATCAAATCCGAATTGAAGACTAACATCGACTAAGGTTTTTAAATCCATTTCTTCTTGATTCATCGCCAGCGCTTTAAGTGACAAACCTAAGTTTTCACTCTTACGGCGTAACAATTCTAAAATTATCTGATCTTTATTTTCGAAATATTGATAGATAGAGCCTACGCTCACCCCTGATTTTTCAGATATTTTTGGCGTAGTGATTTGATCTAGGCCCATTTCAGAAATGCATATCAGAGTCGCTTCCAAAATACTATCGACTACCAGCTTTGCTCTTTGTTGTTGTGGTCTTTTTCTCATAGCTGCCATTCTAATAATGCGAATTGAATGCGAATAAATATTCATATTAATCTTTGATCAAACAATAACCAGATTAATTACACCATGTCAAATTTTAGCATTCCAAAACGTATGGCTTCATATGAGCGAATGAAGCGTAGCGATCTATTGTCTAAGCTTCTACACAAAATGACCGATCAAAACTTCATTCCAACTTATGCTGAATATTTAGAGTTAAATGAAAGTTTACATACGGGTGATGTGCCGATGGATCGCCTAATGGATTGGGTGATGACCAATCCACGCGAAAATCGAAAGCTTTTTGAAACAGCCTTATATCAAGGCTTAGATGCTCTTCCCAAACCAGTCCCTGAAATCAAAGCATTCTTTGATCTCGTGGAACAACAGCCTGTTTGGTTCGATCAAGAAAAAATTGATCGTGCAATTCAATTCACGCATCGTTTAGGCGCAAATGTCACTTTTATTATGCGTGATCTCGCGCTAATGACTGGATATCAATACCCTGGCTTTAATCAACCTTTAATTTTAACAGGTGCTCTAAGCAAATATGCAGGCAAGCGCTTAGCAGAAACGCATAAATGGTGGCTAGATGTTACTAAGCCGAACGGATTTCAACGCTTTAATGATGGCTTTACTTCAACAATTTTTGTGCGTTTCATCCATTCTTTAGTTCGCTACCATCTAAAAAAATCTAAAGATTGGGACTGGGATATTTGGGGAATGCCGATTAACCAATATGATCAGGCAATGACAAATATTGCTTTCAGCGGTGTAATGCTTTTAGGTATTCGAGCAATCGGTATTTTTCCAACCAAAAGTGAAGTCGATGCGATTATGCATTTTTGGAAATATACAGGCTGGTTGATGGGTGTTGACGAACACTGGCTGATTGATAAAGAGTCTGAAGGCTGGAAATTATTGCAATGGATGAATTATGCTCATCCTCAAGTGGATGAAAGTAGTCGTCAGCTTGCAGTAAGCCTATCCAAAGAACCATTTGAACGCGAATATAAACATTTTAAACGTTTCATGCAGAAAAAAGCCTACCAGAACCACTTAGATGTTACCCAAATCTTTATGGGCCGTAAAAAAATGAAAAATTTAGGGCTTAAGCCTCGAATACTGCCGTGGTATCCACTGTATCTACTGACCAAAAATACTGTGATTTATGCTGGCGCAAAAAAAATACCAAAGCTTGATCTTTATTTACAGCGTAAAGGGCGATCACAACAAGAACAAGCTCTCGATTTATATCAAAATGCAGGAAAACAGCTGGCAAGTATGCATCAATAAATAAAAAACCGAGCTAAGGCTCGGTTTTTTTCATGTATATTTTTAAGACATTCTTAATGTTGCCTCTTGCTCAGCTCGAAGTGCTGATGGAGAACGTGCTAGATAATCCAAAGCTTGTTGAGTATTACCTTCTTGCACTGGATGAAACTTTGGACTAAACCAACGGATAGTAGCTAAAGTTAAATGGCTGAAGGTAGGAATATGATCAGTCTTACGGCTAATTTTTTCCATTTGCATAATGAGTCTTAAAGTACCCATATGTCTAAACTTACCTGCATCTTTATCTTGTTTCAAAATTGTTTTGCCGCCTTCGACCCAAACCGCTGCCATAATAGGGAAGATAAAGGTCATCAAAGCATTTTTTGAAATTTGAAAATTAAACTCTGATTCAAACATATGTTTAAACAAATCATACGCAACCGTACGATGTTCAACTTCTTCAGCAAGATGCCAACGGAATAGATCAGCCATAATTGGATCGGCTTTATCCAATGAAGTATTGTCCAAGCTCCACTGCCCTGCCACACCAGTATAGTGCTCAATGGCTGCAATCACACCCAGTCGGAAGATTAACCACCGTTTTTCACCAACCACTTTTTTCATCATTTTGATACCTACTGGATTTTCTCCTAAAAGGATTTCAAAAAGATAATGCATGCGTTGAATGAACGGCTTTACATCTAATCCATGTTGATCAAAATAAACTTGTGCATGTTGATGAGTACGACCATGAATCGCTTCTTGCTGAATAAAACCTTTCACGTCAGCTTTTAATTGTTCGTCTTTGACGAACGGTAAAGCTTTATTAAATACACGGCAAAACCAAAACTCACCCGCAGGTAAAATCATATGTGCTGTATTCAACATATGGGTGGAAACAGGGTCATTTTCAATCCAATGCTTTGGAATATGATTGAAATCAAATTTTACTTTACGACCATGTAGTTGATGAACTTGACTCATTGTTGTCATTTTATTATCCATTACATCTTTTTTATTATTTTTAAAATAATGATAACCTCATCACAATATCATTTAAGGACATTCATATTTTATGTCTGACAATTTTAAAGAAAACACCCATTCAGACGGCGATCTAAATGGGTGTTAGGCTTAATACGTCAAATAAACTGAATATGACTAGAACTTCATACTCACACGCGCCCAATAATTACGTCCTATATTATTAAATTGCTCATTCTGTGCAAAACCAAATCCAGCACTACCTGCTTTATTTAAGTGTTCCGTATAAACTTTATCCAGAACATTATCAATTCCAATACTCAAATCAACACCTTGATGAATTTGATAAGTACCATTTAAAGACAGCGTCGAGAAACCTGAACTCGTTTTAAAGTCCTTACCCACAATATTACCTTGATTAATAGTGACACGATCCTGCCCATCTACCACTCGCCACAATAAACCTAAGTTAAAACGCTCTTGCACATATCTTAAATTTAAACGTGCTTCCAGCGGAGATATTTGAGGTAAAGGTTGATGATCAGTTGTGTTTTTTCCCCAAGCATACATCGCACTAAGATCTGCCTGAACAGCATCACTAAATTGATAACCTATTCCAGCTTCTGCCCCTGCGATTGTCGCATCGACATTTCTAGAATCAGCAGCATTTTTACCATGACCAGTCATTTTTGCTGGGTCATAATTCAATAATATGAAATCATTAATCAAACCGGCATAAGCTGATGCCCATGAACTGAGTGCCCCGTGATTATGTTGGTATCCAACATCCAACTGTAAGGTTTTTTCTGTTTCTAAATCCTTGAAAGTAGCAACAGCATTGCCTTGGTAATCTGTCTTAAATAACTCCCAATAATCTGGTACGCGCTCTACATAGCCTAGACCAATATAGGTTTTAGCATCATGCTCTGGATGTTGATTTTCAAACCGTATAAAACCACTTGGTAATGTTTCCTGACGTTCTTGAACCATTTTTAAGTTTTTAATCCTAACTTGATCAACCCGAACACCTGTGACCAACTTATTATGATCATTCAATGGATATGATAATTCAGTGAACCCGCCATAAGATTGAAACTTCATATCCTCTGTCAGTGGAGTATTCATCATTGGCATGCTTGAATGATACATTCCACCAGCATGTTGATTATTCTGAGTATCAACACCCGTAATGAATATTGCTTTATCCCACTCCATCGTTGTGGCTAAACGTGCATTCAAAGTACGACGTGTCACATTCATAGCGCGATCCGCCCCATCAACATCACGCAAACTAAAATTATCCATCACATGATCATTAAAGTTGTAATTGACTTGCGCCTCAACTTTTTTGACTACCTCTGAGAGATTCTTTTTCTCAAATCTTAATCCCAAGCTCTCGCGGGCAAATTTAGAACCATCCATATCTCGCCCAGCATATACAGCCTCACCATCAGCCTTACCGCCAGTTAACTCGATCCATGTATCTGCATTAGGTGTCCAGCCCAATGCTAAATCTGCATTCCATCGTTTCCAATCTGATGGTACGGTCGCCCCATTACCATCTTGATAACTATTTGAGACTGATCGGTTGCTATTGATTCGAATATATTTTTGTTCATCTCCTACCGCTGCCTCAATATTTTGGTCTAAACGCCCAAAAGAGCCCATTAATACACTTGCCTGACCTCGATAATTTTTTTCATCATTCAATTGTTCTGGGCGTCGCTCGAAAATCACTGTTGCTGCTGAACCTGTGTTGGCGTACTGGACAGTTTGGGGACCTTTAATCACCGAGATTCGATCATAGCTCTCAGGTGAGATATACGAAGTCGGTGAATCCATACGACTCGGGCATGCGCCTAAATTTTCAGTTCCATCTGTTAGAATTTTGATTCGTGATCCAAACATTCCACGAAAGGTCACATCACCGTTCGTACCTGCACCACTATTTACGCTGCTAAACCCTACAATACTTTGTAAGTAATCTGCGCCATCCGACGCAGGAATAGGCTGAATGGGTTGCTTCGGGTTTGCCCGTACAATCAAGCCATTAGCATCATTACCTTGTAGAGCTGTAGCAACAATTGGCGCTAAGTTAGTCGTGTGTGTATCAGGTGTTGGATTTAAAGTTGTAGATTGGACTTCAGCAAATGAAGTTTGCGAAATAAAGGCAATATAAATCGCAGCCGCTAGTGGCTGTAAATAGAATTTTGGCTGAGCCATGATATATTCACTCAAAATTTAAATATGACAATGCTAGAGTCATTCAAAACCCTAAAATAAAGACAATATTTAAGAAAAGAGTGGTGGTGCCCGACCTTGAGGTAAAAGGAATAAACGCTGTAAGTCGAAATAAATATGTTTGAACGCTTTTTGGAATGCGATCAAACGTATATTCAAACGTACAAAAACTTCTTTAACATTCAGCTCAGGTGGCAAAATCAAATTACCAAATACAGTACAGTATTGGCATTGATGGTTTGGGTCATGATGATCGTGCCCACTATGCGAGGATTCAACATAGCGCTTAGACTCATGATGTTCATGTAACGCATGTGAAGTGGAACCATGATGAGCATGATGAGCGAGCGTTGTAATACTAGAATGATTAGGCTGTTCGAATAAGGCACGGGTGATCGTTTCGCAGACCGGCGCAATTTGATATTGCGCTGGAAGCAAAGGCTGAAGAAAAACAGCGATCTGTAATAATACTGCTGCGAAACTCAGCAGCAACCCATTGCGGAACAAATTGTCATTCCAAATAAAATTTGAGCAATTATAACAAAGCCCAATCGAAATTGGGCTTTATCAATATATTTAAAGTTCTTAGAAAATTAACGCTTTACAGCAACTTTTTCTTTTTGACGCTGACGAACGACTTTTTCTACCTTTTCACGCGCTCTTTGGCGTTTTAAAGGAGATAGATAATCAACAAATAATTTCCCGTTCAGATGATCCATTTCGTGCTGGATACATACTGCCAAAAGACCATCAGCTTCTAATTCAAAAGCTTGCCCTTCTAAATTAATTGCGTCAATTTTGACGCGTGACGGACGCTCAACTTTATCGTATATTTGTGGAACTGATAGACAACCCTCTTCATAAGGTTGGGTATCTTCAGTTAATGGGGTGACTTTAGGATTAATAAAAACCATCGGCTGATTTTTATCTTCAGACAAGTCCATGACGATAAGCTGAATATGATGATCAACTTGGGTTGCAGCTAGACCAATACCTGGTGCTTCATACATGGTTTCAAACATGTCTGCAGCAAGTTGACGAATTTCATCCGTCACTTCCTCTACAGGTTTGGCAATAGTACGCAAACGGGGATCAGGAAAACTTAAAATTGGTAATAAGGCCATGCTGCTCCTCACCGGCTATGCCATTGATCTTAAAAATTAAATGAAGTTAATGCTTCATCAAATAATACGTGTAATATGCGTATTATAGCGCAAATAGATACATAATTTTAGGAATTATGATAATGAAAAAGGTTTTCAATGGCATGGCTTTTTCACATGCTCTGGGGTTAAAGAAACGCTGCCTTTCACTTGCAATTTGCATTAGTGCGGGCTTGTTTACCGCGCAAATGACACAAGCCAGTCCAAATGTAAGCCCACCATCGATTAAGGCCGGTGCTCCTCACGTTTATGTGGTCAAAAAAGGCGACACTTTGTGGGACATTTCAGGTAAATTTTTGCGCTCACCTTGGCGTTGGAAAGAAATTTGGGCATCCAATAAACATGTCAAAAATCCACACTGGATCTACCCAGGTGATCGCTTACTACTCTGTACATTAGATGGGCGTCCACTGATTGGTAAAGATGAAGGTGACGGTTGTGAAGGCGTTATTCGTCGTCATCTTGGTGCTATCAATCTAAAACCTCAAGTACGTGTTGAAAGCTTAGGGAATACCATTCCAATTATTCCCTTGGATGATATTCAACCTTGGCTAGAAAGAAGTATTATCGTTGCGCCTGATGCTTTGCAAAGCACACCTTATATTCTCGGTTCGGCAGATCGTCGTATCGTTGCTGGGGAAGGTCAAACAGTTTATGCACGTGGTCAAGGGATTAACCCTGGACAAAGCTACGGTGTTTATCGTGAAGCTGAACCGTATGTTTTCTTAGATGAAAAAGGGAAAAAATACACAGGTGCACTTGAACTGATTGAGGTAGCTACTGCAGTCGCTGTTGCCAACGAAAATGAAATTTCAACCTTAGAGCTTAAACAAAGTTTTAATGCCGAAGTTCGTCGCGGTGATTACGTTTTACCTAAATTTCAAAATGAATTACCAAGCCTCTTCTATCCAACGGCAACAACGGATATTCAGCCAGGCGGTCAAGTGATTCGTGTTATGGGTTCTATTGGTACAGCAGCTCAACATAGTGTTGTCACCATTAACCGAGGAAACGTTCACGGTGCAAAAAATGGTCACGTGTTAAGTATTTTCCAACAAGGCGAAGTGGTTAAAGACCCGAAGACCAAAGAAAATATTCAACTGCCTAATCAGCGTGTGGGCAACTTAATGATTTTTAAAACTTTCGATCAATTAAGTTACGCTTACGTGCTAGACAGCGCACTTCCAATTAAAGTAGGTGCTGTATTAGAACCATCACCAATGGTTGAAAATTAAAATTAGGTGCGGATATGTTGAACGAGATTAACGACCATCAGTTGGCTTATATTAAACTCTGGTATCTCGTTCAACATTCACTCAGTGCTTATCAAAAACTTGTTCAGCATTTTGGTTCAGCTCAAGATGCTGTACAGAAAAATCATCTAAATCAATGGCATCAGCTCAACTTACATAAAAACCATATCGAGCGTGCATCTCAATTTTTCTCTGATCAACAGCAACAAGAATTTGAGCGAATTCTGTATCAAATTCATCAACATTCTGATTTTATACTCACTGAGCAAGATCCAGACTACCCTCAGCAATTGATGCCCTATCATGACCGCCCCCCAATTTTATTTGGGAAAGGTAAAGCACAACATTTATCTGAAGCACAAATTGCCATTGTTGGAAGCCGTAAACCAAGTCCACATGGCAAACAAGTCGCATATGATTTTGCGTATTATCTGAGTGATCAAGGTTTTTATATCACGAGTGGATTAGCACAAGGGATTGATGAAGCAGCCCATCAGGGTGCTTTGCAACATGGCAGAACAATCGCCGTTATCGGTACAGGATTAGATTTAATTTACCCATCACAAAATCGCCCATTACATGATCAAATCTTGAAGCAGAACGGGACCATCATTTCTGAGTTTTTACCCGGTACAAAACCGCTTCAGCATAATTTTCCACGCAGAAATAGAATCGTAAGTGGCTTAAGTTTAGGAATATTGGTAGCGGAAGCTCAATTGGGCAGTGGTTCATTAATTACGGCCCAAGCTGCTGCAAATCAAGGTAAAACGACCTTTGCAATTCCAGGTCATATTTATAGTGAATTTCATCAAGGTTGCCATCAGTTGATTCGTGAAGGTGCCATCTTAGTTGATCATCCTGATCAGATCATTGAAGATTTAGCCCTGCCGACTCAATGGCAACATCAACAAGCATCTCTGTCACGAAAAAACAATCCTAATGAGTTCCAAAATGACGAAATAGTTCATTCAGTAGACCATCCAAAGTTAAGTAAGTATGAGGATGATGAGCATTCGATTCCTATACATCTGTTAGCTGTATTTCAACAATTAGATTGGGTTGGACGCGATCTCGATCAAATTGCTGCAACCCTTGATTTAGACACAGCGACACTCACCAGTCACTTGATGGAGTTAGAACTTTTAGGACGCTGTATTCAACAATCTGGGTTATACCTTCGTTGCCGTAATTAAAATTAAGGTTCACAATAGTCTTTTAATCAAGAGAATGGTGAACGCTTATGTTAACAACCTCAGTTGCTGAGGCTGCTCAATGTCTAAAACAAGGTCAAGTTTTGGCTTATCCTACAGAAGCAGTATGGGGCTTAGGTTGCGACCCTTTTAATGAAAATGCTTTTAAAGAAATTTTAAGATTAAAACAACGCCCTATCGAAAAAGGGGTGATCTTACTGGCTGGTCAAGTCAGTCAGGTTGAACATTTATTATCAAAGCTTCCTCAAGACCGCCGTGATGCGGTAATTGAAAGTTGGTCACAAACATCTTATCAAGATCGCGCCACAACATGGCTTCTCCCTGCTGATGAGCAAATACCACTTTGGATTCGAGGCAAACATCCTAAGGTTGCTATTCGAGTCACCAACCACCCTCTTTGCATCGCACTGTGCAACGCATTTGATGGGTTTATTGTTTCAACCAGTGCAAATCCTGCTGGTTTAGACCCCGCTCGCTCATTGCAAGAAGTCAATCAGTACTTTGGTGCTGAATTAAATTATTTAAATGGAGATTTAGGCCTGAGCCAAGAACCTAGCCGAATATTAGATGCAGAAACTGGTGATGTCATTCGTGCTTAAAAAGCATGATATGCTGAGACTTAAAACTTATTATTTAAGACAAAAAAAAGCTCAGTCATAAAGGTATTGACTGAGCATATAAAAGGATGTGCTAATCACATCCAGAGGGTTCAGAAATTCATCTGTACAGAAAAAGAGTGTATTATCGCTTTCTCTGCAGTACGCATATTATGCTACAAAAAAAAATATTACACAATTACTAAGACTTAGAGTTTCAAATCATCATTTTTCTTATAAAGATTAATTATTAGTTCAATTGATATAATTAAGTACCTATTTTTAATTATTAATTTTACTTTTTAAAAAGCCTAATGATAGTTAATTTAGATCAATAAGCTTTTATAGATTTTAAGTATAATAAAAAAATAAATCGATTGTCTGTTTTTTAAACACTCTTAGCCTTTATGAATGAAGTTTTTTCTGTGCTAAAGCAATACCTATCAAAATCACGATTCCGCCTAAACTGTGATAAATCGTCCATGCTTCTTTTAACCAAACATAAGCAATGATGGCGGTAAAGATTGGCATTAAGTTCATAAAGATGCTGGTTCGATTTGGGCCTAAATGTTGAACAGCCAACATCCATACTAAGGGCGCAATAATCGAAGGGAAAATTCCCGCATATAACACACTCAAGCCGTTATCCAGATCAATTGCATCGAGACCCAATACGGCAACGAATGGTAAGTGGTACAACACTGCAAAACCAATCTGAATATAAAGACTAATCATTAAAGGGAGCTCGAGTTGCCACTTTTTGAGAAATACACCATAAAAAGCATAGAAGAATACCGCGACGATCATAATCATGTCGCCCCAATGCCCACCCAGATGCATCAGTGTATCTAGACGCCCCTGACCGATGACATAAATCAGGCCGATAAATGATAAAATACTACCCACCACTGCAAATCGCGTTGGAAACTCTTTTAAAATCATCAATGAAACAAAAATGGTGAAAATTGGAATAAAGGCATTAATTATGCCCATATTGGTTGCAGTCGTGTAATGTGCTGCGGTGTAGGCTAACCCCTGATAAAGCACCATACCAAATGCACTCAGCACTGATAATTTCACTAAGTTATGTCTTACCAGAGTACGCTGTTTGATGACTTTGGGCAGGATGAAGGGTGTTAAAATCAAAAAGGCAATAATCCAACGATAAAAACTAATACTGACAGGTGAAATATACACTGCAACATATCGTGTAATGGCTATATTCAACGACCAAATCAATACAGCAATGACTGGCAACGATAAAGCCCAGAGCAAATGCTTTTTTTCAAATGTCATATTTTCATCCTAATTTTTATTTAATCGTTAAGATCAAGATTTCATCAATTTTTAGACTTTTTCATTCCATGAAACACACTCCCCCCTCATTGTTAATGACTGCAGAACAGCCATCTAAGTCTGAGATTTTTACTTAAAAATTAAGTAGAGTGCTGTTCTATTTTAAAACACTTTTCACTTTTTTACAGGGATTCCTCTACAAAACAACACTAGAAGCTGTGTGTGAGCTATGAGATCGTAAATGCTTGAATTTTCCCATCAACGGGTTAACTGAATATTTTTCAATGTGCTTCATCGTGAATGTGAGTGCATTGAACCGAGCATATAAAAAGGATAAATTATGAAAAAACTTCTCATTGCATCACTATGCACTACAGCTGTTTTTCTAACCGCTTGTGATAAAAAGTCTAACGATCAATCCTCACCTACTGCCGCTGAAACGGTTCAAAGCAATACATTAAGTACCAATGTAAATGCAGATATTCAACATGACTTAGATTTACTGGATCAAATTTCAAATACAAAAGCTCAAGAGGCTTTGGCATTTCAAAACGAAGTGACACAAGCTGCGCAAAATAATAATAAAGCTGAATTAGACGCAGTGGTTGAGAAGATGGATAACTATGTGGATCAATTTAATGATGATCTGGACAAACTTGCGCTCAAAAGTACTGAAGGTGCATCTCTTCGAGATAAAATGAAAGAATCGAATGAGCTTGGATTGGACCTCGTAGAAGCAGGTGTTAAAGAAAAGCCTGATATGAATGAAATCACTGAACTACAAAAGAAAGCTGTTGAGTTACAACAAAGCTTGTTACAGGACATGCAGAATCTTAAAAACCAAGTCGGGACAAAATCTTAACTCATAAAGCAGGCCGTCAGGCCTGTTTTTTTTCACTGTAGACACCTTGGTGAGAGCTATATGCCATGGTATTTTCAATCTACATATTTTAAGTACTTTATGATTAGGACATTGAAATGGCTTCAGTTTATAACATTCCAGTAAATACAATTCAGGGGCAGCCTGTTGATTTATCACAATTCGAAGGCAAAGTATTATTGATCGTGAATGTAGCGTCTAAATGCGGCCTTACGCCACAGTACGAAGGTCTGCAAAAACTCTATAGTGAAAAAAAACAACAAGGATTCGAAATTCTTGGCTTTCCTTCCAATGACTTTCTTGAACAAGAACCAGGAAGCAATGAAGAGATTGAACAATTTTGTTCAGTGAATTATCAAGTGGACTTCCCTCTTTTTGCGAAAGTTCCAGTGGTTGGAGAAGACAAACATCCGCTATATGAAACTTTAACAAATGCCATTTCAGAGCGTATTGGTGAGGGGCCGTGGTGGAAAGATCTGGTTGATTACGGTTTAACGCCTAATAATCCCCCTGAAGTATTATGGAATTTTGAGAAATTCTTAGTTTCAAAAACAGGGGAAGTCATTGCTCGTTTTGCACCAGACATCACCGCAGATGATGCGCGTATTGTTGATGCAATTAATGCTGAACTGGCGAAATAATCTCATCAAGATCAAGTGACGATCTTGTCACTTGATTATTTCTTATTCAATTCAATAAATATCTTCATTAATCTGTCAAAATCATAAGTTACTCTTTCACATCAAAATTTTTGTTATTGCTTTGCAAATATTCAGATTTAACTCATATTTGTATCGTATCTTGGAATGAAGTGATTAACGATTTGGTTTTATTAATGAAAGTATTTCAAAGCATTATTACCCCTTTTGCATTATTTGGCTTCGGTCTCGTGATGTTAGGTTGTCAGCCGCAAACCCAACCCGATCAAGAAAAGGAATCAACAGCAGCTAATGTTGAAGAATCTTCTCCTGTCCAAGTCACTGATCCAGCTGACTTAAAGTCAGGCAATATGTTTTACATTGTACGTGATGTGGCAGATGTACAGCTGAAAGCAGGTGGATATATTGAGCAAATTCAACAGCTACAATCTGATTTAGAACAAGCTGTAAATAATAAAGATCGACAAAAGTTAGATCAGTCAGTGCAAAGTTTAAAATCTCAATTACTGGGCTTTAACGATGCGTTGACAGGACTTGACCTAAAAAGCCAAGAAATTGCCCAGATTCGTTCTAATATTTTAACGGCAAATGAAAATGTATTAGCTTCACCATTACTAAACGGCCAAGTGAATTTAAACAACATCGATTTTGCAGCTTTAGAAAAGCAAATGGGTAATATCCAAGGTGAAATGGTGAAATTAGCCAGTATGCTTTTGACTCAGTCCGGATCATCTACAGAAAATAATCGAGCCGAGGATTGATATACATTATTCTCACAAAATAGAGATGGTGGAGTGAGGGATTTCTCTTTAATTTGGATCTTAAATAATTCAAATATCATGGAGTCGGCATGTCTACCTCACCCATCTATAATATAACTCCTATTACTTTTCGTTTAGATTTAAAAGATCCTTTCATCTTTACTGCTCATCATATTGATCACTACCCTGCCGGGAATGCTGAAATGGGACCAGTTCATCCTGCAATCAATCAAGAATTCAATATGTATTATGGCAGTGTTGTTCCTGGCTTTCCCGAACATCCTCACACGGGTTTTGAAACCATTACTTTAGTGGAACAAGGTTATGTCGATCATTTTGATTCCTTGGGTAATGGTGGACGATATGCTGCAGGCGATGTGCAATGGCTAAGTACAGGAAATGGTGTTGAACACTGTGAAATGTTCCCGTTAATTCATCAGGATCGAGAGAATCCTTTTGAATTATTTCAAATTTGGTTTAACTCATCTCCAGAACAAAAAAAACAACCTGCTGATTATAAAATGTTTTGGCGTGAACAAATTCCTCATGTGAAAGTGACTGATCACCAGTCTCGCAACATTGATATACGAGTTATTTCAGGACAATATCAAAATCAAAATGCATTAAGTCGCCCACCACACTCTTGGGCAGCTGCAGCAGAAAATAAAGTGAATATATACTTAATTACTTTAGAAGCTGGCGCACACCTTGAAATTGCAGCCACCACCGCGACCTCTACTCGATTTGCTTACTTCTATCAGGGTTCAACTTTAAATATTGCTGATTCAACCATTCAATTTAAACATCTTGTAGAGCTTAAAGCTGACACCGAAATTCAACTTGAAGCAGGTGATCAAGAAGCGAGAATCTTATGGTTAGAAGGTGAACCTATTGGAGCACCAGTTGCAATGCGAGGACCTTTTGTACTGAACAGCAAAGAAGAGCTTGATGTTGCATTCAAACGATATCGTGAGACCCATTTCGGTGACTGGCCTTGGCCAAGTGATGCTCCAACGTTTTCACGTGAAACACCCCGTTTTGCCAGCTATGAAGGTGGTAAACGCAAGGAGTATCCTGAACAAATGAGTTCAGATGGGGCTTAACAAGGTTTAAATATTACAGTATTCATCTTTGCCCAATGCTCGTTTAATATCCTGTTCAAAACGCGCATTGGGAAAAGGATAACGTTGAGGCAAATACAAGGTAAATCTTGTCAATGTAGGTGATAACTTTTCTACAGTTGCCTTATGAACATATTCACCACGTTCTGTTCGAGCAAATAGGGTTGCCATTTCAATATGCTCTTCAAGCTTATTTTCAGTAAAGACTAGGTCATCATCACGTGTGAAACCGATACATCGACGATATGCTTGTCTCAGATTTTGAAATACGCTGAGATAATCCAACTCGATTTCAGCACTTAAACCATTTTTATACGAGTTGGCAACCAAGGCCGCTTCAGTAGGTTCATTGGGCTGACTTAAATAATAATTTTGACATGCGGTGAGCTGACTGAAGGTGAATATGCTTAGCGCGATAATTAGACTTTGACGATACATTATTTTATTTGGATTTATTAGACTTATACCTGAATTGTAGCAAAGTCTAAGCCGTGATTTAATTCAGCTTTATACTTTTAATGTAATTGAACCATGCAACTGATCATCTTCACTGGAGTTCAAGCTTCAGGCAAATCAAGCTACTATCTTTTACATTTGGCGCATTCACATTTAAGAATTAACTTAGACATGCTAAAAACTCGCCATCGGGAAATCATGATCTTTGAAGCATGTCTAGCCTCTAAAACCAAAACGGTGATCGACAATACCAACCCAACCAAAGCAGACCGTGCTCGTTATATTCAACGTGCTAAATCAGCAGGCTTTGAAGTGATTTCATATTACTTTGAAACAGATTTGAAAAGTACGCTAGAACGTAATGGTCAACGAAGCGGTAAAGCCAATATTCCTGAAGTCGGTGTTCGAGCAACATATAAGAAGTTAGAAGTACCTGATTTTCAAGAAGGGTTTGATGGAATACATCATATTAAGATAAAAGGTGCAGGTGAATATCACCATTTAATTTTAGACTCCAAATAATAAAGCGACCCGAAGATCGCTTTATTTCAAAGACTCTATTGTTTCACCACCACTAATTTTTTTTGTACAAATTCATGAAAACCTAAATCTGCCAGTTCATGACCATAACCAGAATTCTTTACTCCACCAAATGGTAATTCTGGAGCAGTATCCGTTAACCAATTGATCCACACCATTCCTGTTTCAATTCTCGAAGCTAATTTTTTTGCACGCTCTATGTCTTGAGAGTGAATGACACCTCCAAGACCATAATTAGAGTCATTGGCGATTTCAACGATCTCATCCTCATTTTCCGCAACATAAATCTGAGCAACTGGCCCAAAGAATTCTTCGTACCAAGCTTCATTATCTCGACTAATATTTTCTAAAATTGTCGGCTCATAGAAATAACCATCATGTTCAATTGCTTTGCCACCGATAACCAAAGTTGCACCCTGCTGAACTGCTTTATCCACTTGTTTAATCAAGTTTTTAAGCGCACTTTCCGATGAGAGTGGTCCCAATGTGGTACTACGATCTAACGGGTCGCCAATTTTGAGTGCTTTAAATGCTTCAACCAAACCCGTTCTAAACTGATCAGCGATGTCTTTATGCAAAATAAATCGTTTTGCTGCAGTACACACCTGCCCTGTATTATTTACACGTGCTTTACAACCAATCTCAATCGCTTTGCTTAAGTCCGCATCATCCAACACGATAAAGACATCATTCCCACCCAATTCAAGCGTAGACTTTTTAATGTGTTTGCCTGCTTGCGCAGCGACCGCACTACCCGCTCCTTCTGAACCAGTTAATGCAACACCGCGCACACGTTTGTCTGCAATAATATCTGCGACTTGATCGGTATTGATAAATAGGTTGGTCCAAACACCTTTAGGCGCTCCTGCTTCTAATACGAGTTTTTCAAATGCTTCAGCACATTGTGGAACGATACCTGCATGTTTCGCCAATACAGGATTTCCAATACCACAGTTTGGTGCGAATACACGGACCAATTGATAAAATGGGAAATTCCATGGTTCAACAGCCATGATAATACCTAATGGATGATGCTCCACCCAAGCTTCGCCTAACTCAGTTTTATAGGGGACTGATTTCAGAAATTGTTCAGTATTTTTTGCATAGTACTCAGCAATTTGAGCACAGGATTCGATTTCACCTTCACTTTGTTCAATGAGCTTACCCATATCTAAAGTAATGAGCTTGGCTAATTCACTCTTTTTTTCTCTAAATAATGCTGCCAAACGTTGTAAAACTTTTACGCGCTCATCTACATTTTTTACCCAATCTGATTTAAGAATAGATTCGGCTGAATCCAAAGCACGATCAATATCTTGTTGTTGGTGTGATGGATATTCTTTGTATACAGTATTGGTAAATGGGTTAATGGATTGATAACTCATAATTCTTCCCTTCATGCCAATAAAAATTTACAGTTCAATGCTTTGTATTGATTTAAGCGTATTCATTGAAGTGCGCGTTAGCTGTGCAAACTCTAGATAAGCTCAAAGTGCTCAAAAATTTTGTTTACATCAATCAACTTAGCATTATTTTTATGCAACTCAGGCATCGTTTACAGTTTGGTGCAAATCGTTACGTAGTTCTTGGTAAAGTTATAAGTAGATGTACATAACTCCTACTGTTTAACTTCAACTAGTAAGACGGTGATCAACAATATCAATCAAAGTAGAACGTGCTGTTTTAAACTCAGCTTCTTAATAAGCAGTTTTGAAGTTGTTTCTTATTATTTTGAAACAGATTTAAATTGTACTTAACAGCGTAATAGCTACCTTGAAGGTAAAGCGAATATTCCTGACATGGAAGTTCGAGCGATTTATAAAAAGCTTGAAGTGCCAAGTTTAGATGAAGGGCTTGATCAGATTTTTAAGGTAAAGATTGTGGGGAATGGGGAGTTTACATACATCCCCATCTCACAAAGGAAATCTAATTTTTATTACATTTATTATCCTGACCCAAAGCTCTAATACGATCTTGCTCAATGCGCTTATGAAACAATTTTTGATTCAAAGCTGACATTTTTGTCGCATAATAAGTCATTTTTGTTGAATTCTCCCCCGTAGCTTCTAAAGTCGTTTTAAAGAAAAGCGCCCCATAAGGCAAATTACCCGTAAAAGTACCCATCTTTTTATCGCGATCTAAATATGAATTCACAGTTAATGAACCATTTACATCTTTGATTTCAACACATTGTTTATACGCCAGCTTTAAATTCGCATAGGCTTGAACATAATCTATCTCCAAATCGGTAATTACTCCTCCATTGATCGATTTGCTCATTAATTCCGTCTCAGATGTCGGATACATCATTCTGACACATCCCTGTAAACCAAGTATTGAAATCATAATGACTGTGAATGGAGTTTTAATAAACTTTGACACTTTTTAAATTCCCTATTGGTATATTTTCGATAATTTTCTTTTTAATAATGAAGTGTTCGGGTTCTACGACTTTAAAGCGATTATCTATTTCGTATTCTGCTATAAAAATTTGAGCATTTTGCCCTTTTTTCACATCTGCACCAATAACGTACTTCTTATCTTTTTCAAAATTTACTTCATCTATCTTTGTAAACCAACGTGAATTCCCAAGTCCATTTACAATAATTAAATCGTGCTTTCCAATTGGAATCCTTAAATCATATTGAGCATATTCTGTTATCCGAACATTGTTTGGATTAAACATTGTATTTTCGAATATTTTCACTGGATTGGAGTCAATTTCATAAACCATGAATGGGATAGGGGTAAACCGATCATTTGTTTGATATGAAGGACGTGGTAGAACTCTAATATATGCACTATTTTGCTCACCATAAAATTCTGATAGCTGATTTGAATAATTTTCAAGCTTCTCTGCTTTACTCAAATTTTTATCATCTACATGTAAATATCTATTTTTATCTGAAATAAGCGGTAACATGTCTACCTGCTTGCCATTTGGGGTCGTAGTGACAGAACAACCAAATAGCACAATAGGGATTGATATAGTAAATATAATCTTTTTAATCATGTCTTAAACCTAACTGCTATATAGAAAATTTATTTTTTTAACTATTAATAATCAAACATCTGTCATTTTTAAGAAGCTATCAAAACCAACCTGTACAATAAACATTCATAACAGATTTTCAATAAAGCGTTAAATGAATCACATCCTAAATAGATATATATAAAAAAACCACCCTTTCGGGTGGTTTTTCAATCTCGAACCGTCTCTTATTGAGCGCGGTTTTTGATTTTGCGGATGGTTTCCAACTGTGCAGCTGTTTCTGCAAGCGCAGCCAAAGCAGCAGCAGCGTCCAAATCGCTCTTTTGATTTGCTAACAAAGTTTCAGCATTTTTACGTGCTTCAACGATTGCAGCTTCATCTAAGTTTTCTGCACGGACTGCAGTATCTGCAAGAACCGTAACAACATGCGGTTGAACTTCAAGAACACCACCAGATACATAGATTAATTCTTCTGTACCATTCTCCAACTGAACGCGAATCGCGCCCGGTTGAAGTAAAGTTACTAGTGGAGCATGGCCAGGCATAATACCTAACTCACCACCAGCACCTTTAGCAATTAGCATAGTTACAGTGCCTGAGTACAAAGACTCTTTAACACTTACAACGTCACATTGCATAGTCGCCATGAGAACCTCCTAAATTAGGTAGCTAATTAAAGTTTCTCGGCTTTAGCAATAACTTCGTCAATACCACCAACCATATAGAACGCTTGTTCTGGGATGTGATCGTATTCACCAGCTAGAAGACCTTTAAAGCCACGAATAGTTTCTTTAAGCGGTACAAGTTTACCAGGAGCACCAGTAAACACTTCTGCTACGTGGAACGGTTGAGAGAAGAAACGTTGGATCTTACGTGCACGGTATACAGTAAGTTTGTCTTCTTCTGACAATTCGTCCATACCAAGAATTGCGATAATGTCTTTCAATTCTTTATAACGTTGAAGAACGTTTTGAACTGAACGAGCGATTTCGTAATGCTCAGTACCAACAACTAATGGATCTAATTGGCGTGAAGTAGAGTCAAGTGGATCGATCGCAGGGTAAATACCTTGTGAAGCGATGTCACGGCTCAATACAACTGTCGCATCCAAGTGAGCGAACGTAGTCGCTGGAGATGGATCCGTTAAGTCATCGGCAGGTACGTATACAGCTTGGATAGATGTAATCGAACCAGACTTAGTAGAAGTAATACGTTCTTGAAGAACACCCATCTCTTCTGCAAGTGTCGGTTGGTAACCTACTGCAGATGGCATACGACCTAGAAGTGCTGATACTTCAGTACCTGCTAGTGTATAACGGTAGATGTTGTCCACGAACAATAATACGTCACGGCCTTTACCGTTTTCGTCTTTTTGATCACGGAAATACTCAGCCATAGTAAGACCAGTTAACGCTACGCGTAAACGGTTACCTGGTGGCTCGTTCATCTGACCGTAAACCATTGCTACTTTGTCAAGAACGTTAGAGTCTTTCATCTCGTGATAGAAGTCATTACCTTCACGAGTACGCTCACCAACACCAGCGAATACAGATAAACCTGAGTGCGCTTTAGCGATGTTGTTGATCAACTCCATCATGTTTACAGTTTTACCAACACCGGCACCACCGAACAGACCAACTTTACCACCTTTCGCGAACGGGCAAAGTAAGTCAATGACTTTAATACCAGTTTCTAAAAGGTCAGTAGAAGCAGCTTGTTCTGCATAAGAAGGCGCTTGACGGTGAATCGGTAAACGCTCTTCAGTTGCAACAGGACCAGCTTCATCGATCGGGCGACCAAGAACGTCCATGATACGACCAAGCGTCGCTGGACCAACTGGTACAGAGATCGGAGCGTTTGTGTTAGTTACGTTCAAACCACGCTTAAGACCTTCTGTAGATCCCATCGCAATTGTACGTACAACGCCGTCACCAAGTTGTTGCTGAACTTCTAATGTAGTTTCAGTGCCATCAACCTGAAGAGCGTCATAGATCTTAGGAACACTGTTGCGTTCAAACTCGACGTCGATAACCGCGCCGATGATCTGAATGATACGACCGCTACTCATTGCTGTCTCCTCAATTCAAAATAATGTTAAACGGCAGCGGCACCACCAACGATCTCAGAAATTTCCTGAGTAATCGCGGCTTGACGCAGCTTGTTATAAATAAGTTGTAGGTTCTTGATCAATTCACCCGCGTTATCCGTTGCAGCTTTCATTGCAACCATACGAGCAGATTGCTCACACGCGATGTTTTCGATCACACCTTGGTATACCACAGACTCGATATAACGAACCAATAAACCATTTAAAAGCTCTTCAGCTTCTGGTTCATAGATATAATCCCAACCGTATTGGCGGTTAAGAGTCTTGTCATCTTCAGCAGCTGCTAAAGGAACAAGTTGTTCGATTTTTTGATTTTGAGTCATGGCATTCACAAAGCCGTTAGACACCAAATAAATGCGATCTAATTCGCCTTTATCGTATGCATCCAACATGACTTGTACAGAACCAGACAACTGTTCAAGACTTGGAGTGTCACCCACTTGAGTGGTTGCACCAAGTACTTTACCGCCGTAGTTTTTAAAAAACGAAACCGCTTTTTGACCAATCAAAGCAAATTGAACTTCAATTGACTGCTCTTGTTGCTGTTGAACGTGTTTTACCACTTTCTTGAACAAGTTAATGTTCAAACCACCAGCAAGACCGCGATCTGATGACACGATGATATAGCCAACGCGCTTAACTGGGCGTTCAACCATATAACGATGTTTATATTCAGGATTCGCTTGTACTAAATGAGCAATTACACGGTGCATATTTTCGGCATACGGACGGCCCTGAGCCATGCGCTCTTGCGCACGACGCATCTTAGAAGCTGCTACCATCTGCATCGCGCGAGTAATTTTCTGCGTGCTTTTGATACTAGCTACTTTGGCGCGAATTTCTTTTAAATTTGCCATACGCTTAACCTAGTATTCGAAGGCCCTTTCGAGCCCTCGAAGGTTGATTCCGTGAACCAAACCGACACTAAATTTCAACAGTTTGAAAATTAGTAAGTTTGAGTCGCTTTAAAGCTTTCAATACCAGCTTTGAATGCTGCTTCGATGTCTTTGTTCCAATCACCAGTTTCATCGATCTGTTGCATTAACGCAGCATGTTCAGAACGGAAGTAAGAAATTAATGCAGCATCAAAGTCTACAATTTTCTTCACTTCTACGTCAGCCATGTAGCCTTCGTTAGATGCATATACAGATACAGCTTGGTCAGCAATTGAATATGGAGCATATTGTTTTTGCTTCATTAATTCAGTTACACGTTGACCATGCTCAAGTTGCTTACGAGTTGCTTCATCAAGGTCAGAAGCGAACTGAGCAAACGCAGCCAATTCACGATATTGTGCTAAAGCAGTACGGATACCACCAGACAATTTTTTGATGATCTTAGTTTGAGCAGAACCACCAACACGAGATACAGAGATACCCGCGTTCACAGCAGGACGAATACCTGCGTTGAATAATGATGTTTCTAAGAAGATCTGACCATCAGTAATCGAAATTACGTTCGTTGGTACGAATGCAGATACGTCACCCGCTTGAGTTTCAATAATCGGTAATGCAGTTAATGAACCAGTTTGGCCTTTAACTTCACCGTTAGTGAATTTCTCAACATAGTCAGCAGATACACGAGAAGCACGTTCAAGTAGACGACTATGAAGATAGAATACGTCACCTGGGTAAGCTTCACGACCTGGTGGACGGCGTAAAAGCAATGAAATTTGACGATACGCAACTGCTTGTTTAGATAAGTCATCATAAATGATTAACGCATCTTCACCGCGGTCACGGAAGTATTCGCCCATTGTACAGCCAGAGTACGGAGCAAGGAAAAGCATTGCTGCTGGATCCGCTGCCGCTGCTGCTACAACAGTCGTATACGCCATAGCGCCAGTTTCTTCTAACTTACGTACAACGTTTGCGATAGTTGATTGTTTTTGACCAACTGCAACGTAGATACATTTAATGCCAGAATTCTTCTGTGCGATGATCGCATCGATCGCCATTGCTGTTTTACCAGTTTGACGGTCACCGATGATTAATTCACGTTGGCCACGACCAACTGGAATCATTGTATCAACTGATTTATAACCAGTTTGTACAGGCTCATCTACCGATTGACGCCAAATTACGCCTGGTGCAACTTTTTCAACTGCATCAGATAATTTTGCATCAATTGGGCCTTTACCATCAATTGGGTTACCCAAAGCATCTACTACACGGCCTAAAAGTTCTGGACCAACCGGAACTTCTAATACACGACCTGTACAACGAGCTTTTTGACCTTCTTGAAGGCTTAAGTAGTTACCTAAAACAACGACGCCCACTGAATCCTGTTCTAGGTTCAGTGCCATACCGTATAAGCCGCCGTCGAATTCGATCATTTCACCGTACATTGCATCAGCAAGGCCGTGAATACGCACAATACCGTCGGAAACCATAACAATGGTTCCTTCGTTCTTAGCGGTCGCGCTGGTGTCCAGATCGCCGATACGCTGTTTAATGAGCGCACTGATCTCGGATGGATTCAGTTGTTGCATTGCGCTATACCTCAATCTTTATTAAGTTCAGTCTTCTTTTTACGCAATTATGCAAGAAGACGAGTCCGCATTTTTTCAAGCTTATTAAGCGCAGAATCATCTATCACTTGGTCGCCTGCACGAATAACAACACCCGCGATTAACGCTGGGTTAACTTCTACTGAAACATTTACAGCTGCGTTGAAACGTTTCTCTAACGCAGATGCAAGTAATTGCTCTTGTTCAGCAGAAAGTGGTAATGCAGATTCAATCACAACATCTACCACATTGTTATTTTGTGATTTAAGAAGTTCGTACTCTGCTTCAATCTCAGGTAACAAAGTTAAACGATCATTTTCAGCCAAAAGTGTCAAAAAGTTAGACACTTCAGCAGTTTGATCTGCACCTAAAACCTTAGCAAATAAACTTACTTGCTCCACAGGAGTAAGCTCAGGGCGACTCAAGTAAGCGGAAAATGCTTCATCTTGCACCGCAGCACTAAGCACTTGTAACACATTTGACCAATTGTCAGTTGCACCTTGCTCAGAAGCGAAAGCAAATGCTGCTTTAGCGTACGGGCGTGCTAACGTCAAGAGTTCAGCCATAATCGCCTCGCTTAAAGTTTAGCAGCCAGCTGAGTAAGCATGGCATTGTGAGCTGCTTCATCAACTTGTTGGTTCAGAATTTTCTCTGCACCAGCAACAGCAAGAGCTGCAACTTGTTGACGTAATTCTTCACGAGCAGCATTGATCTCTGTGTCAACAGCTTCTTTCGCTTGTTGACGAATACGCTCACCTTCAGCAGATGCTTGAGTACGAGCTTCTTCAACCAATTGAGCCGCACGACGGTTCGCTTGTTCGATCAATTGAGCCGCTTGTGCTTTCGCTGCATCTAATTCAGCTTTAACTTGAGCTTGCGCATCTGCAAGATCAGCTTTCGCCTTTTCAGCTGCATTTAAGCCATCAGCAATTTTACGCTGACGCTCACTAATCGCATTGATTAGTGGAGGCCAAACGAATTTCATACAGAATGCGACAAAGATCGCAAACGCAATCGCTTGACCAAACAGAGTATAGTTAATATTCATTGCTATTCCTCAAATAGTTGATTTCGGAATTTAGCTAATTAACCTACTAGGCCGATGAACGGATTTGCAAAGATAATGAACAAACCAATACCAACACCGATCATAGGCACAGCATCAAGAAGACCCGCGATTAAGAACATACGAGTTTGAAGTTGTGGAGCCAATTCTGGTTGACGAGCAACAGCTTCAAGGAAGCGACCACCTAAAAGACCAAAACCGATCGCAGTACCTAAAGCACCGAACGCGATTAAAAGAGCAGCTGCAACAGCAGATAAGCCAACTACTAAATCCATGAAAAAATCCTCAGAGGTTGAGTTTAAATCAAACAAAAAAACTTTAGCCCAACTACATAGTGTAGTCGAGCAAATATTAATTAATGCTTCTCGCTAGCCATACTCATATACACGATCGTTAACATCATGAAGATGAATGCTTGTAACGTGATAACAAGAATATGGAAGATTGCCCAAGGCACAGACAACGCCCATTGAATCCAGAACGGTAATAATGCGATCAAAATGAAGATCAATTCACCCGCATACATGTTACCGAACAAACGGAGAGCCAATGAAATTGGACGCGCGATAAAAGTTACTAATTCAAGAAGAATATTTACTGGAATTAATAATGCTTTTAAAAATGGGTTACTTGGATTGAATGGGTTAAGCGCAAATTCTGCACCGAAACCGACAAGACCTTTTTCACGGATACTATAGAAAATAGTTAACGCAAATACTGATAACGCCATACCAAGGGTTACGTTAGGGTCAGTAGATGGAACGATCTTGAAGTAAACATGATGCGGGTCGATACCGAATAGCCCACCAATTATGTGTTGAGCTGTATAAGGAATCCAGTCAACAGGGATAAGGTCCATCAAGTTCATGAGGAAAATCCACACGAAGATGGTAAGAGCTAGAGGCGCGATTAAACGTGATTTACCATGAAAGGTATCACGAACACTTGAGTCAACAAACTCAACGATCATTTCAATTGCAGCCTGGAACTTGGTCGGAACACCAGAGTTTGCAGCTTTCGCTACTAACCAGAACAACAAACAGAAAATGACGCCAAGGCCGATTGACCAACCCATAGAATCCAAGTGAATAGCAGTGAACCCCATCTCTTTCGCTTCTTCAGCAGTCTCAGCTAACTTCCACGTACCATCTGGTGCTTTACCATAGGTCATGTTCGTTAAGTGATGCTGAATATACTCAGACGAGGTAAGGGTATGTTCTTCAGCAGCCATAAATCACACCTGGTTAATGTCAAATACAAATTAGAGTTAACGAATATCGCGTGCTGCTTGATATCTCGTTAAACATCTAAAAAACTTTTCAATTTTTCGTTGCAATTCAACTCATTTTGATAGACGCGACGCCCAAAAAGGTGCGACCCACGACATGGTCTGAACGAGTATGAAACCACAAAACAATGCGACCGCTGACAACGGTTTCACATTGATTAAAATCAAAATGAAGCCAACAATCACAATTCCAAACTTACCGAGCAACCCCCGATACATATTCGATAGAACCTGTTTCGAAGCTCTTGCACCTGCAGCTCTGAACGACTGCCATGAAAAATAACAACTGGCTAGCCAACATACGAATGCACCTAATGCTGCACTCAAAGCCGCAGTCGAGTCTTTCAAGACCCACGCTATCAAGGCTGAAACAGGTATCATACATGCTTGCAAGATGACTAAAGCTTTCGCTAATCGTCGGTCAATCAAGCGACTAGTTCGGCTCATTTATTATCCACTCACAGCAATAATGCTTGACAAGTTTAGCTGATGATTATTTTTAATCGCAGGCATTATAGAGTTACACCCCTGAACATGCAATCTTTTCCCGACCTAAGTCTGGTATTTTTAGATCGTTTATTGCTGAGCACTTATACAATTATCGGCTGTTTTTACATCACTTTTGTGCTTTTTCTACACATGCACGTACTTGTATCGCTAGAGTCTGCCATGCTGTTATAAAATTCTGGTGTTTAGCAAAACTCTCATCAACTGCGAGAAAATTCACATGACCTAGAGACTTATATTGATTCTTATTAGCTACAGTTTCAGCCAAAAGACACATCTTTTGCTGAGGGCGATGGTCTTTTAAATATTTGATTTGAGCAATTGTAGGTGCCATATGTGGGTCTTCTGTCATCGCACCAGCGAATTTTAGCAACAGCACACGCTCCAAGTATTGGTATGCATCATGTAATGACCAATACGGCTGAACACCATGATTGAGTTTTACACTTTGTGAGGTTTTCAGCATCTCATGTGCAAAAAGTTTAGCATTACTCCAATACTTGTCTTTAAACTCAGGTTGTTGTTGTGAGCGTAATGCCGCTATAAAAAAGCCAATACGAACTGCATTATTTGGTTCTAACCATACATGAGTATCGACAGTTCCTTTTACTACGTCCCCTCGACTATTTCTAAGCGGCAATGTTTGCAATATTCCTGTATTCAATAAGGCAACTGCTTTAGAGTTTTTCGCCAAAATACTCTCTAATGGCGCTTCATGCGCTTTACCAAGCCAAATAACCAATCCTGCATCTTGAATTAATTTGCGGTGCGCAGGGGTCAGATGAACATCATGCCCTGTTTGATTTTCTAGCAACAATTTTGGTTCTTCAATACCTTGAGTGATTTCTTTTGCAATCAAATACACTGGGTGTGTCGAAACCACCAAGGGTGCTTGTGCCCAAGCCAAGGTTGTGAATAATGCTGTAAAGCATAGTGCTAGCAGACGCAACATGAAATTAATTACCACTCGAATTTTGACGTTATAATATAACAAACAGTTAAAAATGCCTATGCTGTTCGTAAGTTGCAAGGTCTCATGATACTATTTATGAGATATCCCCTTCCCTTTTCGAAGTCTTGAGGTCAGTCCATGAGCGCATGTTCACACGAACATCATGATACTTTACACGGTGTGCATGATCACCCGAATGTTGAAGCTCGTTTATTAGAAGCTGAAGCAAGCTGCGCTGCTTCAGGCGCTAAATTGACTCCGCTTCGCAAAGAAGTTTTAGAGTTAATTTTAACGGCCTCAGGGCCTATGGGCGCTTATGACTTGTTGGCGAAATTAAAAGGTAATGCTGAACGTCCAGCAGCACCTCCAACTGTTTACCGCACCCTCGATTTTTTGCTCGAAAAAGGTTTTATTCATCGTTTAACTTCAATTAATGCCTATATTCCATGTTGCCATCCTCGTGCTGGACATCAAGCCGCTTTTCTCATTTGCTCTAAATGCAATACAGTGAAAGAGGCTTCAGCTCTTGGTTTGATTCAACAACTTGATCAATTGGCTTCGTCTGATCATTTTCAGGCTCAACATAGCATTATTGAGATTTCAGGATTATGTCAGCAGTGCTCTCAGTAAGTTCTGCATTGCCATTAATTGAACTGCAGCAAATTAATGTGCGAATTGATGAAAGAGACATTTTAAAGAATGTTGACTTTCAGATTCATGACAAAGAAATTATTACCCTCATTGGCCCCAATGGGGCGGGTAAATCTACGCTTATCAAAGTGATTCTTGGAATTGTGAAGGCCAACTCTGGTCAAATTAAACATCATAAAGCCTTAAAGCTTGCTTACGTCCCTCAAAAGTTCAATCCATCCCACAGCTTGCCACTTCGAGTGAAAGATTTACTTGATTTAGAAAAGTGTGATCTTGCGATTAAACAAGAAATTATTCGAGATACTGGGATCATAAAATTACAAGATTCGAAAGTCCAACAGCTGTCTGGTGGGGAACGCCAGCGTGTACTTTTAGCACGCGCTCTACTGCGTCAACCCAACTTATTGGTACTCGATGAACCGATGCAAGGTTTAGATATTCAATCTGAAGCTGAACTTTATGATTATGTTCGAAGTCTACCTGAGCGCTACGGTTGCTCGATCTTAATCGTCTCTCATGATTTGCAGTGGGTGATGCAAGGTACACAGCGTGTGGTATGCCTCAATAAACATATATGTTGTAGCGGTTTGCCTGAAAATATTCAACAAGACCCTGAGTATCAAGCTATTTTCGGCACTAATCGAGTGTTCTACCAACATCATCACGATCATTGTGCACATGGTGATACAGCAACGCCATGTCAACACGATCCTCGTCCCCATATTCATCCAGAACCGGAAGCTTAGATCATGATGGAATGGTTACAACTTCTATTACCCGCATGGATTATGGGAACATTATTAGTGTTTCTAACTGCACCGCTCGGTTGTCTTATGTTATGGCGCCGTATGTCATTCTTTGCAGACACAATGGCGCATGGAACTCTCTTGGGTGTGGCGATTGCTGGCTTACTCACCCTCCCCTTATGGATAGGGGTTACGTTTACCGCGTTACTCTTGGTCGCAGTCCTTTGGGTATTGCATGATCCTCGCCTGCCCAACGATGCATTACTTGCGTTATGTTCAGCAACGCTGCTTTGCTCAGGACTATTGGTCATCCAACACCTCCCTGCGCTAAGACCTGAGTTGCTGAGTTATTTATTTGGCGATCTTTTAACAATATCTTGGTCCGACTTACCGACATTTGCAGTGGTGATTGTCATTGCACTCTCTGTGCTCTATAAAAGTTGGCAATCTCAAATTCAAATTGCGATTGATCCTGATATTGCGGTAAGTGAAGGTGTTAATGCGAAATGGCAGCGCCTTATTTTTATGCTGCTTCTTGCCTTATTTACAGTACTAGCGTTACGTGCAGTAGGTTCATTACTCATGGGTGCTTTATTGGTTATACCTGCATTAACCGCAAGACTTTTAGCACATTCACCTAAACACATGGTGCTATGGTCTTTTATTGTGGCTCAAGTTGGTGTGACTGTGGGCTTATGGTCGAGTGCAGGTTTAAATATTGCGACAGGTTTAAGCATTGTATTAACCATGGCAATCGTATTTGCTGTGATTTTTATCATTCAAAAATTTAAAAAAATAGCCTGATTTATTTGGGCTATTCATTAATCTTGCTTCTTTATAAAATATTTATGAAGACAGAGAAAGATATAACAAGAGAATAAAAAAACCACCATAACCAATAAATTAATGAGGCCTTTTATCCATATCACATGCCAAAAGCCAAAAAAGGTCTCAGGCATAAACCAATATTCAACAATATAGAAAGGCAACCATTCGAATAGTAAACCGATTGCAGCCGTGATAAATAAGACCACATTGATCCACATCAAATAAACCATTTGTTTGAAAAACATCTTATATTGCGAAGTATCATCCACAATCATTTTTTTTATAAGGGTGGTGATCAAAATTAAAATCACTGTAAGACCAAATGTGGCGCATATGCCAACACCCGCGCCCCACATCACAAACTTGATCCATTCCCACACACTTTCAGGCTGTAAATAAAAATACGCCCAAATATAGGGAGTTAAAATTAAGCCGCCCCCCAACAGAATAGTCAAAATTAAGATTATAATTTTCAGTAAAATAACCCTCAATCGTTATTTTATTGTGTCTTATTGATGCACTAAACTCAATAAAAAAGCCGCACCTGCAAATAAACCTGCAAAGGTACGATTCATCACTTTTTGCTGACGAGGTGATTTAAGTAAACGCAATACCTTCGCTGCAAGACCTGTATATCCAGCCATAACGATAAGATCGATAACAATCATCGTACAAGCCATGATGAGGTATTGTGGCCATTGAGGCTTTGAAAGATCCAGAAACTGTGGCAACACTGCCAATAAGAAGACAATTGCTTTTGGATTACTCATATTGACAAAGAAACCGCTGATTACTAGCTTCATCGCTGACTTTTGCTTTAAATCAGTCTGAATTTCGATGGACTGCACTGGGGCTTTCCACTGTAAATATGCCAAATATAATAAATACCCAACCCCAAACCATTTGACGATCAAAAATGCCAAAGGTGTCGTAGCAAATAGTACGCCTGCTCCCGCAGCGACAACTCCAATTTGAACCAAAAGTGCAAGTTGCAGACCAATTGCATTCCAATAGCCTCGTTTGAATCCATAATTCAAACCACTAGACATAGATGCAATAGCACCTGCACCAGGCGAAATACTAATAACCCAACATGCAAGCATGTAGGCAAACCACATTTGATATGACATAACGATTTGGGAGATTTATTTTGATGAGATTATATGACAATTCGACTTTTTTAAGATTTAAAATTTGAATGTTTTTTTAAACGTCTGTCTGTTCAGCACTATGATGATCAGGCACAATGTGATCAGCAAAATTAGGATATTATAATTTCAGGAGCCATGAATGACTTCCCAATCCGTAATCTTACCATTACCCTCAGATCATGCTCGCTTTATCACTTTACGTTTAAAAGATTTATCAATAGATCAACTAAAAGAAAAACTTGAAGATCTCTTTACGACTCGTGATCGCTTAATTACTCAACATCCTCATGCTCAAATTAAAACTGCGGTGGCTTTTGGACCAGAACTTTGGTCACAACTTTACCCTCACCAACCAGAAGGTTTTAAACAGCTTGAACCAATTCAAGGCTCTTTCACCATGCCTGTGGTCCCTGCTGATGTTTTAATCCATATCGCAGCACAGCGTACTGATATTTGCTTTGCCTTAAGCCAAGCTTTTTTTGAAGGAATTCAGGATTTGGTTGAGGTTTTAGATGAGCGCGTGTGCTTCCGAAATTTTGATGGTCGAGATTTAACTGGTTTTATTGATGGCACCGAAAATCCTCAATTTCCAGATGATCGTGCTGAAACAGCTTTATTAGGTGAAGATGCAGGAATTTTCACTGATGGCTCATTCGTTTTTGCTCAACGTTATCGTCATGATTTAGATAAATGGAAAAAACTTAAAGTTGATGCACAAGAGCAAGTGATTGGGCGCACCAAACTCGAAAGCATTGAGCTTGATGACGATGTTAAACCTGACAATGCACATGTGGCTCGCACCGTTGTTGAAGATGATGAAGGTGAGGAACTTGAAATTCTTCGCCATTCTTTGCCATATGGGGATGGACGTGGTGATCAAGGTTTGTATTTTATCGCTTATACGAAAGATTTAACCCGTATTGATCGCATGCTGACACGTATGTTTGGAACTAGTGGCGATGGTATTCATGACCGTTTATTGCACTTTGTTGCGCCTTTAGATGGAGCTTATTATTTCGCCCCAAGTGAAGAGTTACTAAAAAAGGTATTGGAAGGTTAAACAATAGAAAGCCGACGAGAGTCGGCTTTTTTATGGAGCATTTGAATTTCTGATATCCTGTGTAATCTTACAGGTGTTTGCGTTTTTAAAAAGAAAAATCATTTTTTTCTTATCAGTGATTGGACTCGTATGATCTTAACCATTCAAAGGTAAAACAATTGAGCAAAAGAGTACTAGTCTTTTAATATTTATTATCTTTGAAGCGCTTAATTGTAGCTAAAATTCTTATAATCAAGCACACCCTTCCATTAGAGTAAGGTTTTCATTACCAATGCTAATTGAAGTAATAACTTTATCTTCGACATCGTAACGAGTGCCGACTTTTTTTGATGCATCATTCCAAAAGATCAGTGCATAATCACCTGACTCTCCGTAAGGATTTTTGATTTTTTGTAATAGTTTTGATTCATGTTTAGTGTAAATTTTTTCCTCAGTATCATTTACTTTAATGCCAGTATACGAACTAACATTTTTGTCTTTTGTAGAGATAACCGATATTTTATCATTAATAATTTGAAATTGGACATCAGTCTCTGATCCATTATTCGCAAAATAACATTCGTCAATTCTGCTGTCTTCAATCTCATGTAATTTATAGGATGATGCTTTATCATTTATCTTCAATCCAACATAACTATCCTCAGAAAACCTACTTTGGCTTGATGTAACTGCATCAACTTTTTTATTAATTGAACAAGCGGTTATTATTAATGTAACAGTCAAAAATAAGATCAAAAGAGGTCTTTTTCTAGTACTTAGCATCATTATACTTCCTCAACTAAAGGTGAAAAACTATGAAGATGGACATGATTATGATGTCCACTCCATGATTTAGAGTGCGGTAATAGTTTATTACCTTTAACTTTAACAGGGTTTGAGCCAAATAACTTATACCCAAATTTATACAATTCATTTACGAATGCAACGTTTTTATCCCAGTCAAAATGCTTATGGGAGGTATAAGTCTTCTCCGTCATATGCCTATTATTAATTGCAATATATCTGAAATCACCATTTTCACCATTAAGGTGAGAAACACTCTCTCCTGGTGAACCATCCTTACAGCTAAATCCAGAACCAGTATATTCAGCATACCCTAGACTACACATTGCACCCAAAACTGCCGAAAGTGCAAGCCCAGATATATAATATCGACCGTCATCACTTATAATTGACCATTTATAACCAATACTTCCTTTTCTATATTGACTATGCTCTCTTTGATCTATTAGATACACCGAGCCATTACCTTTTACACCTTTTGAGGACCATCTTGGGGCCACATTGAATTTAGATTTTCCTAAATTATGTGCGGTTCCATTAGCCTCATAGTAAATAAATTCAGCAAAACCCGTAGCAGCTTTATTTTCACGCTTTATCTTACCATCATGATAAATATGATAGCGCGTTGTATCACTTGTAGGTGGAGACTGATTGCTTACTGTAGTTAAAGGTTTACCACCGTTTTCTGTATGCGTATTTTGTTGTATTGCTTTCGGTGTTTCCTGCTTTACTTCAGCTTGTTTAGTTTGAGTTGTTGTATTATTTGGTTGTGATCCTGAATTTGTTTGTTGATTATTAGGTTTAGTTTGAGTTGTAGTATTTTGTTTAGAAAGTTTTTCAAAACCTTCATTTATTCGAAATATTCGCGATGTATTACCATATATCGCCCTTACTTTAATAAAAGACTTACTACTAGTACCAAATCCATATACAAAGCCAACTAGCATTTTTACAGAAACTTCACCTAATGCATTAGTTTTTTTAGGAATCTCCCGCCCTCTATAAAATAATGTTATTGGTAAATTCGGCACCAATCTATTGTCTTTTTTTACAATTATTTTGAAAGCTTGAACTGGTAACTTAATTTTAACTGTCTGATTAGACAAAGTTTGTTCGACTTTAAAGTGATGTATTTTTTGATTTCCTACTTCACCTGAAACTGAAACTTCTATGTCTTGTCCAACTTCAGCAATAATACCTTGCTTAATACCTTGATCATTCGCTGTATGTTTTTTCTTATTTTCTTTATATGTAAGAAAAAAATTCATATTAGAGATTGGTTTCCCTGTATCACCCTCTACAATTTGAATATTGAAACTAATATCTTTGTTATTTTCAGCAGCTCCTTCATGCTTAGCTTCAGATTGATTTTTCTCATTTCTTACTTGTTGAGGTGTTTTATCTGGTTGAGGTTTAGGCTGAGGAGTACTATTTTGCTCTAAGGTTGCTGGAAATTTTGAAACTTCAAAATCCTTTAAAATTGCACGTTGTTTTTGGTCAGCTTTCTGAATAATAGGATTTGACTCTTTGCCATCAGCCACAATTTTAATTTCAGTTGATGGATGCCTAACAATGACAGGAAGATATCCATTTTCATCGCTTTTTATTTTAACTTTGGTCTCACCAGAAAAACTTTTTCCAGAATATTTTGAGACAATTGTAACTTCCTTATCTGGTAATACATTATCATTTTTATCCTTCAAATTTATATATATTTTCCGATTACAGCACTGCTCCAGATCAAAGCCACCAAAGTCTTGAATATATTTCTTAATATGTGTTCCATTACCATCCGTTTGTTTTTCACCAGAAAATTTTGAAAACCCTAAAAAAGCACCCAAACCTCCTATACCAACCAAATGCATCCCAGCAATTGCTCCAGACTCATTGACTTCAACGCCTTGAATCGTTCTACCAAAATGCTCATTTAAATTATTATTTCTTATTTGTTTACATAAATAACCAATCCATTCTTTGATAACCTCATACTGAACCTTAGGATTATTTAAAAAATCAGATTTGGAATTTATATTTCTTTTACCTGACCACTTACCCGACCAATTATTAGAGTCAAATTGACTCTTCCAACTATTGTGTAAAGCAGATCCCCTTCTTGCATCTTTAATATCATCATAGGAAATTCCTTTATCCCCTAAATAATACCCCAGCTCATACAGAGCAGACTCTCCCCATTGAAATAGGCCCAAATAACCTGCCTCGTTTACTTTTCTTGCACACCTTATATTGACTGGATTGCTTAATGGCAAAGACAAATCTGATGAAGATTCTTTAAAACTTACAGCTTGAATAAAACCCTCCAAATTTGTTTCAAACGTTCTAGTTGTCCCATCTTTAAAAGTTATTGTTTTTTTCATTCTTATTACTCTTTATACCAATCATTTGGTTTGTATTTTTGCATACTTACAGATGTATTATTTTTTAAATAAGTATTGAGTATAAATTTCAAATTTGTGTCCGCCCCCTCTTGAGCACAACTTACCTCCACTGATTGATCTTTACTATTCACTTTTCTAAAATATGCAAAAGCATTTTTGTCATCGTAAATTAGCCAAATATTGTGCCCATATTCTTTGTACTCTGAATTGTAAATATTAAACTGTTTTTTATTGTATGATACTTTTTGACACTGCCCTGTTGACATCCATTGTGTATTAGTTGTTTTGAGATTTAAATTATTTACTACTTTGAAGCGATTCAAACTATTTTTACTTTTACCAAAATCCCAGATATGATCACATTCAACTTCTTCTAATACCGTGATCTTTTTTATTGGTTGATTCCAATAATTCATACACTCTTTCGAACTTTCAGCATATAGTGTTGGGCTACTTAAGCACACGAAAATAGTCATTATTTTTTTTAGTTTTTTCATAAATCCACCTTAAAGTCCAAAACTGTTGAAATCAGCTTCTAAATCACTTTCATCGTTAAATTCTTCACCATGATAGTCATGATCATCTTCATCATGCCCTCCACAACATGCTTCATCTGAACTATCACTTTGATCTTGAGTAAATTCTTCCTCAATTAGAAGCAACTTATCTGATTCATCTTCAGATTTACCCAATAGTACTATTTCAACATTATCAGGGTTCTCACTAAAGATTCTCTCTGTGCGAGCATTTTCATCAAGAAAACCTATATATTCTGTCTTTTTATCATGATTAACGACTTTATATTTATAGCCATTCTTTAAAAGTTCTTTTGAAATTAGTTCACTAAAATCAAATCTTCTACTAAATATCCCACTCTCAGGCATCTTAGGTAATTGCGCATTTACAGTTGCTCCACCCGTAAACAAATGTTGCCCTGCCTTACTCTCAAATTTTCCACCCGTCGTGCTAAATACTCCACTAGCATTAATCTTGAGTTGCGAGCCACCTGCGGTCAGTACAATTTCTTTAGGGCTGGTAATTTCAATTTTATCTTCGGTTGAAATAAGCTTAATCACCTTACGTGCAATTGCTTCAATCGCATCATCTTGCGCTTGTAATTCAACTTTACCCTTAGCTGCGAACGCTCGAAATCCTTTCTGTGCAGCAAACAAACTGATCTTGTCTTGAGCATGCCCCACAATGTTTTTTTGCGCACTTAAATTAATTGAACCCTGTGCACTCTCCGCAATATCTTGTGATGCTTGAAGAATAATGTCCTCAGGCGTTGTTAATGCAATCCCATTCGGTGAAGCCAAAAGCATGAGTGCCTGTCTAAATAAACGTCCTTGCTCTTGTTTTTTTTGATCAGAACTATTTTCTAATCCTTGAGTATATCCCTCCATAAAACCTGTCAGTGTGCTTAAGGCTTTTACTGGATTAATATCATCTTTTTTGTTTGCACCACCAAAACTAGTGCATAACACCAGTTGATCTTCCACATTCAAGTCAACGCTCGAAATTGCTTTACTCACATCTTGAAGTGCTTGAAATGGGTTATCTTTAATCCCATTTTTAATACTTTCAAATTTCCTCTTTATCGCCTCAGAACCATATTCTTGTACGTTATCAATAAATTCCTTGAGATTATCAACCGCTTCTTGAGCATGCTCAAAGTAACTATTAAACTCATCTACAATACCAGCAGCATTACCACCTAAAGTACCAATATCCTTAATAAAGCCACCACAATCTTTCAATGCATTTACTGGATCCTTCGCTATTCCCTCTTTAAATAAACTCACTGTAGACTGCAAAGCTTGAGCACTACTTTTGATTTCTAATGATTGAATAAATTTAGGTAATCTACTAATTACATTTAATGCATCCGATTGTTGTTTTACTGCAATCTCACTGAGCATTTTCATACTCTGCTCACTCTGACTCAACAGAGATTGAGCCTGTGTAGCTTCAAGATGATCAGCAATTGCTTTTTCTTGTGCATAAGTCGTAATGAGCATTCCTTTCCCTGCACGAACAGCACCATAGGCATCAGTTCTCAGCTCAAATCCTTCTCCACGTCCATCACTTTTTTCCTTATCCTTAGGATGACTCAAATTACCCAAATTCAATTGAGTTGCCGCATGACTACTTTGCAACTGAGTACTAATTTGTCCTGTCGTATCATCAAATCGGAGTTGGTTAAATCCAGAACCACCAACTTCTGCCGTGCGAATTCCACTGAGTTTTTTTGTATCAGGTAACTGCCCCTTAACATCAAACATGGTTTGATGACGTTCAGCCTCATGTAAACGCCCAACAACGAAAGGTCGATCAACATTTCCATCAAAGAAGTCAATGACTACAATTTCACCTATACGTGGATGGAATCTTGATCCATAACCCTCCCCAGCCCAAGAGGTTAAAACATCAACCCATGCAGAGTCTGTATCATTATCATTCGCCCCTGCCCCACCATCATGTTGATGGTCATCATTACGTGTAAATACGAAGCGAACCTTAATACGTCCCCATTGATCCACATAGATCGTTTCACCTTCAGGTCCAACCACTTTTGCCCGTTGAGGATAAGCAACTGGACGATGTTTCAATGGATCATATTCTGGAACAATAGGTATAGCTCGGCGCACTAAACTCAGTTCTGTAGATAAACGCTCATCTGTTTTTGTCTTTTTCCAACGACTTAAATCAATTAATGTTTCAATTTGATTATTTAAATCTTTAGGTAAATTATTTTGATTAAAAAAATGTTTTCCTAAAATAATAAATTGGCGATCTGCCCCTTGATGTTGATCTATTTCTGGATGACCCATAAATTCAAACCAATACCCAACATTGGCATCTCGAACGCTACTCACCGCAGTAAAGTATTTAGCCTGCAAATCTTGGTATTGATTGAGTTGTGTATTCAGTTTTTGCAGTTGTGAATTGTTTGATGGAGTGGCTTGATCTTCACCTTTTAAATCAGCAATCCAAGCAGGACTCACAGTCCATGCTTGTTCTAGACTTAAGGTTTCATTGTCCAACTGGTCACTATGTTGATGAGCACTGAGTTGATAATCATCTTGATCTTGCGCAAGTATATCGCCCTGCCAACGTTGTACCTGAATTGCTGTAGATTGTATTGAGCGTTGAGCAATAAAGCTGGTAATCGTATCAAAACGTTCTGTTGCATGACTGCGATGGAATCTGAGCGTGCGTCGATCTAAAGGCTCGTACTGACTATTTTCATCTATTAGCCTTAATTTTTGTGATTGAATTTCTTTCGCTGAGAATGGCACAGTTTGATCTGTCTCATCAATCAACCAATTAATGCCTTCACTCCGCCATAAGCGTGTTAGAAAATCATAGTCTGATTCGTTGGCTTGCATCACAAATGGACGTATATCATATGATGCTTTTAAACCCGCCGTTGACAGACTCAAAGCGGCACTAAATAACACGCTTTTCGTCTGCCACTCTTTAAAAATAATCTCAGTGATATCAACCACGGATTTGTTCATAAATACGCGACTGTTACGGCGTTTGTGCCAAAGTGAAGTTGCATCTTCAACAGTCAACTTATATAAGGTCAATGCTCCATCACTTTGACCTTGGCTCACCCCTGTCACAATCCCAGTAGTCCGAGCTAATTTTCCAAGATCCGTAACTTGATCGACAGCCACTAAACAACCAATGAATTGCTTAAGTTGTAAATGCGCATTCGTCGATAAGCATAATACTTCAGCTTTTAAGCCTTGATTAATAAAGTGTTGACCCTGAATTCGTTGAATGAAAACTTGGCTATCTAATATTGGATTAGAAAATTTAATATGTAAGACGCGCTTTTGCGGGCTAAGACCCAAGCCTTCTATAATTGAATTGATATTATTGAGCATAGAATGATTAAAGCTATTATTATGATTTTTGAAAATTGTAGCGTATTCCGCTCAATCTTGCTTTTAAATATTGTAATTATTCTAAACAAAAAATAGGAACCAACGCATTGATTCCTATTTATTTCCAATGAATTTATATTGAAAATTCAAGTTTTTTTAAAATGGAATTCGCTTATAACGGCGATATTCAGGCTTCCAGAAATTATCTTCAATACTTTTTTCGATCAGCTCATCACTCAATGGCAAAGCAACACCATCCTCAATTGCCGCTTTTGCAACCTTAAACGCGATGATTCGGGAGACTTTCTGCAAATCATTAAGATCAGGAAGTAAGTCGTCGTCAGGGTTTTGCAATTTTGGAGAGCAATCTGCTAACGCCATACTTGATGCCATCAGCATATTGTCTGTAACACGCGTTGCCTGCACAGCAATCACCCCTAAGCCAATCCCTGGGAAAATATAAGAGTTATTACACTGAGAAATATTGTGTAGCTTATCTTGATAATTAACAGGCATAAATGGACTACCAGTTGCAATCAAAGCGCGACCGTCCGTCCACTGAATAATATCTGCTGGTACAGCTTCTACACGCGACGTTGGATTCGACAATGGTAATACAATAGGATGCTCGCAATTGGATGCCATAGTTCGAATAATTTCTTCAGTGAATAAACCCGGTTGTCCAGAGACACCAATTAACACAGTCGGGTGTGCATTTTTTACAACATCTAGCAATGAAATGATGCCTTCCGCATCAGCCCACGCGGATACATTTTCTGAACTTTGAACCAGTTTACGCTGAAAATCTAAAAGATTTGGTTGATTATCGGTCAATAACCCAAAACGATCGACCATATAAATTCGTGATCTTGCCTCAGCATCACTCAAACCTTCAGCCACCATTTGCGCAATGATTTGCTCAGCGATACCACAGCCCGCTGAACCAGCACCAAGGAATGCCACTTTCTGGTCACTTAATTGTTTTCCTGCAGCTCGACTTGCTGCGATTAAGCTACCGACTGCAACAGCAGCAGTGCCTTGAATATCATCATTAAAACAACAATATTGATTACGATATTTTTCCAGCAATGGCATTGCATTTTTCTGAGCAAAATCTTCAAATTGAATCAAAGCTTTTGGCCAACGGCGTTTAATCGCACGAAGTACGTCATCCACAAAGTCATAGTATTCATCGCCACTAATACGAGGCTGATTCCAACCTAAATAAATTGGATCATTTAGCAACTGTGCATTATTGGTTCCTACATCCAATGTAATGGGTAATGTATAAGCTGGGCTAATACCACCACATGCGGTATAGAGAGATAATTTTCCGATTGGAATTCCCATCCCACCAATCCCTTGGTCACCTAAACCAAGAATGCGTTCACCATCTGTGATTACAATGACTTTGACGTTGTTCTTATTCACATTTTGTAAAATATCGTCGATGTTGGCACGATCAGGATATGAAATAAATACACCACGATGACGGCGGTAAATATCAGAAAATCGTTGACAAGCCTCACCTACCGTTGGGGTATAAATAATCGGCATCATTTCTGATAAATGATTTTCTATGAGATGATAAAACAAAGTCTCATTGGTGTCTTGTATATTTCTCAGATAAATATGCTTATTAATGTCGTCATGAAATGACGTAAATTGTTGATATGAACGTTGGTGTTGCTCTTCAATCGTTTCAATCACATGAGGCAGCAAACCGTTTAGATTAAAACTTGCTCGCTCCTCCTCAGTAAACGCAGAGCCTTTATTAAGGAGAGGTAGTTCAAGCAAAGTAAAGCCAGCATAAGGGGTATAAAGAGGGTGTTTTACTTCAGTGTGTTCAGTTGTCATCTCTAATCTCATGGATCAGGCCTAAATTCAGACCCTTTTCATTTCATTTTTACCATTTATTTAAGAAATAGCTTAAGCCGAAATGAAGACAAATGTATATTTATAAAATTGATAATAATATTGGCAGTATTTTTAAATTTTATAACTTCAATCCATCATTCTATTGATTGAAAAATAGATAAAACTGTCACATTTCAAATGTATTATTCATGTTTATTAACTTTTTTTTGCAAACTAATCTGAACGATTCAGCTAATATCGGATTCAATCGTATTTTTACTTCATTATTAGATCCACATGAAAATTACAGCTAAAATTGCCATTTTGCCATTGACTATTATTTCACTGCTAAATGTAACGGGTTGCCAAACTATCACTGAAACGACTTCAAAGGTCGGTGATAAAGCACTTTCAATGGTGGGTTTAGCACGCGCTGATAAAACCCCTGAAATTGATAAAAAAGGCATTGTCGATATTAGTAAAACCACACTCGAGCAAATTGAGAAACTTAAACAAAATATGCCGATTGGTCAGTGGGTATATATCGAAAATGACCTTCAAGGAATTTATGACTTACAAAACAAAGCTGTTGATGGTCACATGCTGTTCCTGCGTTTAAATTGTAAGAATAGTGTCCAAAAACCAAGTCTCAGCATACAAAATGCGGAAGGATCAGAAATTTTAAATAGTCTTCAGCCTGAAGTTGGAACGATCCAAGTACTACTCGACAATAAGAATTACGGAAATCCTTTTAGTTTGACGAATCAAAAAAAATTAGCGACATTTCAAACTGCTGCTCAAAAGGCCAAAACCATTAAAATCTTCCATGCATCTAAGTTATACACTTTCCAAAATGGTAAAGCAGAATTACTAAATAAGCCTGTCACGTGTATGGCTTAATTTCGAGTCATAAAATTGCCTGATTTCTATTTAAATTCACATTAAATGAGATAAAGACAATCAGGCTCAATTCAATCATCGATATGCATTAGATGTAAAAGATTAATTTCATCATCGTTAATTCTGCAAATAGCGCATAGTGATTAAAAAAACTGATTTTATTATTTTTTATGTCGGATAAGTTTTATTCAACGCAAATCTGCTTCGCTAATGAGCGCTAAATTTGCTATATTTGTCGTTTTTCTGCGACATTAATTTTTCGATAAATTATGAATACGGCAATACAAGCAGCTCTCGATCATGCAGTGCAATCTCTTCAAGCTGAAGGGGCCCTCCCATCTGACTTTAACAACAGCGGAAACTTAACGCGAACCAAAGACCGAAGCCATGGTGACTTCGCTTCGAATATCGCAATGATCGCGTCTAAAGCTGCAGGTATGAAGCCTCGTGATTTAGCAGAAAAAATTCTTGCTGCACTGCCAGAAGTTGCGGATATCAGTAAAGCGGAAATCGCTGGTCCTGGTTTTATCAACTTTTTCTTGAATGCAGACCAACGTTTTGCTGTTCTTGATGCTATTCAGGCACAAGCTAATGATTTTGGTCGTACGCAAGTTAATGCTACGAAAAAAATCCAAGTTGAGTTTGTCTCTGCGAACCCGACATCAAGCTTACATGTGGGTCACGGTCGTGGCGCAGCATATGGCATGACGGTTGCGAATTTACTTGAAGCAACTGGTGCTACAGTGGATCGTGAATACTATGTGAATGACGCTGGTCGTCAAATGGACATTTTAGCGACGTCTACTTATCTACGTTACCTTGAGTTAACTGGTCAAACATTAGTATTCCCTAAAAATGCTTACCAAGGCGATTACGTTAAAGAAATTGCACAAAGCATTATTGATCAAGACGGCGATGCATATGTTCGCCCTGTAGCTGATGTTTATAAAGATGTGCCAGAAGATGTGCAGTATGCTGAAGAACTTGATGCCGAAGGCAACAAGGTTGTAATTTCTGGCGATAAAGAAAAACACATTGATGGTCTAATTTTTAACTCGCAGACGTTAATAGGTGAAGGTTATCGCGTTTTTCATCAAGCTGCGTTAAAAGCAATTCTTGATGATATTAAAGATGATCTTGGTGAATTTGGTGTGACTTTCAACCAATGGTTTAGTGAAGCATCATTGACTGATAAAATTGAAGAAGCATTACAAACACTTGATCAACGCGGCTTCCTCTATGAGAAAGATGGCAACATTTGGTTCAAATCAACAGAATTTGGTGATGAAAAAGACCGTGTTGTAAAACGTCGTAATGGTCAAACCACTTACTTCGCTTCTGACATTGCTTACCATCTGAATAAACTTCAGCGTGGTTATACTGACATTATTGATATTTGGGGTTCAGACCACCACGGTTATATCGCACGTGTAAAAGCAGCGATTGATGCGATGGGATATGACTCAAAAAAACTGACTGTGTTATTAGTACAATTCGTCAGCCTATGGCGCGGTGGTGAGATGGTTCAAATGTCATCTCGTTCAGGTCAATTCGTCACATTGCGTGATCTACGTAAAGAAGTCGGCAACGACGCTGCTCGCTTCTACTATGTCATGCGTAAGTCTGAACAGCACATCGACTTTGATCTAGATCTCGCGGTTTCTCAAAGTAAAGACAATGCGGTGTATTACATTCAATATGCTCATGCACGTATTTGTCGTATGCTAGAAAAAGCAAGCAGCTTGAACATCAACTTCGATGCGACCACTGCGCGTGGTTTTGCCGCAAAGCTTGAATTAGAAGCTGAAACTGAAATCTTAGCAAAACTTGCAGCATACCCTGAAATTATTGCACGTGCTGCAAACAGCCATGAACCGCATCAAGTAGGTAACTACTTAAAAGAACTTGCAGCATTGTTCCATGGTTGGTACAACGAAAATAAAGTACTCGGTGATGATGCTGATCTGACCCAAGCACGTTTGTTGTTATCGGTAAATGTTCGTCAAGTTTTGAAAAATGGTTTAGAGCTTTTAGGCGTTTCTGCACCTGAAAGCATGTAAGTCATCGAAGGTGAATCTTTTTAAAAGATTCACCTCTTTAGACTTTTATTATTGAAAAAAATGAGATAAAAATTCCATGTGATGGTAATCCAATTTTCCATTGCATGATCTTAAAATAAGAGAGGTTTCCAAGTGTTTGGAAAAACGCAGCGTGGTGTATCAGAAAGACCTAACAAACCTAAACAACCATTAATACCAAAATGGTTAGGTATGCTTGTTCTGATTTTAATTGTACTGAGTTTTGCCGTAGCCTTAATGCTATGGAAACCGTGGGCGCCAGTCCAACCAAAAAGCAATGATATTCAATCTGAACATTATCAAGAAGATACGAATAAAGATTATCGCTTCTACGATTTATTGCCTCAACAACAAGTGACTCCAATCCCCGATCAAGCTGTACCTGAAAATCAGCAAGTGAACACCGCACCTGTCATCGTGGAAGCACCTGTGGTTGCTGATGCTACAACGACCGAGGGTGAACTGATTGAAAGTGTAGAACCTCAACCCGTGGCGAGTAGCTACCTTTTACAAGTCAGAAGTTATCCAGATCCAGACAGTGCTGATGCACGTCGTGCTGAAATTATTCTCAACGGCTTATCTGCAGATGTCATTAAAACCACGGAAGGCGGTCAAACCTGGTATCGGGTTGTCTCTGGACCTTATGACTCTCAAGAAGCTGCTGTCATCGCTCAGCAAACCCTACAACACAGCGGTATTGATTCAATCGTTGTAAAACGATAATTATAAAAAAAGGATGCGATTAGCATCCTTTTTTAGTCTAGAGCAAACCTAAAATTTTGCTAAGTAGCGTTGGATAAAAGAAATACACTCTGACGCATAAACTTTAGCTAAATCATGTTGTCCGTTCGGGATCACATTCAGCTCTGAATACTTAAAAGCGTGATTTAAATACTCACCTACTGCGACAGGACTAATATCATCATCTCCGCCCCAGATTAATAGTACAGGACATTCAATTTCAGCAAGCCGTTCATCTAATTTGGTTTCATCATCAATAAACCAGTGCGGCACTTCATATTCATTTTGATATTCTGCACGCCAATCTTTAACATGAAATGGTGTTAAATCAACGCCACCTGACGTAGCGACCAACACCAAACCTTGAATCAATTTTGGATACCTCAACGCCGCTTGAACAGCAATGACCCCACCCATAGATTGAGCGATCAGAATACTTGGGCGCTGAAGATGATCAAATACATAATCTTGTAAATCTGACATTGAATTTACATGTGGATGATCAGGATATTCACCAAAACTGGGATAAGCAATGATGTGCGTGTCGTACTCAGATTCAAAATGTGATTGAACAGGTTTCCAAAATGCAGTACTGCCAGATGCTCCGGGCAGGAAGATTAATTTCACTGCCTGATCCGCCATCTTAATCACCCCCCTTGATAACCGCTCGCTGATAAGCAGGTCTTTGTTTTATGCGTTTTACATAGGCATGAATGTTCGGATATTTTCCATTTAAGCGTTCATCCATCGCGATCAAGGGAAAACTCATTTGGATATCTGCAAATGAAAACTGAGATATAAAAAATTCATGTTGCGCCAAATGCTGTTCTAAAAATTCAATATGTTCAGCGAGACGCGGTTGTATAAATCCATCAGTCACCCCATCAATAATTTTATTGGCAATTGGTCGAATCACAAAAGGTACTTTAGGAGGTACAAACGAGAGAACTAAGGTCATCACTAAAAGTGGCATTAATGAGCCTTCAGCGTAATGCATCCAATACTGATATTGTGTTAAGTCCGGCTGTGACTGGGGTTTAAATTGATGCTGAGTATCATAGCGATCTGCCAGATAGTCTAAAATCACCGCAGATTCTGCGATTACTAAATTATCATCAGTAATCACTGGTGATTTCCCCAAAGGATGAACCTTCTTCAATTCTGGTGGAGCGGCGTAAGTTGGCAATCTTTTATAATGTTGAATTTGGTATTCAGCACCCAACTCTTCTAGCGCCCAAATGATTCTTGAAGAACGTGATTTTTCTAAATGATGTAATGTCAGCATAAGACCACCTAATTTTATTTCTCTCTATATAGCCATTTTGAATAAAAAAAAGACATCCTGCTTTACACAAAATGTCTTCTTTTTAGCTGTAAATTACAAAAATACAGAATGTTGATGCCTATTAAGTTGTCTATATTTAAACAATTGTTGTTTTAATTTCGACGCTTCTGAGCAATGTTTTAGTGACGGGTGTTTTTTGGCACACATTTAAAACTTTTTCTTGTAGTGCTTCATCCAAGTTAGTTTTAAAACTTAAACGACGCTCAATCCATTCCTGCCCTTCTTTATTGGCTTTAAAATCTGCCTCGACAGTAAATTCGCCTAAATCCAGTCCTTTATGCTCTGCATACATCCGTAATGTGATCATTGTGCAGGAAATTAATCCTGAACAAATAAAATCATACGGTGCAGGCCCACGATCTAAACCTTGGAATGATTCAGGTTTATCGGTGAGAAATGTGTGCTGACCAGATTGAATTTCACCACCCCATTTTTCAGGTAGTGTGGTGACCTTTGCATTTGCGATCGTTGCCATTTTATTTTCCTTCTTTGTCTTATTATTTAGATGGACGCATGCTATCAGGCAATATCGGAGCTTTCAAACGCTCGCCTTGGTATGATGGAATTGACCCAAAACGAGGATCTTCTGCTATCCATTGATCACGTGCAATTTTGATTTCTTGTTGCGTACGTCCAACGAAATTCCACCATAATAAAATTGGTGACTCAAATGGCTCACCGCCCAAAAGCAGTACACGACTATTGTCATGGATCTCTACTTCCACATATTCTAGCCCTGGCTCTAAAATTACCATATTGTCTTCATCTAAATGATGACCATTGATGGTTGCTGTACCTTCAAGCGCCATAAATCCATATTCAAACTTTGGATTTAAAGGTAAACGTGCTTTAGTGGCTGCTTGCGCGAATAAATCAACACCTAAAAGCTCAGTATGTACTTTGACTGGTGATACTGTATTTAGATACTCACCGACCAATACCGTAAATTCGATACCTGACTGATTAACCACGGGTAATTCAGGATAGTGATTAAAAGCTGGATCGATGGTAAGTTTGTCATCTGGCAATGCAATCCAAAGTTGGGCAGCATGCATTTTTGTTTCATTCGCTGGCGCGACTTCAGTATGTGAAATACCTCGACCTGCTGTCATGAGGTTAACTTGCCTTGGCTGAATGAGCTGGTCTGTTGTACCTAAGCTGTCGCTATGCAACATGGTCCCTTCAATCATCCAAGTAAAGGTTTGTAGACCAATGTGTGGATGTGGTCCAACATCTAGACCTTGTCCAGCTTCAAATGTCACAGGACCTGCATGATCTAAGAAGCACCATGCGCCAATCATACGCTTATGGCGACTTGGTAAGGCGCGTTTGATCACTGTCCCTTGACCAATTTCAGCACGGCGCAGTGGAAATTCCTGAATAAATTGGTTGGCGTGCTTTTCACAGTCTTCTGAATGAGACAATTCGGTATAAATATTATTGGTCATGTTGTTATCCTAAAAGTTTGGCAAATGGCTATCTTTGTTATAGATATTAACAAGGTCATGCAAATTGAACCACCTTAGACTTAATACGCTGAATACTATAGGTAGGACAATTAGAGTTTTGTATGTATTGAAAATAGAATGCTTGCTCGCCCTTGATTTAATAGTTTTGGAAATAACTGTGATAAAGGACACTCATTCTCTAATGTATAAATAATTTTATCCAATCCAAATTGATCTGCTGTTAGATCAACTATATATCTACTTCTTACATTTAAAAGCCAAGCAGACTTTCTGTTTCCTTTATATTTTTTCCTAAAATATATTGGAATTCACCATATCCTTTAGATTCTAAGTAAGTAGCAATCAAATTGCTTGCATTGGCACAACAAGAGTTTGGGAAATTTCTTAAAACAACGTTATTTGGACTAATGACTTCCTATGCTTTACGTATTTTGACTAATTCTTCAAACATAGCATTCTTCTAAATTAAATTTTAGATAATAAATAGAAAGGACGCCTAAGCGTCCTTTTTTTATTAGGGCATGTCTTGATTCAGATACTGCCACGCACGCAGCGCTTGGGTAATTCAAGCGGACAGCCATGCTGTCCGAAATCCCTCTCTGCCGCGAGCATAGCTTTTGTCGTAATTTAGGCAAGAAATGTTGTTTCTTGAAAGCCCTAAATTACTCCCATTCAATCGTAGCTGGTGGTTTAGACGATACGTCATAAACAACACGAGAAACTTCAGCAATTTCGTTCATGATACGCGTCGAAATTTTATCAACAAGATCATAAGGAAGATGCGCAAAACGAGCCGTCATAAAGTCAACCGTTTCAACCGCACGAAGTGCAATCACCCATGCATAACGACGACCATCACCGACTACACCCACAGATTTTACTGGTTGGAATACAGCGAATGCTTGTGCAGTTTTGTCATACCAACCACTTGCACGAAGTTCTTGCATGAAGATGTCATCGGCTAAACGAAGAATGTCAGCATACTCTTTCTTCACTTCACCCAAGATACGAACACCAAGACCTGGTCCTGGGAATGGGTGACGATAAAGCATCTCAAATGGTAAACCTAAAGTCGTACCCAAACGACGTACTTCATCTTTAAATAAATCACGAATTGGCTCAACCAATTCAAAAGCGAGATCTTCGGGTAAACCACCCACGTTATGGTGTGATTTAATCACATGCGCTTTACCTTGTTTGCTTGCAGCAGATTCAATCACATCAGGATAAATCGTACCTTGCGCAAGGAAGTTTACGCCATCAAGCTTACGTGCTTCTTCAGCAAATACTTCGATGAACTCACGACCAATAATTTTACGTTTTACTTCAGGATCAACTTCACCTGCCAAAGCGTCAAGGAAACGTTGTTCAGCATCAGCACGAATCACACGGATACCCATGTTTTTCGCAAACATTTCCATCACTTGATCCCCTTCATTTAAACGAAGAAGACCATTGTCAACGAATACACATGTCAATTGATCGCCAATTGCTTTGTGAAGCAATGCAGCCACAACAGATGAATCTACACCACCTGAAAGACCAAGAAGAACCTTCTGATCACCAATCTGTTCACGTAATTGTTCAACACGTAAATCAATGATGTTTTCAGAATTCCATAGGCTACGGCAACCACAGATCTTTTGTACAAAGTTCTCAAGTAACTCTTTACCTTTAGCAGTATGTGTTACTTCAGGGTGGAACTGGATACCGTAGAAACGACGAGATTCGTCAGACACCATTGCCACTGGGCAGCTTGGTGTACTTGCAGTAATTTGGAAACCTTCTGGAATTTGAGTCACTTTATCGCCATGACTCATCCATACTTTCAATTTGTCTGCTGAATCTTCAAGATCGCCAATTAAAGCATCACGTACTTTAATATCGACTTCAGCATAGCCAAACTCATGAACTGTACCCGGTTCAACTTTACCGCCCAACTGAGCAGACATCGTTTGTAAACCGTAACAAATACCCAATACTGGTACGCCTAAGTTAAACACAACTTCTGGCGCACGTGGGCTGCCTTCAACGTGAACACTCTCAGGACCACCTGAAAGAATAATCCCTTTTGGATTAAATGCGCGGATGTCCTCTTCCGACATATCAAAAGCATACATTTCAGAATATACGCCTGATTCACGTACACGACGTGCGATCAATTGGCTATATTGAGAGCCGAAATCCAAAATCAGGATACGATCTTCGGTAATTTGAGTATTGGTAGTCATGATAACAACTATGAAAGGCTAACGAAGGATTAGCGCGCTATTCTATCATTTTTATTAAGCTTACGCACACTATTCAAATCTCTCTATATTTCAATACATTATTATTAAATATTGTCTTTTTATTCAACAATTTCAGTTGATTGCTTTGATCATGCAAGCCTTGGGGTTACATTCAGATCACGATGCAGCAGGCGAATAATTCTTTCATTTCACCTGCATTACGTATTCGTCATTTATTTTTCAAAACGCTGATCAACACTCCATTGACCTGCACCATGCAATACGAGAAAGATTAGACCACCAGCCATAGCAAAGTTTTTCATGAAATGTATCGAATCTTCAGGTGTACCATGAAAAAGAAATGCGGTAACTAAACTGAAACCAGCTAAAGCTGCTGCGAATAATCGTGCTTGCACTCCAAACAACAGTGCTAAGCCTCCACCCAGTTCAACCAAAATGGTTATTGGCAATAATGCACCTGGCACACCCATCGTTTCCATATATCCAACTGTCGCGCTATAACCTACGAGTTTGCCCCACCCCGCCACAATAAAGATATATGCTAAAAGGACACGTGCGACGAGGCTTAAAGTTGCATGCACTGCGGGTTGAGCAAAATTTTTTTGAATCACTTGATTTGGATTAAACATTGGGTTGACCTATCTATGTTTTGTTTTTGGTAATGACCCTAGATTAGTAGCTTTTATTTTTAGGATAAATAATCAATATAAAGAATCAGCGTTGCATAATCAGAACAATAATTCACCTATAATTTAAATCAATTGACTACTGACATCAGCGCCGTTGGCTGTTAGCATTTGAACACATTTTTGCTCAGTTCACCCCTCATGGATTTAATCGATTTTATTCTGCATGTAGATGATCATCTACTTGAATTTATTACCAATTATGGCATTTGGATTTACGGAATTTTATTCCTGATTATTTTCGTAGAAACGGGCTTGGTGGTCATGCCTTTTCTACCTGGGGACAGTTTACTGTTTGCAGCAGGTGCTTTAGCAGCCTCAACAGGTGCAATGGATCCGTGGCTCTTGGGCGTGTTGTTATTCACTGCGGCAGTATTGGGTGATACCTTAAATTATCATATTGGAAAATATATCGGACCACGTGTTTTTGAGATTGAATCTCGATTTATCAATAAAAAACATTTGGTTTATACGCAAAAATTCTTCGAAAAACACGGCGGTAAAACCATTATTTTTGCGCGTTTTGTCCCATTCGCGCGTACATTTGCACCCTTTGTCGCTGGTGCAGGAAGCATGAATTATAAATACTTCATTACTTATAATGTCGTTGGTGCTTTCTTGTGGATTTCTTCGTTTATCACTTTGGGTTATTTGTTCGGTAATATGCCGATCGTGAAAGATAATTTCACCCATTTAATTTTCGGAATCATTATTCTGAGCGTATTGCCGGGGATCATTGGCTTTATTCGCCACAAGTTTTTCCCAAAGAAAAATCCCGAAATGATGTAATGATCTTAGGCTTCAAAAAAAGCAGATTCTCCACCAAGAATCTGCTTTTTTTATTACTACAAAATATTGAATGGCTTAGAAAAATCCAATAATGACAGGCAACATACTGAGCATAAGTAACATGGCAGAACCTTTGTATAAGCGATCTGCGCTGACCACCGTCTGATTCCCTGCCAAGACTTTACGACCAAAATACATCCAAAATAAAGCACATGGAATTAAACATAAGGTGAATACACCCAAAACTAAAAAATAGTTTTGAAAAGAATCCCAAGTCCATGCTGGAAAAATACCAACTGCAAACAAAATAGATTTTGGATTTTTCAGTGTCGATTTAAAAAGATGACTGCGACTCATTCGAATGTTTTTTTGGCTCAATTGCTTAAGGTGTGAAGCTTTCCATAAATGAAAAGCCATCCAAATCACATAAACTGCACTCACCAAATGTAAGATATGAATCAGCATTGGCCAAATTGGTAGGGTTAAATGCACCAACAGTGCCCAAATGCTAATGCCGTAGATATAACCCAGTAACTCAAGAGGTACGAAATAGAATGCTTTTAATACACCATGGTGATGTGCTGCGCTAGCCAATAATGCATTGGTTGGACCGGGAATAAGTAATACCGCGAACACTGCAAAAATATAAAGCCAACTTTCTACCATAGATTAAAATCAGAGATTTAGAGGAGGCACACCTTAAACGAAAAACGAATTTAAAGACAAGTTTTTAAAGTGAAGGAATGATGAATGTCACGTCTATTTTCAGTTAATAATTTTATAAGATATTGATTTTAATAAATTTACATTGAAACATTTTGCTAAAAAAAAGCTGCTCAAACTCAAATTGAACAGCCCTTTTAAATTACTGAGCTTGCTGTTGACGCTTAGGAACATAAGGACAATTTTTAAATGTTGCCGCTTGTGAGATCGCATCTTGCTCACCATATAATCGCGACAATTCAGTATTTTTGGTATTTGATGACTGCCCCATATTGACGGAAACTGAAGGACCAAAACCCCAACCGCCACGGCCCCAGCCACCACCAACACCTAGACCAACGCCAACACCTGTACGTTTAGGCGGTTGTACACCATTATTGATGTACTGTTGAATACGATTGAATTCAGCACCAAGTTGTACACAGTTCAATGCTTGATATTGCGTCGGAGAAACATAACTCGGTTTAACCGTCGTCGCACAAGCGGTCATCAATACAGTAACCGAACCGACTACACCAAGTTGCATGAGCATTTTCATCGCGCGTGAGTTCATACACTTCTCAAATCTTATTTATTCTCGATTTCATTGAACAATGATTGGTAGGCCTGCGTCAATTTATGATCTGTATTTAAATAGATTAACGGCATATTTTTATGATGAGACTCTTTCATTAATACAGATGGTGGCAACATCGCATTGAGCACAGGTAGTTGTTCATCTCTGAGCTGCTGTACCACTTCACGAGGAAGCTTTGCTTGCGCTTGAAACTGGTTAACGACGATACCTTCAATTTCCAATCGATCATTATGATCATCTTGGGTTTCTATAATGTTTTCGATCAAGGTGTTTAATGCCCGCTTAGAAAAGACATCACAATCGAATGGAATCAACACTCGGTCTGCTGCAATTAATGCCGACAAAGTAAAAAAATTAAATGCAGGCGGTGTATCGATATAGATCCGATCATAAGTCCCTGCTAGATGCTGAATCGCGTCACGTAGCTTATAGATTTTATGTTTGGATTCGAGGCTATGCTCTAAAGCACCAAGCGAGGGACTTGCAGGCAAAACATCGAGAGATGGGAATGGTGACTGATGTATATAGGCTTCTAAGCCTTTATTTTTATTTTTGAGTAAATTTCCAATGGCTTGACCAATCAAACCTTTGCTGGACTGATTCGCCAATACATCTTCGAAAAAATTTTCAATATTGGGTTCTAGTGCAGGTTTATCGGCATTATAAGTCGCATCATCCCCCAATAGATACTGACTAGAATTGGCTTGAGGATCGAGGTCAATGACAAGCGTCTTAAAACCCTGATGTGCACTGAGTGCAGCCAAGTTTACTGTAATACTGGATTTACCAACGCCACCTTTTTGATTAAACACCACACGTGTACGCATCATTCCCTCTAGGCTCAATTCATTCTATGAATCAAGTTTAACCTAGAGGGGTGAGAGCCTAAGCGATTGTGTCTAACAATTAACCGAAAGTTGGCTTAATCATCACGATGCCGATAATGGCCATAAATGCGACACAACTAATCAATACTCCCGCACGACGTTGAATTAACAGTACAGACGCATCTTGGCGATATGCTTTAATTAATGAAGATAACATTACGATCACCAAGACCACTTTGGCATAGAACCAAGGTTGAACTTGAAAATTATTCAAAAACAATAAAATCAAGCCTGTCCCAATAACCAAAGTAAATGCCAAATGTTGAAGCGCAACATAAGCCTTACGTCCTTTCGGATTGGGTTGTTGATTTTCGACGCCAAAATATAAGGTTGTCGCACGTGCTAATACAGCAATGATCAACAAGAGCAAACTCGACATATGCACGATTTTAATGACTAAGTGTGTATCCATTTCAGCCACTCTCCTACTTTTAAAATTTAAGCTTTCGGTGCATGTGCACATTCAGGACTATTTGGCGCTTGACCAGTCCATTCAGTTGGCACATAAGCATGAATCGCCAAAGCATGAATCTTTCCTGGACTCAATAGGTCACCCGCCAGTGCATATACTTTTTGATGGCGTTGAACTAAACGTAAGCCTTGAAACACTTCACTCACAACAGTGACTTTAAAATGCGATTCTTTACCAGGGAAATAGCCACCATGACCTGATGACTCATTCACCACGTCCAAGTGCACAGGAGACAATTGTTGTAAACGTTCAATTAATTGTTGCTCTAAAGTCATGCTTACATTCCACACGCATTCATTGGTTGCCAGCAGTATACCGTGAAGTTTTAGAATAAAAAGTAAATAAACCACACAGCCATTGGATAGATGCGCTTTGATGTTGAGCTTAAGACCTATCAAAAATTAAGCGAAATACATTGAAATGCTTTAATTTTATTCAATCACACGATATTTTTTTATAAAGTTGTTGACCCTGATTTTTCATGCTGTATTATACACGGCATGCGGGAATAGCTCAGTTGGTAGAGCATAACCTTGCCAAGGTTGGGGTCGGGAGTTCGAGTCTCCTTTCCCGCTCAAAATTTTTTCATTCAGTTTTTTCATTTAAAAAATTGATAGACTCCGCGGGAATAGCTCAGTTGGTAGAGCATAACCTTGCCAAGGTTGGGGTCGGGAGTTCGAGTCTCCTTTCCCGCTCCAGATTCAAAAAAGCCCTGATCAATATCAGGGCTTTTTTATTATTAAATTTTTATAAATTCAATTTTTTACATCCAATAAAGTTTCACTACATTTTTTCCAAAAAAATTCATTCACTTATGAGCGCTGCTTGATTTACAACCAACAATAAGCATCATAACGTAAATTAATTTACTGAATTTAAATGTAATTTTTCATCTCAACCCATGCCGTACTTAGATCAAAATCGCTATAATTTTCGTATTCAATTTGCTCAATAGATTAGAACCTTAACATGGAAAAATTAACCTGTTTCAAAGCCTATGATATCCGCGGAAAATTGGGCACAGAACTCAATGAAGATATCGCATACCGTGTTGGACGTGCTTATGGCGAAATTTATCAACCTCAAAAAGTGGTAGTCGGTTGCGATGTTCGCTTAACCAGTGAAGCACTTAAACAAGCTACCATCAATGGCCTGAATGATGCAGGTGTTGATGTTTTAGATTTAGGCATGACTGGGACTGAGGAAGTTTATTTCGGTGCATTCCATCTTGATGTGCAAGGCGGGATCGAAATAACAGCCAGCCATAACCCGATGGACTATAACGGCATGAAGCTTGTACGTGAAAATGCTCGTCCGATTGGTGCAGACTCGGGTTTAAAAGATATCCAACTTCTTGCTGAAAAAAATCAGTTCAAAGCAGTCGAAATTAAAGGCACAACTCAGCATTATAATATCTTGCCTGAATTTATTGATCATTTGATGACCTATATTGACCCTGCTAAAATCAAACCACTAAAACTCGTAGTCAATGCGGGTAATGGTGCAGCAGGTCATGTGATCGATGCGATCGAAGAGAAATTTAAAACCTTGAATATTCCAGTCGAATTTATCAAAATTCATCATGAAGCGGATGGCAACTTCCCAAATGGTATTCCCAACCCTATCTTAGTTGAAAACCGTGCAAGCACCTCCGATGCTGTACTTCAACATCATGCTGACATGGGCATCGCTTGGGATGGTGACTTTGATCGTTGTTTCCTTTTTGATGAAAAAGGTCAATTTATTGAAGGGTATTACATCGTCGGTCTCTTGGCACAAGCCTTTTTACTGAAACAAAAAGGTGAAAAAATTGTGCATGATCCGCGCTTGGTGTGGAATACCTTCGATATCGTTGAACAATATCAAGGCGAAGCTGTGCAATCGAAATCAGGCCACTCTTTCATTAAAGATAAAATGCGTGAACACAATGCAGTGTATGGCGGTGAAATGTCAGCACACCACTACTTCCGTGATTTTGCCTATTGTGACAGTGGCATGATTCCATGGTTATTAGCAATCTCAGTTGTCTCTGAAACAGCAAAACCACTCTCTGCTCTAGTTGAGGAAATGATTGAAAAATTCCCATGTTCTGGCGAGATTAACTTTAAAGTTGCGGATACAAAAGAAACCATTCAGAAAATCTTTAATCATTTCGCAAATCAAAATCCAGCCATTGATGAAACGGATGGCGTCAGTTTGGATTTTGGTGCATGGCGTTTAAACGTTCGTGCATCGAATACTGAGCCTTTACTCCGTTTAAATATTGAAAGCCGTAAAGACAAAAATCCAAAGCCGATGCAAGCTTATATCGATGAGCTCACTCAACTCATTCAGGCTTAAAACCGCATAAAAAATGGAGCGTTGTAACGCTCCATTTTTTTATTCACGATAGCCATTTGGATTTTGTTTTTGCCAATTCCAACTATCTGCCAACATATCTTCCAAATTCAATTTTGGCGTCCAACCCAATTCAGCAACTGCACGCGCATTATCTGCAAATGATGTTGCGACATCCCCTGCACGACGCGGTGAAAATTCGAAAGGTATCTCAATACCATTGACTTTCTCAAAGGTATTTTTAATTTCTAGCACCGAACAGCCATTGCCTGTCCCAATATTCCAAGCACGACAGCCTTGTGCATTTAAACGATTTTCCAGTGCACATAAATGGGCATTCGCCAAATCCACCACATGGATATAGTCACGCACACCCGTGCCATCGACGGTATCGTAATCATGACCAAAAATTGATAGTTTTTCACGACGACCCACAGCCACTTGAGTCACATAAGGCATTAAGTTGTTTGGAATGCCTTGTGGATCTTCACCAATTTGACCACTTTTGTGCGCACCGACAGGGTTGAAATAACGCAGTAAAGCAATCGACCAACCCGCATCTGCTTGCGCGAGTTTCTGCAATAACTGCTCAACAATGAGTTTAGTATAACCATAGTTATTACTTGGCATGCCTGTCGGCATCTCTTCATTCAGTGGCGATACATTGGCTTCGTCATACACCGTTGCAGAAGAGCTAAAGACTAAATTAAAAACATTGGCGCGTTCCATCGCTTTGACTAAGCTAATCGAGCCAGAAATATTATTCTCGAAATACTTCAATGGGATTTGCTGACTTTCACCTACCGCTTTCAAGCCTGCGAAATGAATCACGGCGTCAATCTGATGATTTTGGAAAATTTGATCTAAAATGGCTTGATCAAGAATATCACCCTCGATAAATTCTAAAGATTTAGACGTTAAAGCTTGAACTCGATTCAAAGATTCCGGTGAGCTATTCGATAAATTATCAAGAACAACAACTTCATATCCTGCATTTAACAATTCAACACAGGTATGCGAACCAATATATCCTGCACCACCCGTCACTAAAACTTTAGACATTGTCTTTTCCCATTAAGATCTGAATTAAACCTTGTGTCGACGCATCAAGATTCGATACATCTGTTTGTTCTCCACTTAAAATCGGCAATAGTTGATTGGCAATCTCCTTGCCTTTTTCAACACCCCATTGATCAAAAGGATTAATATTCCAAATGACAGATTGCACAAACACTTTATGCTCATACAAAGCAATCAACATACCCAAACTATAAGGATTGAGCTCATCCATCAATATTGTCGTGCTGGGCTGATTACCTTCATATTGTTTATAGAGCGGTAAATCCTCAAGCTCTTGAGGATTTAAAGCATCATTCCCAAAGGCTAATAATCGTGACTGCGCCAAACAATTGGATAATGCGAGATAATGCTGTTGCTTAAGCGCCTCGGCATTATCCACATAGGTATATTGGTCACCATTATAACGTTTGATGGGTGCTATAAAATCACTGCTGACCGCTTGTGTACCCTGATGCAGTAACTGATAAAAAGCATGTTGCGCATTGGGGCCGACTTCACCCCATACAATCGGGCAGGTATCTAACGTAGTCTTCTCACCATTGCGTTGTACAGATTTACCATTGGACTCCATTTCCAATTGTTGCAAATACGCAGCAAAATATTTAAGTCGTCCATCGTAGGGTAAAACTGCATGGGTTTTCGTTGCTAGAAAGTTACTATTCCACACTCCTAGCAATCCCATCAACACCGGAATATTATGTGAAAAGGCGGTGCTTTGAAAATGTTGGTCAATCGCATAGGCCCCTGCGAGCAGTTGCTTGAACCCCTCTACGCCAATACTTAATGCGATTGGTAATCCAATACATGACCACAGTGAATAACGACCACCCACCCAATCCCAAAGCAACAGCTGGTTTTCAGGGGAAATTCCCCATTCGGTCATTTTCTCAGGCTTGGTTGACACCCCAATAAAATGGTGTTTTAGAATAGCAAGCTCTTCACCCAATGCTTTTTCGAGCCACAAGCGCGCCGTTTGCGCATTGGATAAAGTATCAATGGTGCCAAATGACTTGGAAGAAATAATAAACAGCGTGGTTTCAGGACGCAGTTTATGCAGCAAGTCAGACAACTGACTTCCATCCATAGTCGACACAAAATGCACATTCAATGGCTTTTGAGTGGTTTGTTTAAAATCCGAGAGCGCATGGCTGACCATCAATGGACCTAGGTCTGATCCACCCACCCCAATATTCACCACATCTTGAATCACTTCACCTGATGCACCACGATACTGCCCCATATGTATCTTCTCAACCAAAGCATACATACGATCAAGTTGCAGATGCACTTGATTGGCGATCTGTGAATGCTCAGCATGATCTTGCGGCAAACGTAATGCCCAATGCATGGCTGCTCGACTTTCTGTGTAGTTGATTCGCTCTTCAGAAAATAAGCGCTTAATCCAACCCGATAAGTCACAGCTTTGAGCTAGATTGACCAAGGCATCCAGCACAGATCGATCAACACGCTGCTTACTATAATCAAAAATGAGTGGCTCGAAATGAATCGCACAATTTTGAAAGCGATTAGAATCTTGCTGAAAAAAATCACGTAAATGTTGACGTGCAATTTGTTTTTTTAAAAGCTCGAGATTAGAAAGCGCTTGTTCAACAGCGACTGAATTACATTCCTGATTTGGCTGTTCCATTAACGCCCTACTCCTTTATAAGCAAAGCCCTGCGACTTCACATATTCGGGATTTAAAATATTACGACCATCTAAAATTAAAGCATGTTGCATGGTTTTCTTAAGGATTTGATAGTTTGGACACCAATACTGTTTCCACGCTGTGAGGATACAAAGTGCATGCGCATCATCCGCTGCTTCATATTGATCTTGGCAATAAATTAAATCTTCGCGCTGACCATACACCTTTTCAATTTCGCTCAAGGCTTGTGGATCATGAAGTTTAACGACAACCCCTTGTGCCCATAAAGCTTTTAACATGGCATGAATCGGGGATTGTTGAATACGAGCCGTATTTTCTTTAAAAGAAGCCCCCCAAATTGCCACGACTTTGCCCTTCAGATCTCCTTGAAAATGATTCCATAATTTCCGGAAGAGGATTTCCTTTTGTTGTTCGTTAATCTCCCAGACTTGTGCTAAAAGCTGACTCTTAGCCCCAGTACCAGAAACAGTACTCGCCAAAGTTTGTACATCATGCGAGAAATTTTCCCCACCAAACCCTGCTCCTGGATATAAATAAGAAGGACCAATACGACTATCTGCCGCTAAGCCTTGGCGCACATGCTCAATATCAATCCCCAATTTCTCAGCCACAACAGCTAAATCATTGATATAACTTATTCTGGTCGCCAACATGCCAGATACGCTTAACTTGGTAAATTCCGCATCTAACACTGGCATAAATAGATATTGTTGCTCACGTGGAAAGAGCGGTCGCAATAACTCTTGTAATACACGTTTAGCACGCTCACTCTCACAACCAACGACCAGTTGTGAGGTTTGCGTCAGGCTACGTAATGCATTGCCCTCTTGGATCACATCTGGTACATACACCCAATCATCTTCAGGTAATAGTTCAGCAAATTTTTGGGTTCCACGTAAACCCAATGTGGATGCATTAATCATTAATTTAGGATGACGGATCGAACGTTGTTTAAGGGATTTGAGTATTTCAACACCGTGCAATTGTTCAGTCGGATTAAAACTAAAAAAATAGGCATCCACATCAAGGGGAATCGCATCAAATGTGCAGTATTTTATTGCACCAGTCTGATGTAATTTCTCAAGCAAGTCTTGTACAGATTGATCCTGAGCATATACCTGTTCCGATGCTGGTTTTTTTAAAAGATCACACCAGAAGACTTGATGACCATATTCAGCCAACAATGCTGCCATAACCCCTGCATACAAGGTCTGACCAAATACTGCAATATTCATAGCGATACTCATTTTAAAGTTTTAAGTCTTTAATCATGACTTTAAAAGCTTCACCTAAACTTGGGTGATCCATACCGTAATGCAATACCGCTTTTAAATAACCCAATTTACTACCACAGTCAAAGGTTTGACCCTTCATTCGATAAGCTTCCACCACATCTGTTTGTTGCAGCATGGCAATCGCATCGGTCAATTGAATTTCATTGCCCGCACCACGTGGGGTGTGTTCCAAGAGCTGCATAATTTTTGCAGGTAAAATATAACGCCCGACCACAGATAAGTTAGACGGTGCTGTACCTACGGCAGGTTTTTCTACAATACCTTGCATCACAGTACTTTGCCCTTCAGCTGGAGACTCTGCAACATCAACAATACCGTATTGATCCACCAAATGATCAGGTACAGCTTCCACCATAATTTGTGATGCTTTTGATTCATTGAACCGCTGAATCATCAAGCTCAAGTCATTAGTCGCTGATGAATCTTTCACTAAAACATCAGGCAGAAGCACAGCAAAATCATCATCACCTACCACATCTTTTGCACAGAGTACGGCATGTCCTAAACCTAAAGGTTGTGGCTGACGCACACTGATCACGCTCACATGCGCGGGCAAAATTTCGGTAATTTCTTTGAGTAAATCAAATTTCTTTTTTTGTTCTAAGGTCGTTTCCAGCTCAAAACTACGATCAAAGTAGTTTTCAATCGAGGCTTTTGAAGAATGCGTCACTAAAATAATTTGTTCAATGCCTGCTGCAACCGCTTCTTTAACCACATATTCAATCGCAGGACGGTCAACTACGGTCACCATTTCTTTAGGGATGGACTTACTTGCAGGTAAAAAACGTGTACCAAGACCTGCTACAGGAAGAATCGCTTTTTTGATCGACATATTCAAAGCTCTACAAATATTTAATTTACTTCATTAGTTAACGCGAATTTCGGCACCGCGTTGATATCCATCTACATAGTATTCTAGTTGAGACAACACCCAATCAACATCCTCATGTGTTGCGGTTAAATCATAGAAACGGTCAAATATGGGTAAAATTTCATCCAACGGATGTGATTTTTCAAACGATCTGAGGATCCGGCTATGCTCGGTAATCTGAGTATCCTCTTGATCGATTAGCAATTCCTCATATAACTTTTCACCCGGACGTAAACCTGAATATTGAATCGCAATATCACCTGTTTGTGATCCTTCTTCACGAACCGTTAATCCACTGAGTGAAATCATTTGTCGCGCCAAATCTTGAATACGGACTGGCTCTCCCATATCCAACAAGAATACATCTCCCCCCTCACCTAAAGCACCGGCTTGAATCACCAACTGAGAAGCTTCTGGAATGGTCATAAAGTATCGCGTAACATCAGGATGCGTTACTGTAATTGGACCACCCTTCGCAATCTGTTGCTTGAAAAGCGGAACCACTGAACCTGATGAGCCCAGCACATTGCCAAAACGCACAATACTCACCTGAGTATGATCTTGAGCTGCTGCCATCGCTTGACAATAGAGCTCCGCCATACGTTTGGTAGCCCCCATCACATTAGTAGGACGAACCGCTTTGTCCGTTGAAATCAGGACAAATGTTTCCACTTGATTGCGTACAGCAGCATTTAAACTAAAGGCTGTACCGACTGCATTATTTTTCACACCTGCAATCGGATTACATTCTACCAAAGGGACATGTTTGTAAGCCGCTGCATGATAAACGGTTTGTACTTGATATTGTGCGATGACACGCTCGAGCTTCTGCTGATCCAATACTGTGCCTAGGATCGGAATAATGGTTAACTCTGTTTTTTGGCGTAATTCTTTGTCGATACTGTACAGTGCAAATTCAGTCAATTCATATAACACCAAAAGCTTAGGTTGGTTTTTGATAATTTGACGACACAGTTCAGAACCAATGGATCCACCCGCACCCGTAACCATCACAATTTTATTGGTGATATTTTTTGAAAGCAAATGGGCGACAGGAGGCACAGGATCGCGACCGAGCAAGTCGATAATATCGACTTCTTGAATATCCGACAGACGTATTTCACCATCAACCAGTTTTGTTAAGCCTGGAATCTCGGTAATTTTTAAATGTGCGGGTTCTAAATTTTTTATAATTTCGGTTTTACGTTGACGACCCACCGAAGGCAACGCAATCAAAATTTCATTGACTTGATGCTTGTTCAGCACTTTTTGTGCATCCGCTGCATGATAGACTTTCAATCCACCAATATTCTTCGCGGCAAGTGTGACATCATCATCTAAAAAAAGCACAGGTAAGTGTTCATCAGAATTATTCAGCATAGCTGCGACTTGTTGACCCGCAAAACCAGCCCCATAAATCGCAATTCTTTTTCGTGGAATATCTGCATGTAATACATATTTGACTAGGGCTCTAATGATCCCTCGACTAAGCCAAATCCATGCAAACATCATAAATCCAAACATCAACGGAATTGAGGTTGGAATAAATGCATGAGTAAAATAAGCTAAAGCGTAAAGTGCCAATACCGTGAGTGTTGTCGCTAAACCCAACTGGAAAATGAAAGCTTCGTTAAAGGCTCTTACAATAAAACTATAAATCCTTGCTAAGCCCAATGCACAGACTGCAATCAAAGATACCCAAAGAGATCCAAAAGCCAGATTCGGCACAACTTCGACGCCTAAATCAAATTGGCGAATGGCATAACACAGCCAAATCAGAATTGGAAAAATAAACAAATCTAAAGCCACTAAAAATATTTGTTTTAATGCTCTAGAACTCGCTGCTAAGCTTATAATTAAATTTTTCACATAGACCTTCTTTCATATTGATCGTCATGCATTAATTGATGAGTGATTTGAATATATCAATGTATTACTTCAAAATCGCATTCTCTTCAATTAATTCTCCCCCAGCGCATTTAACGCCAACACTTAAATGTGCATATTCACTCACCACGACATCATGGTCGAGAAGTACACCTAAATTTAATAAGACACCATTTTTAATAATCACATTGGAGCTTAATATACAACCAGCCATAATTGAAACTCCCTTTCCAATTTTTACACTCGGGCTGATAATTGCGCTTGGATGTATGATAGTAGCCAAAGGTATATCACACGCCATAAGAATTTCATGCCATTGACGTCTAATTTGATTATTTCCTACAGCAGCAATGCCCTCAACATACTTATTTTCAACCCAATCTTGTAAAACCTCTATATTTGAAACAACTTTAATGCCGTTAATTATCTTCTTGTGCGGCCATTGATCGTCCACAAAATAGATATTAGACCACTGATTTAACATTTGTGCGACTTCAGCTAATGCTTGACCATAACCACCAGCGCCTAGAATGATTAATTCAGGTAAAGTTGTTTTTTGCTCAGGCATCAGGATTCCCTGCTTTTAGGAAAACTGCTACTACCAGCAAAGGTAAATAAGCAATTAAAACACCCACCTCAGGCATAACAAAATATTCTTTGACTGTTAAATAAGCGATTGGGAATAGCCATAAGATATTAATAAATAGAACACCCATGGTCACTGGCGTATGACTTCCCCATTTACGAGATAAAATTTGATAGCCATGACTTCGATGCGCGTCATACATTTTGTAACCACTCAATACACGTTTAACAAGTGTATATGTTGCATCTACAATAAAGACACCCAGGCAAATAATCCATGCACAAAACAGAGCTACATTTTCTTTAAGTGCTATTAAGGCTAAGATACCTAGTGTCAAACCAAGGAAACCACTACAGGCATCCCCCATAAAAATTTTAGCTTTGGGAAAATTCCATAATAAAAAGCCAAATACAGAAGCTGCGAGTAATAAAAGAAGATCCGTATTTAATGAAACACTAAGGACACAATATAAAATTGCTACGCTAACTGTTGTCGTGATTGCTTCAATACTCGCAATACCATTAATACCATCCATAAAGTTATATAGATTGAGCAACCACACCAAAAATAATACCGCAATAATATTGGCGATAAAGCCAAGTTCTAGACCATTAAAAACAGTTACCCCAGCAAAGCCACCTAAACTGATCACCACTCCAATTGCAACCAAAAAATGGATTGCTAAACGTAGCATGGAATTGATATGGCCATGGTCATCGAGAAAGCCCAGTAAAGCGATGACAAACACTGCAGCCATCAGAGTTAAGCCCAAATGTACTGTCACTTGTTGGCTATAGATTAACACCACGAGTGCCAGTAAATAACTACATACCACCGCAACCCCACCACCGCGCGGCGTGGGTACACTGTGGGAGCTACGTTCATTAGGGTTGTCTATGATATTTTTCTTTAAAGCATAAGTTCGCATAAAATAAGTCATAGCGAATGCAAGCATAAAGAATACAAAAAGGGAAAGAATGGACATAACTATGACTAGACTCAATTTTTATTTAAGGTATTAAACATTTTCTCTAAACTTTCATCCACACTATATGGTGCTGTCCAGCCTAAAAGCTGAGTGTTTTTTATAGTATCTACTACTAATTCTGAACACAAACGTGATGCAACTGCTTTTTTCCCCACTAAACTTGCTATAAAACTGATCAAGCTTTTTGGTATAGGTAGCACTAGCAATTGATTATTTTGATATTTTGCTAATTTTTCGAATAGTTGTTTAACCGAAATGTCATCCTGATCACTGGCTAAAAATACTTCACGGTTGGCATTTGGATGAGTCATACACGTATGAATCAGGTCAGCTAAGTTATAGACGCTCACCATACTGCGTTTATTGTCTAAGCAACCAATCGGCAAAGGGAGTTTTTTACTTGCCAAGTTCACCATACTTTTAAAGTTGGCTTTTACATTAGGTCCATAAATGAGGACGGGGCGAATAATAACCACTTCTAAACCTGTACGTTGAGAGAGCGCAAGTAAGGTTTGTTCGGCTTCATATTTAGATAAGCCATATGGATCATCTGTGCAGACAGCATCATGGGGTTGAAAAGCTTGTGTGGTGGTTTGTTCACCATTGACCTTAATACTGCTTAAATAAATAAAACGTTTTACACCACTTTTTACAGCTTTTTTAGCAAGATTTAAAGTACCTTGGACATTTGTCTTACGATATGCTTCAAGTGGTGATTCTTCAGTTTCATTCATGACGTGCGCACGACCTGCACAATGAATAATAATCTCCACCTGATTTAGATCAATATTGTCTAAATTATCATTTAAATCAAAATTAATATTACTAATATTTGGATGTTCAAAAGTTTGGGCTTTACGAGTATGCGCTAAAATGAAATAGTCTTTTTCAACCAAGAATTGTGATAAATATTGACCTAAGAAACCGTTACTGCCTGTAAGTAAGACCTTCATATTTTTAAATTCCCAATATTTCTAATAAGCGTTGGTTTACTTTTTCTGCATCAAACTTTTCAATCGCAATTTTATGGCTTTGATCCCCCATCATACGAACTTGCTCTGGGTGCTCGATGAAATAAATCATTTTTTCTGCCAGTGCTTGCGGATCCCATTTGGGTACTAAAAAACCACTTACACCGTCTATAACCGTATCTCGACAACCAGGGACATCTGTTGTAATGACTGGGCGTCCTATTGCCATTGCTTCTTGTGTGCTTCTCGGCACGCCTTCGCGATATGATGGCAGCACAAATACATGAGACTGTTTGATCCGTTCAGCAATATTCTCAACATGACCAGGATAATCAATGACTTTTTTGTCAATATACTGAGTCAATTCGCCTTGTGTTAAAGCACCTAAATTTGCTTCATCAATTCCACCTAGTACAGTGAACGTTGTTTGAGGAAATTTCTGTTTTACAATCTGAGCAGCGGCAATAAAATCATGTATTCCTTTTTCTTTTAGAAGTCGACCAATGAACAAAAATTGTATTGGCAAATCTTTTGTTGCAGGTGAATATTTATACTGATTTAAATCTAGACCGATACCACCTAAAATATATGTTTCTTTGACTTCTATATCATTATTTATGAGCAGATCGATTTTATCGTCATGATTGAGTAGAATTAGCTGATCTAACTTTGGTAGCGCAAGTTTATATAAAAAAACTTGAATTGCTTTAATGAGTTTAGTTTTTGAGCTTAAACCATTCGGTTGATCTGTAAATGTGTAGCCTAATCCTTCAAGCATACCTATAATTTTTGGAACTTTTGCAATTTTTGCAGCGAGCGTACCAAAAATGACAGGTTTAGCAAAATATGAAAAAACTAAGTCTGGCTTTAATTGTTTGATTTGTTGTACCAACTTAAAAGTTGCAAGCATATCTGCTAAAGGGTTTAAACCACCTCGGTTAAGCTGGTAAGAGATAGGAATCGCGCCTAACTCACTAATTTTTTCTAGTTCCAATGCATCATTGTCCGTAGTAAATGCATAAACAGTAATATTTTTTAAGTTTAAGTTCTTTATAAGCTCTGACCTAAAACCGTAAAAACATGCAGCGGTAGTGCCAATCATTACGATCGTTTTAATTTTGCTCATACAATTTTAACCAATTTTGAACAGACTTTTCTAAAGAAAATAATTCCTCTACACGTTGACGTGCTTTGAAATTATTTTCTTGTATTTCAAGAGGTGTTTTTTCAAGAGCTCGCTTGAATGCTTCAGCTAAAGCTTCACTATTATGAGGGGGAACTAAAACTCCCGTATCTCCCATAATTTCCTTAGTTCCACCACAATCGGTTGCAATAACAAAACATTCACAGGCCATAGCTTCAGCAACAACCAATCCAAAGCCTTCATAAGATGAAGATAATACAAAAAAATTAGCCACTGACATTAGACCAGGAATATCTTCTCTTCTACCTAGTAGATTAACATTATTGTTTAGATTATATTTTTCTATTAAAGCTTTTAGTTCGGATCTCGCTTGATCATCACCATCACCTGCAATAAAAAGCTTGAAATTTTCAACCCTCTCGTGCTGGTTAAGATAAATAGAAAATGCTTTTAGTAAATTTGGATAATCTTTAGCTACATGAAAACGACCAACTGCAAGAAAAATAGTAGTAGAAATATCAGCACCTAAGTTTGACCTAATCTCACTGAACTCATATTTGCATTTATTGAAGTAATTTAAGTCTATACCGTTATAAGTAGTTAAAATTTCTCCTTTAGGGACGGCACCTAAATTTTCAAAGTTTTGGCTAGCTGCCTGACTAACATTTGTTGTTATATCCGCTAAATTATGTGTTAAACGATAAGCCAGCATTCTTAAGGAGCCACCCTCGTTATTACTATGTGCAGTACATATAAGACGAGGAATTTTAACAAAGAAACGGCACAGGCGTGTAAAAATATTGGCATGCACCATATGGGCATGTACAACATCTGGCTTGAAATCATTTACTAATTTTTTATATTCTTGATAAGCAAATATAAATTGTGTTAAAGATTCAAGACCTAAATAAATAAGTTCTATTGATTGGTTTTTTGGCCCTACAACAACCTCTCCTTTTAGAAAAGCAATTTTTACAGTATGACCCTGTTTAGTCATTTGATCGGCCAAGTCAACAACAACTTTTTCTGCTCCACCACCACCAAGACCCGTAATAAGAAATAAAATATTCATGATATACTCTTAGAATCTAAAATAAATTTATTCTTTATATATAAATAAAAAACAAATGAAAGAGTGATTGGGAGAAAACCTGGATTATTAAAAATAAAAACGCCTTTGAAATGCAAAAATAAAGAAATAATTATCAATATATAAACTACTGGGATTTTTCTAACTCTATAAAAAATAGAAACAAAACAAAGCAATAAAATTAAGACAAATCCTAAACCACCAAATAAAATATTACGCATGTAACCTATATCTGTTGCGCCATAATAACCACCAAATTCAGAAACATATCTTCCATCCCCAAATAACAATGTTAACTCATTAGGCAGATAAAACATTTGTTTTAAATCTTGTACTGTAGTAGAGTCACCTAATTTTTCACTCTTATAAAGCTCAGAAATCCATGCATTTGCGTCCTCAAAATAAACCAGATTATTTAAAGCCATGTAACCAAAAAAAATAAAAATAAAAAAAATAAAAATAAAGCTAATTTTTCTTTTAAAAAAAGAAAACAAAAGAAAAGAAACAAAATATGCAACTAATGCTATACGACCGGCCAAAACCCCAGCGATTAAAACAAAAAACAATTTCACATAATTAAAAAAATTTTTATTTAAAAAGATATAATATAACATTATTGGAACAACTAAAGAATAAAGTGCGGCTACACCAAAATAACCAGAACCCGATAAAAAAGAATTTCTGTACTCACTCATCCCAATAAGCTCATTCCCCCCCATAGTGGTTGGATATTGAAAATATGAAATAATAAATTTATAATCTGGAAAAGTACCAAAAAAAATACAAAATAGTGCATTAACAAAAAAAACATTAACTATATTTAAGATTATATTAGATTTATAAAAAATAGCTAAATAAAATAAAGTTGCAATCAAAATAACTAAACATTTCATGGCAGATAACCAATAAGAAACATCTTGAGCCATATCCACATAGACTCTAAAAGAAACAAATATTAAATAAACCAAAAATAAAATCAAAAATAAAGAAAAACAAGAAACAACCTGTTCTAAACGATAAATAAAATCCCTATAATTTAAAATAAAATATACTAGAGAAAAAAATAGAACAATAAATGCACTCCCAAAAAATCCAAAAATTCTTAAATCAAAAATCAGAAAAAACATACCAATAAAAGAAGAAAAGGTATAAATGCTCTTTTTTAATATATCCCCCCCCACACTCATCCTCCATTATACATTTTCTTTCTAAATTTGTGCGTTCTCAAAATTAAATATTGAATAACCTTATTTTGAAAGAACATTCCCTTTAAGAAATTATAGTCTTTATATTTCTTGAAAAAAATATAAAGCATAGCATATATATATATGTTTTTTTCTGCAGATGTACTACTTACTTGATATTCATGAATTCGATAGTTTAATAAAATATCAGGCAAATTCACTATATTTAAATTATTCTTTATACAACGCAACCAGAGCTCAAAATCCTCGCCATAAAAACCATATTTATATCCACCAATTTCAAGTATAACTGACTTTCTAAACATAACTGTAGGATGATAGACTGGACACTTGTAATATAACACTTTCTCAGAAGGATTTTTTGGTAAAACACTTGCCTTCAGAGAAGATGGTTCACCATTATCATCAATATAACTAATTTGCGCTCCCAAAATAGCTACTGAAGTATTTCGATCTAAAAAATCTACTTGTTTCTCTAATCTTTCAGGCAAAGAAATATCGTCAGCATCCATTCTTGCTATATATTGACCCGCTGCAATATTTAATCCGTAATTTAATGCAAAAGTCAAACCGCCTAAATCTAGCCTATAGGCTTTTACCCGAACATCTAATTCTTTAATATTCTCAATTTTAGACCAAAGCTCATCAGTACAATTATTAGCAATTATTAATAACTCAAAATCCTTAAAAGTTTGATTTAATATACTACTAACAGCTGCGTCTAAGTAACCATCATCCCTATTTACAGGTAACAGCACTGAAACCTTAACCGACATTTTTTGACTCCTGAGACAAACACTCTATTTTATCATAATCATACAACCATGCTTTATAGAATTTACTATTTTTACCATAACTATTATCCAACAACTTTACTTTTTTACCAGTTAACACAGCCAATATACACCCATGTAATCTAGTTGTATAAATTAACTCATATTCATTTATAAACTTTAAAGCTTCTGAAAAAAGATAGGGTCTCATTATATTACTCATAAAGATATCTAAATTATTTGAATGGGTAGAAAAAAAATCTATTCCAAATCTTGCTTTCAATTTATTCAATATGATTTGAAAAATTACTTTATTTTTTAACTTTTTTGTTAAAGGCGTATTAAACTCAAAACTTGGCCAGTCAGAAACTTTATCGTAGTTAAAATCCACGACAATATCATCATTCGCCTCACAATCGATGCGTTTCATATATAATGTTTTTGCCTTACTGTTTGAAACAATTTTATCATCATTAATGCAAAATGCCATATCTGGAAGTAAGTAAATATTATTTTCCACCAACCTATCGGCCAACAATTTGTAAGAGTACTCATCTCTTACACAGATAAATAAAGATTTATGTTGTGATAAGACTCTCATATCACACTCAAAAACATCTAAGTCATTGTAATGAATTGTTTGCGGGAAAATAATAATTTTATTATTTGGATAAGACTCAATCACCTTATTTCTAAAATTTTGACTACTGCGATAGATATCTCCGAAATTCCCTCCACCGTGTAATAAAATTACTGTTTCACTATCTAGTTTAGGAAATTTAACTGTATATGCAGAACCATAATCCAACATTTTATAAGGTACTTTTTTTAGAAAATCTAACTCACCTTCCCATATTAGAATATCACCCATATTAATATGGTAAGGCAAGTCCCACAGCACATAATCACTATCAATCAATGTTAACAACTTTGATTCAATGATTAATTCCAACTTTTTTTTCAAATCTATTTCATTCATTTTAAAACCTTTTAAAAAAACCAGATATTAAATTAAATATCAATTTATGCTCATTACGATTAAGAAATACACAAAAAAACAAAATTATGAGCAAAAACAATATCATTAACATATTAATTAAAACTTGTATAAAGTTCTGATTTTCCTGAGTCATATACAAAAAAATAATTGGCATAACAGCCAATAAAAATATCAACAACCTCAATATTAATTCATCAATGTATTCTTTGTAAGTTAAACAGCTTAGAGAATGAACACTATATATTCTATATAAATAAGCAAGAATTGAAGTAAATATTTTTGCAACAAAAGCCAATATCGGTTGTTCCCACACTACAAAACACAAATAAGCTATGGGTAAGTTTATTATTAGAATAATTGATATGATAACCTGATATCGTTGAATATTTCCTGATGCCTGAACGGTCAACCACAATGGTGCTGACAATACTTCAAATAATACTATGATTAATGTCAAGCGTGTAAACGATACAGCATAATCAGGAACACTTCCCAGCCAAATTTTTAAAATTGACTCAGCGAATGTAAATAGTGGCACTGCTAGCAATAGATATAAGAAAACAGAAAACTTTGAGAAGAAAATAATTAATTGTTTTAATTTTTCAAAATCTTGTTGGGCATAAGTTTTCATTAAATATGGACTATAAGCTGTTTGAAAACTACTGACAAATTGATAAACAGCAGTATACACTTGTTGTGCGATTGCATTTGACGCATTAATAAGCACACCAAAAAAATTATTTATTATAATAGCTAAGCCCTGCTGTGAAAATAACGCGGAACTACTTCCAAATATTGTCCACCCCGAGAAAGAAAGCATTTCCTTATAATATAATTTATCACTAATTCTTCGTAATTTTGGCATATCCAACCAAATATAACAAAGTACAATGTATAAAAGTGTCACAATAAAATTTATTAAAATTAAGATATAACCATAAACAATTAGATTGGATACATCTAAAGATAAAAAACCTAATATTAACACACCAAAAAATTTTAGTTGTGCATCAAAAATTGAAATTGAAGCATACATTCCCATTTTTTCGTTCGATATTAATAATGCGATGAATGGCAATCTAAAAACCATAATAACCAAATTCACAACACACAATTTAAAAAAAATTTCTGCGTCATAAATAAAATAAATTGGTATATTCAATAATTCAACTACATCACCACAAAACAAAAAACCAAATAAGAATATTAACAAGGAAATAATAGAAAAAATTTGCAATGACACACTATAGATAATAGAATTTTTGTATAAATCCCCTTGTGAAACATTATAAAATCTCTGTAATGTGGTTGCCATTGACCCACTTAATATATTGAAAAGTATAACAACCCCAAAAATAAGATCGTAAAGCCCATAGCCTTCAAACCCTAATGTTTTTAATAAAAGACGAGTAGAATACAGCGTTAAAAACATTACAAAAAACATTCTTAAAAACATGTAAACTGTATTTTTTATTACCACTTTAGTCTGACTCAAAAACTTACACCCATAAATTTAATGAAGTATTTTATTCATTCAAGAAATGCTCAAATCATACCAAATACACTTAGTTTTATTCAAAGCATATATTTTCAGCAGTGATTTTTTACTCATCTTGAGTAACGACTTGAATAATAAGTGCTATATACACATTATTTTTTAAAGTATTATATGATTCGAAATTACATTCATATCCTTCTACTTTAGGGATTAATAAACAGGCTATAAACATCTAAATTTAGTTCATTCCCTTTTAAAAGTATAATCGTCTCAATATTTTGTATCGCTAACCTTTAGACAATTTCTTTACAACTCACGCTCATTACCTATTTTTTTGATACCATCTATTATATGCATTAACACACGATATCTTTTAAGAAGTTTTGCACAATATATTCATCACAACTGTCATTTAAAGTACGAGCTGCCAAACTAATTCTGGATACAAGTCTAAAGAGCATACTTTATGTAAACAATTTGCAATTTAACGCCTGAGTCGATCCATTCAAGATTATAACCCACAAAGAAATTTTGGTTAAATTTTAAGTCTGACACTCGTTCATGTACAAGATTACAGATCTCACCTGTCGGACCTAGATACACAGTAGATTCATTCATTACAAAATCGCCTTTTTTTCAGCACTTTTTCAATACTTTGTGAAACTTTAACGATTAGATTTAAATAAGGTTATTTAAACTCATCGATCGGCGTTAGTACTGTGACAATAAAGAAATTTCATTTTTTTAAATCTTCTAAATTTGCTGAATAACTCAGCTGGTTTGCCTGTTTGAGCTCGTCAGGTGAAACCTCTAAAATATGATGTTAGCCACTTGTAAATTCATCTACGTTTTTGATGAATATCAAAACCCACGACAGACACTTTTTTACCAAATTCTACCGCTATCGGTAGGCCAACATAGCCTAATCCAACCTGAGCCAATTTTAAATTCGATACATTCAGCATCCGTTATACCTTATAGTATTTAATATCAATTTAACGGTGCGTAATATAACAGATCCTAAATTAAATATTTATGTAAAATAATCACAATTGAAAAAATTCATTACATAACCCCATGATCTTAATCACAATCAAGCAACAAAAAAGGGTTTTATATTCACATTGCCGCTAGGCGTTATAGGTTTATTCCTATAATATAGCTCAACAAATATCAGCTTAGATTTTTGAATCTATTTTAAATATTCTACTAATTAAAAAATGATAGGAATTCGAGTGAGTTACTACCGCTATAGTTTATTATTAGCACTTAGCTTAAGTTTTACAGGTTGTGCTGTGACCTCAGGTCTTCAAACCTATGACTTACCAGAAGAAGGTGTTTTTCAGACGGATTTGGGGACTCAAGTCAATGTCATCAAACTCACTCAAGAGTCCCTTTTTGCTGTTCAACCAGCACAAGTCAATGTCCACCAAGATTTAGGACATTTATTTTTACAAAATCAAAAACAATATCTACTTAGTCCTGGTGACGTATTATCCATTTATCTATGGGCATATCCAGAAATTACCCCCCCCACTAATACTATTAGCAACGAAGAAGCGATTAAAGCAAATGGCTACCAAATCGACTCTCGTGGCTATATTCAGTTCCCGATTATTGGGCGCTATAAAGCGGCTGGCAAAAGTTTAGATCGAGTGAATCAGGAACTTCGTCAATTACTTGCCCGTTATTTAAAAACGCCTGATGTTATTGCTCGAGTTTTGTCTTACCAAGGTCAACGTTATTCAGTACAGGGCAATGTCATGAAAGGTGGTCAATATACATTAAATGATCAACCCACCAGTATCTATACGGCGCTTGGCTTAGCTGGTGGCGTCAACACACAATTTGGTGCGAATACATCGATTAGCCTCGTTCGAAATGGTCAAACTTATAATTTAAATTCGATTGAACTTGAGAAAGCAGGGTTTTCGCTACACAATCTTTTGGTGCAAGCTAACGATACGATTTATGTCAACTCTCGCGAAAACCAAAAAATCTATGTCATGGGTGAATCGGGTAAAAACCAATCCCTACCAATGCGTGACCAAGGCATGACTTTGAGTGATGTGATTGGGGAGAGCTTAGGCCTGAATCCATTGTCTGCAAGCAGCAGTAAAATTTACGTCGTTAGAAGTCAAAGTGACTCACCTATGACTGAAATCTTCCATATGGATCTGTCTAGCATTGCTAATTTTGGTCTCGCCAATCAGTTTAAAATGCAAAGTAATGATATTGTTTATGTCGATGCAACGGGTCTAACGCGCTGGCAACGTGTGGTCAACCAGGTTATTCCTTTCTCCAATGCTTTATATAATTTAGATCGTTTGGGGAATTGATGAATTTTCAAAATATTTTAGTGGTATGTATTGGAAATATCTGTCGAAGCCCCATGGCAGAATATTTCCTAAAAGATGCATACCCAAATCGAAAAATTCACTCTGCTGGTATTTCTGGTCTAGTTGGTCATCCTGCAGATGATAAAGCATTACAATGTATGCAAAATTTCGGTATAAATATGCAAGATCATGTGGCGCGCAAACTGAATGCTGAATTGGTCAAAAATGCGGATTTGATTCTTGTCATGAGCCAGAACCAACAGAAGCATATCGAACAAACATGGCCATACGCAAAAGGAAAAACCTTTCGCTTGGGGCACTGGCGTGAAAAAAATATTGCGGATCCTTACCAACACGATCAAGCATTCTTTAATGACACCTGTCAGTTGATTCAGGATTGTATCGCTGATTGGAAAAAACACCTTTAATATTTTGAATAAAGATTATGAGTCAAACCGCGAATACCGAAGATACAATTGATTTAAAAGAATTATTTTTTTCATTAATCGCACAATGGAAACTGATTGCCTTGTGTGTGATTTTGAGTCTGGTCTGTGCGCTACTCTACTTGCGTACAACACCAGATACCTACTCTGTTGATGCTTTGGTCCAAGTTGAAGAAAATAAAGGGACATCAGCTGCACTTTTGGGTGATCTCTCAAGTATGATTGAGCAGAAACAACCCGCTCAAGCAGAAATTGAAATCTTGAAATCTCGATTAGTCCTCGGTTCAGTGATTGAGAATTTAAATCTAGATCTTAGAGTGTCTGGTACGCAAAACTCTTTCTTTGATCGTTTATTTTCACCACATGACTATTCGACCAGTTATTCACGTCAATCTGTGATTTTTAACGATGACGAACAATCTTTTGCTATTCCCCATTTCCATGTTCCTCAGAAATTTCGTGACCGTGCATTAGAACTTAATTTTACTGAGAAACAATTTACCCTGACGGATTTAAAAACCGAAGAAGTGGTGCTAAAAGGTTCAGTAAACCAACTCAATCAACGCTCTACCCGCGATGGCTTATGGAAAGTTGAAATTCGTACACAAGACCAATTGAGTGATACGTATATCATCACCAAACAGTCGTTACCTGCCGCGATGAAATCGCTTTTGGCCAACTATTCAGTGGCTGAAAAAGGGAAAATGACGGGTGTTCTAGGACTCAATTATCAAGGACAAGATAAAGAACATATTACAAAAGTCCTGAATACGATTTTAAATGCGTATAGTCAGCAAAATGTAGAGCGACGTTCTGCTGAAACTGCGCAAACGCTCAAATTCTTGGATGAACAACTCCCAGAACTGAAACAACAACTGGATGTCGCCGAACGCGAATTTAACAAATTCCGTCAAGGCTTTAATACAGTTGATGTCACCAAAGAATCTGAATTGTATTTAACGCAAAGTGTTGCCTTAGAAACACAAAAAGCGGAACTTGAGCAAAAAGTGGCTGAAGCCGGTGCGAAATACACCAATGAACATCCAATCATGCAACAGATGAACGCTCAGCTTGGTGCGATTAATAAAAAAATTAATGAGTTAGATGGCACCTTAAAACAACTCCCTGACTTGCAACGTCGCTATCTACAGTTATTCCGTGAAGTTGAAGTCAAACAACAGTTGTATACAGCTTTGCTGAATTCGTACCAACAACTTCGCATTGCGAAAGCGGGGGAAATTGGTAATGTTCGTATTGTTGATACTGCCGTAGAACCGATTGAACCAATTAAGCCTAAAAAATTACAGATCCTAATTCTGTCTATTTTCCTTGGTGGTTTCCTCGGGACACTTCTGGCGCTGTTACGTAATATGATGCGTTCAGGCATCAAAGATTCTAGTCAAATTGAAAATGAATTAGATCTGCCGGTTTATGCAACGGTACCGCGTTCTCCAGTGCAAGAAAGCCGAATTAAGATGCTGAAAAAGCATAAGAAAATCCCAATTCTTGCCATTAAGAATAGCGATGATATTGCGATTGAAAGTTTACGCAGTATGCGCACGGCGATTCATTTTGCGCTGAGTTCAGCTCGAAATAATGTGATTATGATTTCTGGTCCTGCACCTGAAGTGGGTAAATCATTTATTTCAACCAATTTAGCAACAATATTAGCGCAAGCCGACAAACGTGTTTTGATTATTGATGCTGACTTACGTCGTGGTTATCTACACAAATATTTCAATATTGAAACACAGCCAGGTTTGACTGATTACATGACAGATCAGCACTCTCTACAAAATATTATTCGAGACACTGAAGTCGCTGGTTTAAGTGTGATCACTCGTGGTAAGAGTCCGAGCAATCCATCTGAGATGTTGAGTTCTGAAAAATTCAAACAGTTGCTTGAACAACTTTCAACACAGTTTGATCATGTGATCATTGACACGCCACCTGTACTTGCGGTGACTGACGGTATTATCATTTCGCAATATGCAGGTGTGAATTTGGTCATTGCTCGCTATGCGAAGACACAAATGAAAGAACTCGAAATCACAGTCAATCGTTTCGAACAAGCCGGTGTGAAAGTGAATGGCTTTATTTTAAATGACATTCAACGTAATGCGGCAGGTTATGGCTATGGCTATAACTATGCGTATGCGTATAAAGCCTCAAAGGACAATGATTAATTATTGTTGAATAAAGGCCTGATCTATTCAGGCTTTTTTTATGCCGATCAAACACTGTATATTTGTGAAATTTTGTTGATTTCATTGAAATTCTATATCGCTGAAAGTGAATTGACGCTATGCTGTTTTGGTTCCGCGATTTTAGAATGTCGCACATAGAATTGAAAAAATTGGAAATCTCATGAGTAAAGCTTTACCCATCGCTGTTGCTGTCGTTTTAGGCGGTGCTGCGCTCGTCCCTGTTTATTATGCAAGTCAACATCCAACATCTGCGACAGTTTCTAGCATGACTGCAGATGCAAAACCGATTGATAAAATCAGTTATGCACTCGGTTATGAAGTTGCCAGCCAAACTCCTCCTGAAGTTGCCATTGATCCGTTTATTGTCGGTGTTCGTGAAGCGCATGCTAAAAAAGAACGTGCCTATACCGATGAAGAACTGCAAACTGCCTATGTGGCTTTACAAAAAGAATTAGAAGAAAAGAAAGTCGAGGACTCTAAAGCTGCCGATGCACAAAGCAATAGCTTCCTGACTGAAAATGCAAAAAAACCGAATGTTAAAACAACTGCTTCTGGTTTGCAGTATCTCGTCAGCAAAGAAGGTACAGGCAAACAACCTGCTGCAAACTCCGTGGTTAAAGTGCATTACACCGGTAAATTACTTGATGGCAAAGTCTTTGATAGCTCGGTTGAACGTGGTGAACCGATTGAATTTCCGTTGAATCAGGTCATCCCTGGTTGGACCGAAGGCCTACAATTGATGAAGGAAGGCGGTAAAGCAACCTTATATATTCCATCAAATCTGGCTTATGGTGAACAGGGTGTTCCTGGTACGATTCCACCAAACAGCACGCTCATTTTTGATGTTGAATTAATCGAAGTCAAATAAGTTAATCAAAAGGAGAGCCTTCAGCTCTCCTTTTTTGGATTTGAATGATGAAAAAAATCTCTATATTAAGCAGTCTGCTGATCCTCAGCTCTAGCTCATTTGCGGCAAACATTAGCAATAAAAGTACTGAAAAAGATCAGCTCGGATATAGCTATGGCTATGTGATGGGACGTACCAATGCGGATACATTAAAAGATATCAATTTAGATGCCTTTATTGAAGGATTGAAACAAGGCTCAACTGGTCAAAAATCGAGTTTAACCGATCAAGAAATGGCGCAGGCTTTAACCAAATACAAAAAGCAGAGTGAATCCAAACAGCTGATCGAATTTCAAAAATTGGCTGCAGAAAATTTAAAATCTGGGCAGCAATTTTTACAAGAGAATGCCAAGAAAGCAGGTATCGTCACACGACCAACAGGGCTGCAATATCAAGTGATTCAGCAAGGTCAAGGCAAAACGCCTAAAGCGACGTCAAAAGTGAAAGTTCATTATGAAGGGCGTTTGATCGATGGCACAGTATTCGATAGTTCGATCGCGCGTAATCAAGCGGTTGAATTCCAAGTGAGTCAAGTCATTCTGGGTTGGACTGAAGGCTTACAACTCATGAAGGAAGGTGCTAAATACCGCTTCTTTATTCCTGCTGATTTGGCCTATGGTGAGATCGGTTCGGGCGATGCGATAGAGCCGAACAGCACCTTAATCTTTGATGTCGAACTTTTAAAAGTTTTGCCTTAATGTTCACATAACTTATAAAAAACATCGCGGAAGCGATGTTTTTTTATGTTTTTATTGAGAGTCTGTTTGAAGCATTAGCCGTGTTTTAACTGTCTTGGTCTAAAGCCAGTCGCAAATAAACCCATTACATAGGCAACCACACCTAATACACAAAGAGCAAGCACTTCAAATACACGCATCCACGGTGCTACATCTGGGTTATACCAGCTTAGGCCATACCATAGGGCTGCGATCATCACGGCGTTACCCACCATAAATTGGAAAAATAACTTTTTCCAGTGCGGACCAAATCGGAATATTTCACGCTTGTGTAAATAGAAATATAGCATCCCTGCATTGACTAAAGCAGAACCTGTAGATGACAACGCCAATGCCATATGGAGTTCTTCCCAGCCCATCCATTTGAAGATACCAATAAAAACCACATTGAGAATGGCATTGGCTGCAACTGCCATGAGGCCAACACGTACTGGGGTTTTGGTATCTTGAATCGCATAAAATCCAGGAGCAAAGACTTTAATCAACATGAATGCCAAAACACCACCACTCATACATTGTAATGCCAAAGCGGTCATTTCTGTCGCTCGTGCATCAAAAGCACCGTGTTGGAACAGCGCTTGAATAATCGGTGTAGACAACATAAATAAAGCGATACTGGCTGGGATACCAGCAAATACGATGACACGTGCAGCCCAATCTAACATGGCCTTGAATTTAGTTTGATCCTGTTCCGCTTTACGCGCAGAGAGTGCAGGCAGAATCACCGTTCCGATGGCTACACCAATTAAGCCTAAAGGCAATTCGGTCATCCGTTCTGCTGTATAAAGCCATGACACAGAACCATTTTGCATAAAAGACGCCCAAATGGTATTGAGCAGCAAATTAATTTGTGTGACTGAAACCCCAAACAGTGCAGGCAACATTAATTTTAAAATGCGCTCGACACCTTCGTGCTTAAAATCAACTTTGGGTGGGATCAGGAGTTTTTTGCGCCACAGTTCCGGAATTTGTAGGGCTAATTGCAAAATGCCAGCAAACACCACTGCCCAACCCAATGCCATAATGGGTGTTTCCATATGTGGAGACAGCCACAAAGCCCCTGCAATCATTGCAATATTCAACAATACTGGCGCAAATGCGGGTGTGGTAAATGAGCCATAGCTGTTTAAGATACTGCTGGCAAATGCCGTCAGCGACATAAACATCAGGTAGGGAATGGTGAGACGGAATAAGTCGACTGATAAATCAAATTTGGCTGCATCAGCATGAAATCCTGGCGCATAAACATACAATATCGCAGGTGCAACAATCATACACAGCAAAGTTAATGCCGTCATTACGGTAAGCAAACATCCAAATACCCGACTAATTAGGATCTGAACTTCAGCATGGAGTTTGGTGGTTTTATATTCTGTGAGAACAGGAATAAATGCTTGGGAAAATGCACCTTCGGCAAAAAGACGCCTAAAAAAGTTGGGAATACGGAACGCTACGACAAAAGTATCGAAGTCTTTCCCTGCCCCGAACACATTTAACAGCACCATGTCTCGAATAAGCCCCATGACACGAGACAACATGGTCATTGCACTCACAATAAAGGTGGATCGCCAAAGCGCCATCATATTCACCACTTAAAAAGATTGACGATATTGTAATAAAACTTCGCTTTTAAATTGTTATTTCATTCGACAAAGCATCATATTTTTCGTTGATTTAATTGATCTCTAAAATAAGACCATTGAAAATGCGGTCCTGGATCGGTCTTTCGTCCAGGTGCAATATCTGAATGCCCTGCGATATGACTTTTAATTTTAGGATAAGCGTATTGAAGTATTGCCACGACTTCAACTAAAGCTTGATATTGTTGTTCCGTAAAATCTTGATCATCACTACCCTCGAGTTCAATGCCAATCGAATAATCATTGCATTCTGGATTTGCCATGTACGTAGAGCGTCCCGCATGCCAAGCACGGTCTTTAAAGTTAACAAACTGTAAAATTTCGCCTGACCTTAAAATCAATAAATGTGCTGAGACCTGCATCCCTTCAATGGTTTTAAAATAAGGGTGTACATTCCAATCTAATTTATTTTGGAAAAACTGCTCAATATAGCCTCCTCCAAACTGTGAGGGCGGTAAGCTAATATTGTGGATGACCACCAGTTGAATGTCAGTATGGTCTGGTCTTTGATTAAAATTTGGTGAAGCAATAAATCTTGCACCTTGTAATACACCATCTACCACTTGAAGCTTGGGTACATTCGACATGTGTGATCTCAATCCGTGTTTGCAAGTTATGACAATTCATCCACGCTCATCTTTGGAAAAGACTTGGACGAAAAAAACAGCACCATTACTTGAGGTGCAATGGTAATATATTGCTCATTTTTCTGGTGCCTACAATAGGGATTTTATGAGCATACCGCAATCTTTGCTTGAACAATCAATTCAAATCAATATCCAACAAGCATTGCAAGAAGATATTGGTGAGCGTGATATCACCGCATTGCTGACACCTGAAGATGAACAAGCAACAGCAACCATTATCAGTCGCGAAACGATGATTCTTGCAGGGCAACCGTGGGTGAATGCTTTAATTAAAGCCTATGATCCAAGCGTTAATGTGATTTGGTTAAAGCAAGATGGCGATCAAGTTCAAGCCAATGAGGCATTTTTAAAACTTGCCGGCTCAGCACGCAGTCTGTTAACCGTTGAACGCCCAGCACTTAATTTTGTACAAACCCTTTCTGCTGTTGCTACAAAAACGGCTGAATATGTGAAACATTTAGAAGGTTTAAATACCAAACTACTGGATACACGTAAAACATTACCTGGCTTACGTATTGCGCAAAAATATGCGGTGGGTGTAGGTGGTGGTCAAAACCATCGTTTAGGTTTATTCGATGCTTTTTTAATTAAAGAAAACCATATTATGGCTGCAGGTGGCATTCAGCAAGCAATCGAAAAAGCGCATGCCATTGCACCAGGTAAACCTGTGGAAGTCGAAGTTGAAACTTGGGATGAGTTAAACCAAGCTTTAGATGCTGGTGCCGATATCGTCATGTTGGACAATTTCAGCCAACAACAAATGATTGATGCAGTCAAGCATGTGGCTGGTCGTTGTAAATTAGAAGCTTCAGGTAATATTACCATCGAGAACTTACGTGAAGTTGCTACTTCAGGCGTCGACTTTATTTCCATGGGTGTACTGACTAAAGATGTCAAAGCCATCGATTTATCTATGCGCTTTAACGCTTAATTGATTCAATCCTATCTCTCAATAAAAAAGGGGCTTTGCTCCTTTTTTTATTTGCTTAAAACTGTGATGCTACATTAACTTTATCGCAAGAATACAAAAAAATTTGAATTTATATGGTCCTAGTTGATACCTTCCACGCTTTAAGATTATTTTTTAATCAAAATCATGCTAAATCCATAGAATGCAAAGTAAATCATTAAATTTCAACTATTTATTCGCCTTAATTTTACAATTATTCAATTTTCTGTCATGGAATGCTGCCTAATTTTCATTCATAGTGAAGCCAATAAATACAATTAAACCATGAGTTCGCATTGTCTAAATAATAGGAGGGTGTCAACGCATAGACCATGCTGAATGTCAGTGAATAAATAAAAAGAAATGCAGTCATCGGATCGATTGCATCCACCATGTTGTACATTAGGGAAATCACATGAAAACGCAAATGATCTATACGCTTTTAAGCGTCGCGATTAGTAGCAGCTTACTCGTCGGTTGTAAAAGCTCCAGCGAATCTGGGGGGAATTCAGGCGGTGGTAATGGATCACAGCCAACTCCGACCAATCCAACTGATCCTGACAATCCAACGAATAAAATTGAAAAAGAATTCGTGACTGTTTTATCAACTCGCCCCGATCTTGTGACAGATAATGATGTATTGATCGAATTAGACCCATCGATTAATTTTAATGACGCAAATATAAGCATTCATTTAAATGGACAGGACATCAAATCTCGCTTTTCCAATGCTCAGAATAGAGTGCTATTGGATGGATTACAGTTAGGGGAAAATCTACTTAAAATTGAAACACCAAACGCAATTCAAAATTTATATTTAAAAAATTTCAGTACCACAGGCCCTCTTTTATCTGGACCTCAAATTAATCCATGGACCTGTACCAACGGCTCGACTGATTTATTTTGTCGTAAACCTGTTCAATATAATTACTACTATCGGAATTTGGTCGGAACTTTACAGACCTATAATCCTGAGAAACCACCTTCGGCGGGTCTAATTTCCAAAATTAAGACCGATACAGGCGTAGAAGTGCCATTTATCATTAGAGAGGAGGTTGGCTATCAAAATCGTGATGAATATCGGTTTGCTGTATTGTTTAATCCTAATCAGCCTTGGACTGCGCTGAATCCACAACCCCAATTTAATAATAAGCTGTTAGTAACCCATGGGCAAAGTTGCGGAAATGATTATCAGTCTGCAACTGCACCTACCGTGGTTGCGACATCAACTTCTATTTTGCCAGATATTACCATCAAGGCTTTGGGCAAAGGTTATGGCGTCATGTCTACGGCGCTATCCAACAGTGGACATAACTGTAATTTGGCTGTTCAAGCTGAATCAATCATTATGGCCAAAGAACGTTTTATCGAACAATACGGCACTTTAGACTACACCATTGGACAAGGCTGCTCAGGTGGCGCGCTCGCATCTCAATGGGTAGCTAACGCTTATCCAGGTGTATACCAAGGTTTGTTAGTAACGTGCTCCTTCCCTGATGCATGGAGTACAGCGTCTCAGTTTGCTGATTATCATATTATGATCAATTATTTTAAAACAGCAGAAGGCCGCTCTTTCCTCCCTCATCAAATTAACCATATTCAAGGTCATATTTCTGAGATTAATGGTTATGTCAGTGAACTTGCGCAATTCGATGTTGCTCGACCAAATACAATTTGTAGCGGAATATCAGAAACACAACTGTACAATGCCACCTCAAATCCGAATGGGACACGCTGTTCAATTCAAGAGGCTGCTGTAAATTTGTTGGGTCTCAGAAATCCAACTGAAGTTGATCCAAATACACAACAGCTTAGACAAATTTGGAGTCCTGTCGAAAACCAGCGAAATATTGGGTTTGCTAACCTACCAATTGATAATGTCGGTGTGCAATACGGGCTTCAAACCTTATTTGATGGTGTGATCAATGCTGAAAAATTTGTTTTATTAAATGAACGCCTCGGTGGAGTTGATATTGATATTAATCCAATTCCCGAACGGTTATATGCCACGGAGCAAGGTTTAAAAAATGCTTATCGAACTGGTTTAATCAATGTTGCCAATAATTTAGATCAAGTGGCGATTATTGATTGTCGTGGTCCAGATCCAGCGATCTTCCATGATGCTTACCGAGCATTCGCGATTAGAGCACGTTTAGACAAAGCACACGGACATCATAACAATCAGCTTCTTTATGGAGGTGATACCATTATGATTGGCGATCTTAAATGTTTAGAAATCAGTTTCGATGATATGAACCAATGGTTGGATCGCGTAAAAAATGATACAAGCAATTTACCTCTGCCACAGAAACTCACTCGCAATAAAGTAAATCTTAACGACTCATGTATCACATTAGGAACGATTCGAAGATCTGGGTTCTGCAATAACCTTCGTGTACCGGTCTATAAAACACCGCGAATGGTAGCAGGTGATCAAATTAGTACCTACGCCAATAAATGTAAACTACAACCACTCACACGTCGCCTTTACCCCAATATTAACTTTACAGATGAGCAATGGACTCGATTACAAAAAGTTTTTCCAGATGGTGTTTGTGATTACACCCAAGATCCTGTTGGGTTTGGTAAAACCTATCCGTGGTTAACGTATCAAAATCAAAATGGACAGAACAATGATGTCATTTACGGTGGTAAGCAACTGGATGAAGATCCAAATCGCCCTGAGGAGCTTATAATGCCTCAACTTCCGAAGGGTTGGATCTCTAATTCATTTCAACTGTCTTAATACCTGAATTTTTCAATTCTGAAAAAAGCCGTGAACATTCACGGCTTTTTTTACTTCGTGTTTAAGGTTTAGGTTGCAATAATCCCATCATAGGATCAGTACATGTGTGCTGCCCTGTTTCAATACGTCCAGCAAATCGACGTTCATAAGCCTGCTCTCTCTGCTGTTGGGCGATCACAACATTAAAATCATACCATCCCCAAGACTCCGTTAAATCGAGATGAAGTTCAGCCTCATTCGATTGAGTTTTGACAGTCCACATTTTTTGATTGTAGTACGCATTGTCCTTGACCATCATCTCCACGGCTTCAGTACCATCATGCCGTATTTTTAAAATTATTTTAGGTTGACAAGCTTCATAGCAAATTCGAATTTCTGGCAAATGATTTCTTTCAATTTGATGGTGAAGATTTCCTTTAAATGCTCGATGATAACCGTTTGGTCCAAGTACCCAAAGATCATATTGATCATCTACTAGCTCCCAAACATCCTCAAGCTGTTTGCCTGCCTCCACCATAAAACGTCGAGGAATGGCATTTAAATCTAGTTTGTCATAGACATGGAAAACCGCACCTTGTTCTCCACCATTTGCGAAAATCAATTGTATGTTTCGGGTTGCAACCTGTACGCGCGCGCTGGTATGTAATAAATAAGGTAATGCTCGAGAATGACGTATTCCAGATTCTTGCACAGGAAATTGTTGATTTGCTGGGACTGGAACCTTGCTCAGTTGCTCTTGCGAATGACGCGTATTGTCAGCTTCTTGTTTTGTTCTTTGCCCATTGAGTGTTGGCAGAATATTAAAGTTAGGTGTCTTAAAGTCAAACGCCGACGTAAGGTCACCACAGACCGCTCTACGATAAGGGCTAATATTAGGCTCTTGCACGCCAAAACGTTGCTCAAGAAATTGAATAATTGAGGTATGATCAAATACCTGAGAGTTGACCCATCCCCCACGACTCCATGGTGAAATGATATACATAGGAACACGTACTCCTGGACCATACACACCATGCCAGAAGTTTTCATTCTTACCATTTTTAAATTTTAATTCAGGCTGTGCTGTCGAACCTGATACACGTGGGTGATTGAAATATTCATATGATATCTCTTGTTCTGATAACGTGGTTTTACCATGAACTTTAACGATATCACCTGCTTCATTGATTTCTCTTGATGGTGCAGATGGCGATGGTACATGATCAAAGAAACCATCATTTTCATCAAAATTGACCAGTAAAACCGTCTGACTCCATAACTCTGGATCTGCCGTTAAAGTGTTTAACAGTTCTTGAATGTACCACGCGCCTTGAACAGGACTTGATGGTCCCGGATGTTCACTATACGCTGCTGGTGCGACCACCCAGCTCACCTGTGGCAATTTACCCTCTAAGATATCTTGTTTAAATTGTCCTAATAAACCGCCGTCCTTAGGCATCGTATTGGCAATACCCTTATAGAGAGATTGCCGTTGATCAATACGCTCATCATATTCAGGCGACAAAATATTGGCATGGCTAACCGGCTTACCAGATAATTCATTGGCTTTACGATATTGCTTAAATCCAGCCAAAGGATTATCCGTAAAATTATCGGGCATATTTTGATAAACCTTCCAACTAATCCCAGCCTGCTGTAATCGTTCAGGATACGTGGTCCAGTCGTAACCGATCATTGATGAGCCAATACTATCAAACTCATTGACTACACTCGCGACACCTGCAGCAGTTGGCCCATTGGTCCCCGTCCAAATAAATTTACGATTAGGATTAGTTCCCGCGTGCATGGCACAATGATAGGCATCACATAAAGTAAATGCTTCCGCCAGCGCAAACTGGAACTCGAGTTCTTGTTTCTTAAAATAACCCATGGATTGAGGTTGTTTATGTTCCACCCAATTGCCCATACGCCCACAATCCCAAGCGGCTTGACCATCCTTCCATGAATGAGGTGTGCCCGAAACACGTTGAGCATTGCCCAATGAACTGTCTAGGTGATAAGGCAAAATTTTATTTTTGTTGGCATCATACTGTTCCCACACCGCTCTTTTACCACTCAATGGAATGGTGAATCGATCACCAAAACCACGTACTCCTTTGAATGTTCCAAAATAGTTATCAAAAGAACGATTTTCTTGAGTCAAAATCACCACATGTTTCACATCTTGAATAGTGCCAGTTTCCACTTTTGCATCAATTGCTAAAGCTTTTTGAATACTCAGCGGAAAACTCGCTAATGCAGATGCACCCAATAATGTCTTGGTCGAATTTAAAATAAAGTCACGACGGTTCATACAATTATCCTGTTTTTATTCTTGTTATGGTTATGGAGCACAGTGGATTTCACAGCTTGGATCTGAAGGTTGCGGTTTGGATGTTTGGTTATCATCATCTCCCCCACAAGCTGTTAACAAAATACTCGGTGTAAGGATGAGTATAAAAAAATAAGCTCGCATGTAGTTATCCTTCTCGTTTTATGCGAACTCAGTGATACGCTTTTTTCGTGACGCTGCAATGAAGCTTCAATTGCAAATCTATGAAATAAAAAAAGCACCTCTATCAAGGTGCTTTTTTACAATCAACGCATGCTATCAAATGCATTACCAGCCTAGTGCTTGTTGTTGCTTTTGAATTAACTCTTGAATGCCTTTCTCAGCCATTTCAAGCATTGCGTTACATTGCGTACGCGTGAACGGTTTATCTTCCGCAGTACCTTGAATTTCAATAAACTCACCCGCCTGAGTCATCACCACATTCAAGTCTGTTTGGCAGTTTGAATCTTCTTCATAACATAAGTCGAGTAGTACTTCGTCTTGATAGATACCAACAGAAATTGCAGCCACCAATCCTTTGAGTGGATCTTGTTTGATTTTCTTTTTCTCAAGTAATGAATTCATAGCATCAATCAAGGCTACCGCAGCACCTGTAATAGACGCAGTACGTGTACCACCATCAGCTTGAATAACATCACAGTCGATTGTAATCGTGTTTTCACCCAATTTCTTCAAATCCACCATAGCACGTAAGCTACGACCGATTAAGCGTTGAATTTCTTGAGTACGTCCACTTTGTTTACCACGAGCTGCCTCACGGTCACTGCGTGTATGGGTTGAACGTGGCAACATGCCATATTCAGCAGTCACCCAACCTTGGCCTTTTCCTTTCAAGAAGCGCGGTACTGAATTATCAACACTGGCAGTACAAAGAACTTTGGTATGACCAAATTCAACTAAAACTGAACCTTCTGCATAACGTGTATAGTTTCGAGTAATTTTAACATCACGTAACTGGTCTAATGCACGCTGGTCAATACGCATAATACGTCCTAATTTTTACTTAAAAAAAGATTGGGCACATTATAGCAGATTGATGGCATCTAACTTTGTTATAAGTCCGTGTTTTAAAATTGCAGTTTCATTTAAAAACATACATTGGTTTGAACTGAGTTGAAATAAAAAATGATCAGACTTCGTTTAACGCCCATATGTATAATGATCACTATTCTTGATAATGTGTGATTACATTTTGAACTTTTTCTTCATTCTGTATTTTGTTATTCTTTATTAAATTAGAATAATTGGATCTAGCATGACTAGCCCTATTTTTTTGCATGAACTGCCAGAAGAGCAGCTAAAAAAGCTTTCCCAAGATGATATTCAAAAGATTCACCAAGCAGAGCAACTCTACTGGAATAATAAGCCGTATACCAAAGTTTATGCTGCATTTAATGGTTCTAAAACGAAAAAAGGTGGTTTAGTAAGAGCCTCTACTGATACCTATAAGGTCAAAGGTATTTCTTTAGCTTTAGTAGGTGATGAAGCGATCTACACTGATGCTTCAACAGCAAAAATTATCTCTGGTGCTGGTAGTGCCATCACTGTTCATAATCGAGCCGCAGCACTTATTGGCTCCCTATTAGAAAATGGTGATGAAATTATCGATAGTCCAATAACCGCTCATGTCTTACGTTTGTATCATGATGCCGCTTTACCCAAAGATTTCATGATTTCGATGATTGGAGGATCAAAAAGTGTCTAAAGGCTTTGGCATACATGGTTCTACAACAAGTCATGGCGGAACAGTGTTATCCACTCAATCGCGAAGTTCTCAAATGGGAAACCTATTTCTTCGTGCGGGAGATGGTTTTGCTTGTCCAAAATGTAAAACGTGGTCAACTTTGATTAAGAGTAATGACCATGTAATTTTTGATGGTAAAGCAGTCGCTTATGTCGGTGATAAGTTCACGTGTGGTGCTACTTTGATGCCAAAACAAGTTCATGTTGTTGGGACAAGTGGAAATGGTTCTAGTAGTTCGACCATTTCTAATTTGCAAACGACTAATAACCAACTTACTAATAACTTTTTGTCTGACAAAAATAATTTCGATATTGAGTTGAGTAAAATCAGTATTAAAACAGATTTATTTATACCTTGTGGTGTTCCTTCTTATCAAGGAAAAAAATCAAATGATAAAATTGATTATGAAATCAAAATTAAGGCTGGAATTTTTGAATATCTAAAATTAGAGATAGAGATGGAACCTGGGAAATATCAGTTAATAAAAAGAATTTCAGGCCCACATCACCCAGGAAAAAAAATAAAAGTTGATTGGGACGGGTTCGTAAATGATATCTATGATAGCAAAAAATTTACTTCAAAAGATGGCATTAATTTTAGAATAAAAGGCTATGCCTTTGATAAAGAGCAATGTAGTCAGACTAAAAATGTAAAATTTAAGTATAAAGATAAAGATTGGATAGACATTTTAATTAATAAAAAAACCTTAAAGATAGCAATTACATTAAGAGTTGGTCTGTCAGATGGGGGGGAACAAGGTATTGATTCTTGGAAATATATCCCACCAAATCAGATTCTCATAGGAAAACCTCCATATCGGTCAAGGAATGTTTCCTATGAACAATTAAAAACAATGGCTTTAGATGGAATGAAATATTACTGGAGTCGAAATGGCTCTCATCCAGTTGGAAAAAGTATATTGTTAGATGGAAAAAATTATGAGGTTTTTCTAACTGCTCAAGAGTCAACAGTAAATATGATGCCTATGATGAAGTTAATATTTGCTACTAATTGGCGTCCAAGTAGAAGTGCTAATTGGGAGCTTTACAGGAGTACATTTTATAATACTGGTTATATGTTATTTAACACATCGAGAGGGGCTATATGGCAATTTTGGGATGCATCAAAAGCAAATAAACAATTTAGACTTACATTTGCACATGAAATGGGACATGAATTATTGTTAGCTTATAGCGGTCAAAAGCATTCAAAAGGGCATAAATCCACCTCTGGAATTATTAATCAAAGTCCAAAAGCAGGTACTACTTATCCAAAAAGTGGAGAAATTGATTTAATGAAATATGCAGATGAAAATGAAAATAATATAACTCTATTTCATGAACGATCTGTAGCAAGTCAAGAAGACGTAGCTGGGCTTTTATTTATTTCTGGAATTACAAAATGAAATTTTTTTTTAGTCATTTGCTTATAATATTTATATCCACTTTTTTAGTAGCTTGCACTCAAAAGACTTTATATTTAACTCCTGAAACTACAGGCTATATATATAGTATTGAAAGCAAAAAACCTATTGCCAATTATCATGGTTATATTGGATATGATACAGCTAGAGATAGTCATAATTCTATTACAACCGATAGCAAAGGTAAGTTTAAAATTTCTCCTGAAACACTAAAATATTATTTGATAAAACCAAGTTTAAAAGATTGGAATATGAGTGCTGCACATATTTATATTCAATTTCCTGGTTATAGAACGAAAATATATGATTATTCTGAAAAACTTCAGGAACAAGTTTCTAATTCTGATCCTAGTAAGTTAGAACAACTAGATGTTGGAATAATATTTTTGTCTTCTGAGTAACTTTAGATTCCTTACAATTAACGTAATACCCATTTTTTAATTTAAGTACCTTTATTTGATTCAAAAGCCCGATCCTCACCAATCGGGCTTTTTTGTTGACTCTTCACGTTCCACGCTTAAAACTTTGATCAATGCTCCATGCCTTTCATGAATTAAACTAAATAGTGGTACTCAAGCAAATATTCCTCTTAATTTTCTTATAGATTGAGAAATTTTAGCTGTCTTATCATTTGGTAAAGAACATTTAGCTAAACGAACCCAAACGCTCCAGAATTGTTTCATAAAGTTAGCTTCATTATAGTGAATGCCATATTCCTCACATAATGCTTTAATTTTTGGCGCAGCTTCTGCATAGCGATTTGCAGGCATATCAGGGAATAAATGATGCTCGATTTGATGACTCAAATTACCACTCAAAATATGCAGCCATGATGTTCCCGTAAAGTTACTTGAACCTCGAATTTGACGTAAATACCATTCTGCTCGCGTTTCATTTTCGGTATTATCCATCTCAAATGTTTCTGCATCTTCAGTAAAATGACCATTAAAAATCACTGCAGATGACCATAAACTTCTAATCACATTTGCAACTGCATTGCCTACGAAGACAGGAAGCGCATTTGGACCAGCTATAATCGGGAAAAAGACATAATCTTTTACCACCTGACGTCGTACTTTTTTTCTTAATTTTTCAGCATCTTTCCACACTTGTTTCCAAGATTTGGTTTTATAAACAAGCGCGTCTTCCAAGTGTAGGTTTTGAACACCGACATACCATTCAAAAAACACCATCAATTGAATTGCTAATGGAATATTAAACAAAAATCTTGGTTCCCACGGTTGAGATGCTGAAACACGAAGTAGACCATAACCTACATCATGATCCATACCCACAATATTGGTATAGGTGTGATGTACATAGTTATGGGTATATTTCCAGTCATCGCCTGTTGAGATGGTGTCCCAGTCATATGTCGCACCGTTTAAACTTGGATCATTCAACCAGTCAAATTGACCATGCATCACATTATGTCCAAGCTCCATATTTTCAACAATTTTGGACACGCCCAGTAATCCTGTACCCACCAACCAAACAGGTGGAATCCAACCACCAAACATCAGCAATGCACGTGAGCCAATCTCGCTATAGCGAACAAAGTTGCGAATCTTATATATATATTTGGCATCTTGTTCACCCAAATCATTCATAATACTGAGTCGAATCTGCTCAACGCGTTGTCCAAATGCTTCAATTTGCTCAGCGGTCAGATGTTTAGATTTTGATTGCCATGTTGTATTAAGTGACATATTCATTATTTTTCTCCAGTCTTATACGATACCGTTAAATTACAAATTAATCACAACAGGGCTTACTGCCTGACTAATACATAATTTAATTTGTCGATTTGGCTCATGTTCAATTTCACCTGTGAGCATATTTTTAGTAGCGCCACTGACTTTGTTACAGACACATGCATTACAAATACCCATTCGGCATCCATGAGCTGGTCTTAATCCAGCCTCTTCAGCACTCACCAATAAACTTTTTTGAGCTTCAAACGATTTCTGACTGCGGATAAACGTGACAGATTGTTTTTCAATTTCTTCATCTACACGGATTTGAAAAAACTCTTGTTTGAGCTGATTGCTGATCCCCTCTTCATGACAAATTTGATTTACAGCTTGCATCATCGAAGTTGCACCGCATGCATAAATCTGTGCTTGCCTAAAACTTGACATTAACTGCTCTAACAACGCCACTGTCAGATATTGTTTATGTTGGCGTGTATTAAAATAGTGATAATTAAAATGATCATGTTTTGAAGCGAGGTGTTGTAGTTTCACGTGGAACGCGTCATCTCGACAGAAATAAATCAAATAGATAGGTACAGATAATGTGTTTAAAGCCTTCGTAAGCAATGCATAAATGGCGGTAATGCCACTCCCCGATGCCAACAACACAATTGGCTGTTGAGTCGGCTCAAGCGTAAATTCACCTTGCGCTTGAGAAATTTCCACAACAGAACCTATCGCCAATTGGCTTAAACAATTCGACACTACTCCTTGAGCTCGGACAGCAATCACCAGATTACCTGTCGCAGAAATTTCCACAATCGAATAACTACGTTGTAGACGCACGCCTGCAACTACGACTGTGACTAAAACACTTTGCCCTGCCTCAATTTGTTGAAAATCGAAATTGTGATTTGGACATAAATGAATCTCATAGAAATCGTGACTAAGTGCCTGACGACTCACGAGCGATGCTTTGACTTTTTTCCAAGCCAAAGTGGGATGTATTTTTTCAGCGATAAAATCGACGAAATCTTCTCGAATCCATTCAGGTCGATATGACAGATAACTACTCATCTCAAACGTTCCTCTTTTGTATTTCAATTTAATTGAGTGAACAAGTGTTCTAATAGTGAACATGTGTACACTATATTGATTTTAAAATTGAGTCAACACATGTTCACTGACATTCGTCGTTTAATTTTTATATTTTTTTGATAGACTCATCTCGACTTCACTTCTCAGGTTTTAAGATGTCTATACGCGATGAACGTAAACAACAAAGTCGTCAGGCTTTACTGGATGCCGCTTTGCGCTTAAGCACATCTGGCCGTTCATTTAGCAGTATTAGTCTGCGTGAAGTTGCACGTGAGGTTGGTTTGGTGCCAACAGCCTTTTATCGACATTTTCAAGATATGGATGAATTAGGCCAAGAGTTAGTGGATCAAGTCGCGTTATATTTGAAAACCGTACTTCATCAGCTCGGTCAAGGTTTAGCCCACCCTGATGCTAAAGCCGAAACCAGCATGGAACTTTTTTTTGAAGCCATCGATTTAAATACCCAACCTTGGATTTTTATGATCGCAGAGCGCTGGGGTGGCTCTGAAGTGGTAAGACGTGCGATTGCTCGTGAAATTGAGTTTCTAAATTCTGATTTGGCCAATGACCTACAAAAATTCGAAATCGTACAAAATTTTCATCAAGCTGATGATCTAAAAATGTTGTCGAATATTTTAATTAATTTATGTTTCACATGGGCAATGTCTTGGATTAGCTTGGGCCGTCAATATTCAGGTATGGAGCTTGAATTACAAAAACTGGTACTCAAAAAACAGTCGATTACCCAAATACGATTAATCTTTAAAGGAATTTTGAATTGGAATACTACTGAGGCATAAAAAAACCCGCTCAATGCGGGTTTTCTATTATTTAGCTTTGCGCTCTTTATCCAATAGATAATCGACCACTTGTAACACGCGGCCATTATCACCTTGTACGACATATTTCCCATTTACTACAACAGCTGGCACACCCGTCAATTGATATTGTTGCGCTAATTTATTCGCTTGAGAGACTTTGGCAGTAATTGCGAAAGAATTATATAAACTATTGAATTTCGCTTCTGGGATACCATATTTCGTAAAGAATTGCGCTTGTGATTTTTGGTCAAAAATCTGCTGACCTTTGTCATGGATCGCGTGGAATAAAGGCAAATGGGTACGTTTACGAACACCAAGTGCTTCAGAAACATAGTAGCCACGTGCATTCTGTTCCCATACTTTGTTCATTGCAGCAGGTGTACGGACAAAATTCACATCTTTTGGAATTTTACGTAACCAAGATTGCATATGAGGTTCTAAAGTAAAGCAATGACCACAGCCATACCAAAAGAACTCACGTACTTCCAATTTACCAGCGACATCAACCTTTCCTGGGTTTTGCACGACCGTATAATCTTTGCCTTCAACAAAGTTCGCCATTGCACCTGTTGAAAGTGCCATCAGCACCGCAGCGGCAACACCACTAAAAACCACCTTTTTCATTAAGTTTTTATCCTCTAAATCATTCTGATTAGCATATGGTTTCACTATAAAACAAATATGAGAAAATCGTTTTGATTCTGTGAACTTTTTTACAAGATTTATCGCTTTTTTTGGAATTAGCGATACACTAAGATCTGATATAAATTCTACCCATTAAAACGAACTTTGCTAAGGTGGCTGTAATGACTCAACTGAATGTTGACCCACAAGAAATTGCTAAATTTGAAGCACTTGCTGCAGTATGGTGGGATCAACACTCTGAGTTTCGCCCTCTCCATCAAATCAATCCATTACGATTGAATTGGATTGATGAACATGCAGGTGGTCTTAGTGGCAAAAAAGTCCTAGATGTGGGATGTGGCGGCGGTATTTTGGCTGAAAGTATGGCACGCCGTGGTGCCGATGTCCTCGGTATCGATATGGGCGCAGCACCATTAAATGTCGCACGTCTGCATGCAGAACAAGAAAACGTAACCAATATCGAATATCGTCAAATTCCAGTTGAGCAATTGGCTGAAGAACAAGCTGGTCAATACGATGTCGTAACTTGTATGGAAATGTTGGAACATGTACCAGATCCAGCGTCAATCATTCAAGCATGCCAAAAACTGGTGAAACCAAACGGTCATGTATTCTTCTCCACCATTAACCGTAATCCAAAATCATATTTATTTGCGATTATCGGTGCAGAGTATGTGTTACGTCTTTTGAAAAAAGGAACTCATGACTATCATAAATTTATTAAACCTTCTGAATTAGCGCATGATATTCGTAACGCAGGTTTAAAACTTAAAGATATGACAGGCTTACATTACAACCCATTAACTAAACATTATTGGTTAGCCCCAAATGTCGATGTGAACTATATGGTTTACACGCATAATGAGGTGAATGAATGAAGGCCGTACTTTTCGACCTAGATGGGACTTTAATTGACACTGCTGCGGATTTTATTCGTATTATTCAAGCAATGTGTCGTGAAGAAGGTCGAGAGATCGTAGATGCAGCCCTGATCCGAACTCAGGTCTCCGAGGGGGCTCGGGCGATGGTGAAATTGGTTTATCCTGAATTACAGGTTGATGATCCTATTTTCCTTGCACATCGTCAGCGCTTTCTAGATATCTATGGTGCTGATATTGCTGTGGATACAGACCTTTTTGCAGGGATGTATCCTTTAATTGAGGACTTGGAACAACGCGATATTCCATGGGGAATTGTGACAAACAAACCTCGTTGGCTGAGTGAGGCACTACTTCAAGCCTTAAACATAACTGAACGTTGTGCCGTTCTCGTATGCCCAGAAGATGTTAAGCACACTAAACCTGACCCAGAACCAATGTATCTCGCTGCTCAACAAATTAATGTTCCAGCTGAACAATGCATTTATGTTGGTGATCATCCACGTGATATTGATGCAGGTCGAAGCGCAAATATGTACACGATTTTGGCTGCTTACGGATATTTACCATTAGAACACAAAGATGACTTAGATTCTTGGCAGGCAGATTGTATAGTGAATGATGTACAAGAATTACATCAACACTTAATCGAATTGATCGAATCTCACCAAAAAACAGCTTAATTAGAACAATGAAGGAGGTCGCACATGAAATATTCAGAATATCAACCTCGCCCAGATTTATTGAAAGATAAAGTAATTTTAATTACGGGTGCAGGTGATGGCATTGGACGCGCAGCAGCGTTGAGCTATGCTTTACATGGTGCGACCGTCGTTCTTCATGGTAGAACGCTGAACAAGTTAGAAGTGATCTATGACGAAATTGAAAGTTTAGGTGCTCCTCAACCTGCAATTTTGCCACTGCAACTTTCTACTGCAACAGCATATGATTACGAACGTCTTGTTGAAACGCTTGACCAACAATTTGGTCGTTTAGATGGGATTTTGCACAATGCTGGGATTTTAGGTGAGCGCGTTGAATTGGCCCACTACCCTGCTGAAGTGTGGGATGATGTAATGGCTGTAAATTTAAGAGCACCTTTTGTTCTTACTCAACATTTACTTCCATTATTAGAAAAATCTCAAAATGCCTCTGTTGTTTTTGCAAGCTCAGGTGTCGGTCGTGAAGCACGTGCGAAATGGGGCGCATACTCAGTTTCAAAAATTGCCATTGAAGCGGTCAGTCAAATTTTTGCAAAAGAAAATGTCTATCCAAATATCCGTTATAACTGCATTAATCCTGGTGCAACACGAACAGCTATGCGTGCTAAAGCATATCCTGATGAAGATCCGAAAGTATTGGCAACGCCTGAACAAATCATGCCAGCTTATTTATATTTAATGGGCGAAGACAGTATAGGGATGAATGGTCAGAGTATTGATGCTCAGGATTAGTTTTTTCAAAATTACATAATGAGGATCTTCAGATCCTCTTTTTTAAATTATAGTTCCAACAAAACCCATTAAAATTTACCTTTTGATTTTGAAAGCTTAAATAAGTAAGTCTCAACAACTTTTGAATACATCCATAAACTAAGAAATTGTCTAATGGTAGTATCACTTACCCTGCTTTAAGCGTCTTAAGTATTTACAACTCAATAAAAAACCCGACAATAATGTCGGGCTTTTATTTCATTCTGATCAGTCAAATAAACGATCGAAGAATGATTTCTTTTTAGGTGAAGATTTACTGTCCGCACCATCTAAAGATTCTTGTAACTCTTTTAAAAGTTCACGTTGACGTGCAGTTAAGTTGACTGGTGTTTCAATCACGATACGGCAAAGTAAATCACCTTGCATACTTGTGCGTACTGGTTTTACACCCTTGCCACGTAGACGGAACATTTTACCTGTTTGTGTTCCCTCAGGTACTTTCAAGTTCACACGACCATCAAGGGTTGGAATCTCAATTTCTTTACCCAATGCAGCATCAGCGATACTAATCGGCACATCCATATACAAGTCCGCGCCATCACGTTGGAAGATTTCATGTTCACGAACATTAACTTCTACGTATAGATCACCTGATTGACCATCACGAATCGCTTCACCTTTTCCAGTTAAACGAACGCGATCGCCATTATCTACGCCTGCAGGAATGGTAACTTCAAGTGTCTGTTGACGATCTTTAACACCTGAACCATGACAAGTGCCACAAGGATTTTTAATAATCTTACCTTGTCCGCGACAAGTGCTACACGTTTGCTGAACTGAGAAGAAACCTTGTTGCATACGGACCTGACCAGCCCCGTGACAAGTTTTACAGGTTTCAACATCATTCGGGTTTTTAGAACCTTTACCATCACACACTTCACATGGTGCTGGCGCAGTAAAAGTGATTGTTTTCTTTACGCCACGTACAGCTTCTTCTAAGCTGAGCTCAAGCACATAACGTAAGTCTGAACCACGTCTTTGACGCTGTTGGCGACCGCCGCCACCAAACGCGCCACCGAAAATGTCACCAAACTGACTAAAAATGTCTTCAGCGCTAAAACCGCCACCGAAACCACCGCCGCCGCCACCGAAGCCGCCTTCAAACGCATTATGTCCCATGCGGTCATACATGCTGCGTTTTTCACTATCAGACAAAACTTCATACGCTTCAGCAGCTTCTTTGAATTTTTCTTCTGCTTCAGCATTATCAGGGTTACGGTCTGGATGATATTTCATCGCCAACTTACGGTAGGCTTTTTTAATTTCATCATCACTAGCTGTTTTAGAAACCCCTAAAACCTCATAATAATCACGTTTAGCCATGTCTGGCGATGCTCCACAAAAAAATTTGATATGACTTCTCTGCGGAATATGTTGGGGTCATATTCCGAGATTACAAGTAAATTAAATCATTATTTTAAAAAGCGGCTTTTTTCTGCAGATATTTAACTAAGCCTTTAAGCCATGCATTTAGGAGAAATAGCCATGCAATTGTGGTAAAAATGACACCAATCACCGTACACCCTTTCACCCATAACACACTATCCCAATAGATAAAGCAGGCAGGAATAAACCAAAGAGCAGCAAATGCGGCCATCATCATGAATAGCACAACATTTCGTGCAATCCATAATGCTTGAGCATGGATCCAGACTTCAGCGTCTTGCGCTTGAGCCACTTTTTGCGCTAAAAAATAGGCGATTGCAGCACTGATACCAGTGAACAATGCAAGAAACATGAATACATAAGACACCGTAATTAATCGACGATGTCTTGTTAAATTGTCTCGCCCCATGGATGCTTTTTTATACCTCAACCGAGTGCACATTCAGTTTTTTTATGTACTCAGCCCACTGTGTTATTTTGTGTTAAAAACTAGGGACTACTATATTGAATTTTTCAATGCTTCGCACCTAGTATTCACATAAAACTACGCGGTTTTTGACTCTTTTTTTACTTTAAACCATGCCGCATAGAGTGCTGGCAAGAAGAACAGCGTTAATAATGTTGCGATAATGAGTCCACCCATAATTGCTACCGCCATTGGACCAAAGAAGATACTGCGTGAAAGCGGAATCATCGCCAACACAGCAGCCAATGCAGTCAAAATAATTGGACGGGCACGGCGTACTGTCGCTTCTAAAATCGCTTCCCATTGAGAATGACCCGCTTTGATATCTTGCTCGATCTGATCAATCAAGATAAGCGAATTACGCATAATCATTCCAGATAAAGCAATGGTACCTAGCATCGCCACAAACCCGAAAGGCTTATTGAATATTAACAGGAACAATACCACGCCAATTAAACCCAAAGGCGCGGTCAAGAAAACAATAAACGAACGTGAAATACTCTTGAGCTGAATCATGAGCAAGGTAAAGACCACAGCCAAAAATAACGGCATGCCAGCATTTACTGAAGTTTGCCCACGTGCAGATTCCTCCACAGTGCCTCCCACTTCTACCAGATAACCACTTGGAAGTTCGGCACGAATTTTCTCAATAGATTCAGTTAATTCACCAACCACAGTAGCTGGTTGGAGTTTAGTCCGAATATCTGCGCGTACAGTAATCGTCGGCAAACGGTTACGATGCCAAATCAGACCATCTTCAAACTTATATTGGATATTCGCAATCTGTGCCAATGGAACTGTTGTACCTTGACTCGTCGGTACAGCGAGACTTTGTAACGATGCCACATCAACACGTTCCGCTTGATCGCCACGTAAACGAATATCAATCAACTCCCGTTTCTCACGATACTGATTAATTGCAGCACCCGTAATTGAACTATTTAAGAAATTCGCCAAATCTAAGCTAGATACGCCTAACTGACGCGCTCGATCTTGATCAATTTCAAGTGAAATAATTTTACTCGGCTCACCCCAATCTAAATGAACATTGGTGGTATTTGGATTTTCACTGATTGCTTGTGACACTAATTGTGCTCGTTGGCGGACAGTATTTAAATCTTCACCAGAAACACGGTATTGAATTGGATAACCGACTGGTGGTCCATTTTCCAATAGCGATACACGTGACCGTACTTCAGGCAATAACTTGCTAATTTCTTCACTCAGATTCTTGCGAATCTCATCTCGCTCATCTAATGAGGAAGCCAAAACCACAAATTGTGCAAAACTCGCCTGAGGCAATTGTTGATCAAGCGGCAAATAGAAACGTGGAGAACCTGTACCAACATAAGCGACGTAATTATCGATCCCTTTTTGAGTCGACAAGAATTTTTCTACTTTTTTAACCGCATTTTCTGTCGCTGTTAGAGAAGCACCTTCCTCTAGTTTTAGATCCACTAAAATTTCAGCACGGTTTGATGGTGGGAAAAATTGTTGTGGAACAAGTTTGAACATCAAAATTGACAAGACAAATATTGCAAACGTCGCAGCAATGACGGTTTTACGATAAGTAATACATAACTCAACCCAAGATCTAAATTTTTGATACGTCTTGGTTTGATATGGATCGTGATGCTCACCATGGTGTTGAACGACGGGTTGTGGCTCTGGTTGTTGACGTAATCTTGCCCATAAGCGTTGATACCACGGGGCTTTCTGATTCATTTGATTAAAATCAGGCAGTAATTTGTCACCTAAATAAGGAACAAACAGTACCGCTGCAAACCATGACACCACTAAAGCAATGGTTACAACTTGGAAGATTGAGCGAGTATATTCACCTGTGCTCGACGCAGCAGTGGCAATCGGCAAGAATCCAGCTGCAGTGATCAGCGTCCCCGTTAACATTGGAAATGCGGTCGACTTCCAAGCAAAACCTGCGGCTTTTAATCTGCTATATCCTTGTTCCATTTTAATGGCCATCATTTCAACTGCAATGATGGCGTCATCAACCAAAAGTCCAAGTGCTAAAATTAACGCGCCTAAAGAAATCTTGTGCAGTCCAACATCAAAGAAATTCATGCCTGCGAACGTCATTGCCAAGACCAAGGGAATAGAGAAAGCGACCACTAATCCTGTACGGAAACCTAAAGAGAAGAAGCTGACCAATAAGACAATAATCACGGCCTCTGCGAGCACTTTGATAAATTCGTGAATACTGCGTTGCACCGCTACAGGCTGATCTGAAACTTTTTTAAGTTCCATCCCTAAAGGTAAAGTTTGTTGTAGATCATTAAAGGTCTTTTCTAGATTTTTCCCTAGCGCAATGATGTCACCACCCTTACGCATAGACACCGCAATACCAATACCATTTTTGCCCATAAAGCGCATACGTGGTTGAGCTGGCTCACTAAAGCCACGGTAAACTTCAGCCACATCGCCCAATTGAATGGTCTTATCACCAACCAGTAATGGCATGTTCTTGATATCTTCGACTGATTTCAATTGTCCGCTGACACGCACTTGAATACGATCTGAGCTTGTTTCAAAGAAACCTGCGCTCGCCATGGTATTTTGTTTTTGTAGTGCTTCTTGAATTTCAGAAACTGGAATACCCAATTGAGCGGTTTTCGTATTTGAAATTTCTATCCAAATTTTTTGATCTTGCAAGCCGACTAAATCAACTTTCCCGACATCTTGCACACGTTGTAGTTGCAGCTGTAAGCGATCGGCATATTCCTTCATCACGGCATAATCAAAATCATCACCCGTTAAGACATAAATATTCCCAAAGGTGTCACCAAATTCATCGTTAAAGAATGGACCTTGAACACCGCTAGGAAGTTGGTGTTTGATATCTCCAATTTTTTTTCTAACCTGATACCAAACATTTGGTAATTCATGGGAACGCAGCGAGTCTTTGGCAACAAAGGTCACCATTGATTCACCAGGACGAGAATAGGCTGCAATACGATCATAGAGCCCCGTACTCATTAATTCTTTTTCAATACGATCAGTCACCTGTAAAGAGACTTCTTCCGCTGTCGCACCTGGCCAATAGGTTTGAACGACCATTACTTTGAAACTAAATGGAGGGTCTTCACTTTGTGATAGTTTTGAGTAGGAATAAACACCCAATATTCCCATCAAAATCATGAAATAAAGGATCAGTCCCTTATTTTTTAACGCCCATTCTGACAAGTTAAAGTTCATATTTTCGCTCCAACTTGTCCTGCTTTCACATTTACTGCACGGTTTTGACGGTCAATCGGATTAATTTTTTGTTTATCTCGCAGTAAGTGTACACCGCCAACCACGATCCAATCAGAAGCTTTTAAACCTTGGGTCACAGGTACTGTATCACGACCATAAGCACCTATTTGAACATTCACCTTACGGATACTGTGATCTGGATTCACAACCCAAACATAAGGCTGATCTTCTGTTGCAGATACACTGGTCAAAGGAACATTAATCACATTTGAACTGGTATTTGAAAAAAATACTCGCGCACTTTGTCCAAGTTGAATTGCTGAACGCCCTTCAGTCAAAGCAACTTTGACACTAAATGTTCTAGATTGGTCGGCAGCAGGTGAAATTTCACGCACATATGCGGCGAAACGCTCCTCTGGTTTTGACCATAGCGTAACCCAAGCTTGTTGACCTGTTTTAATTTCTGATACTGCTTGTTCTGGCACACCAATCACCACTTCACGATCACCATCTATCGCCAGTTGATATGCTGCCTGCCCTGCTGCGATCACTTGACCAACTTCAATACTACGCTCAGTGATGACGCCATTTTTATTGGCAATGAGTTGGTTATATCCCGTCTGATTACTACTCACTGCATAATTTGATTGTGCTTGTTTTAAATTTGACATGGCCGATTTATATTGATTTTCTACGGCATCATATTGCGAACGACTCACCGCATTAATAGGTAATAACTGCTTAAAGCGTTTGTATTCTTCTTCGGCAATTTTGGCTGCAGATTGCGCGCTTTCTAACTGAGCTTTTGAAGCATTTAACTGCAGTTGAGCATCTTTCACATCTAATTTTGCTAAGACTTGCCCGACTTTGACTCGATCCCCTACATCAACATAGCGTTCAGTAATTTGTCCTCCAACACGGAAAGCCAATGCCGTTTGCTGTCTCGCCTGAACTTCTCCTGCATAACTTTTCAGTTCATCTTGGGAAGTATTCGGCTGGGCAACCATCACAAATGGAATTTGTTCCTCTGTGGGTTTATCCTTACTACACGCGGTGAGTATCACGCTACAAATGAGCATTAGACTGTATGTGGCAAATTTTTGAAGACTCATGTGCACTGCTCTTATGTCAATTTTTAGGCAAATCAAATTAGGGATATTAATTTGATTATTTTTTAATTAATATACCGCATGGTACAGTAATTAAAAATCATTTTTCAAGGTATGACCTAAACTGTTTTTTTTGGATTTTTTTGTGCAAATGAATATTGGACGTCCTAAGGATTTAGTTAAAAAGAAACAAATATTAGAGGCAGCTAAACGTTTGTTTCTAAAACAGGGCTTTCATGGTTCAAGCATGAATCAAATTGCCAAAGAAGCTGGCGTGACTAAACTGACGGTGTATAACCATTTTCAAGATAAAGAATCGTTATTTACCTATGCAATTGCAGAAACGTGCGAAGAATCAATCAATGCTCGGCGAATCCAATTACACCCTGAATCCAATTTTTTAGAAGACTTCTATCAGGTGTGTAGTTTAGCGCTGCAAATTGTCAATCTTCCTGAAGCCATTAAGCTTGAGCATTTATTATTAGAATTGGCAGCAGAGCAAAATCCTTTGGCTGAACCTTTTTATAATGCATCTCATAAGCGGTTATTTGTGGTTTGGACTGATTTTTTTGCTCAAGCGATTGAGCACGGATTTATCCAGAAAGATGATGCTGAAAAGCAAACACATTTGCTCCTTTCTTTACTCTTAGGGCATCGACATCATGAAGTATTGTTAGGTGTTCGTCAGGTTCCCAGTGAAGCAGAATGTGATGAAATTATTCATCAAGCCATCGAATTATTTATGCTGAAATACAAAAAATAGCTCTCTCCATTCTTAAATGGCGTATTTTTCACCTAATTTTCTTTAAATTATTTTGCAATCGCTTGGCATGTCATGAATAAGCGGTATAGTCAAAAGAACAAGAAAAGGAGAAAAAAATGATTCAACAAATTGATGCTCCATTACGTGAAGACGTACGCTTACTCGGTAATCTTTTAGGAGAGACTTTAAAAGAACAAGCTGGACAAGATTTGTTTAATCAAGTTGAACAAATTCGTGCACTCGCGAAAGGTGCACGTGATGGTGATAGTGAAGCTGAAAAACAATTAGAAAGTTTATTTTTAAGTTTAAAAGATGATGAGATTCTTCCACTGACACGCGCTTTTTCACATTTTCTGAACTTTGCCAATATTGCAGAACAATATCATGTGGTACGTAGCCGTCGCCAAAATGAGTTTGATAAAAACGGCGCTGCAGCGAATGTCCTTATTCCCCTTTTTGAAAAATTTCAACAACAGCTGATTTCAGCGGAAACCCTTTATCAACAAATTTGTGAGCTAAATATTGAGCTTGTACTCACCGCACATCCTACGGAAGTTAGTCGTCGCACCTTGATCCAAAAATATGATGGGATCAACGAGTGTTTATCTAAGTTTGATCAGCAAAAGCTGACCCCCAAACAGCGCGCTCAAGTTCTTTCTGAATTAAAACAATTGGTTTGTTCAGCATGGCAAACCGATGAAATTCGCCAACATCGTCCAACCCCAATTGATGAAGCAAAATGGGGTTTTACTACCATTGAGCAAACTTTATGGAACGCTATTCCTAAGTTTGTCCGTGAATTGAATCAATTGGTTCAAGAGCATTGTTCTCAAGCTTTACCTTTAGATATTGCACCTGTGCGGTTTGCATCTTGGATGGGTGGTGACCGAGATGGAAACCCAAATGTTACACACAAAGTGACTCAAGAAGTTTTATGGTTATCTCGATGGAAAGCCGCGGATCTCTACCTCCGAGATATTGAAGATTTACGTTGGGAGCTTTCTGTTCAGGCGTGCAGTGATGAACTAAAGGCTGCCTTAGGTCAGCCTCATCCAGAGCCTTATCGTGAATATTTAAGAACAACACGTGAACGCTTAAAAATTACAAGAGAATGGCTCACTGCAAAATTACAAGGTCAACATTCTGATGTGGATCGTAGCCAGATTATTCATCACAAAGATGAGTTGTTGCAGCCATTATTGTTATGTTATCGCTCATTAGTCGATTCAAACCTTTCCGGTATTGCTCAAGGAAAGTTACTCGATTTTATTTATCGCGTGAATTGTTTCGGTATTGAGTTATTAAAACTAGATATTCGCCAAGAGTCAGGTCGTCATCGTCAAGCAATTTCAGCGATTACTGAGTATCTTGGACTTGGCAATTTTGAGACATGGACTGAACAAGCCCGTCAAAACTTCTTATTACAAGAACTGCAAAGCAAACGCCCTTTACTTCCTAAGCATCTTAATGAATCTGCTCAAAGTCTTATTGAGCATCCTGATGTTCAAGAAGTATTCGCTACCATGCGAACTTTGGCAGAACAACCTGCTGAAAGTCTAGGTGCTTATATTATTTCAATGGCGGAATATCCAAGTGACGTTTTGGCGGTTCTATTACTCCAAAAAGAAGCAGGTATTAAGCAACCTCTGCGTGTAGTTCCATTATTTGAAACGTTAAAAGATTTAGATGGCGCAGCTTCGACCATGAATACTTTATTCAGTATGCATTGGTACAAACAACATATTCAAAACAAGCACGAGGTCATGATTGGTTACTCTGACTCAGCAAAAGATGCAGGTTTCATGTCTGCGAATTGGGCTCAGTACCGTGCACAAGAAGAGTTAACAGCTATTGCCAAACAACATGGTATACAACTCACTTTGTTCCATGGTCGTGGTGGCTCAATTAGTCGTGGTGGTGCTCCAACCCAACAAGCACTATTTTCACAACCACCTGGCTCAATCTCAGGTGCAATCCGTGTGACCGAACAAGGCGAAATGATCCGATTCAAATTTGGATTAGAAGAAATCGCACTGCAAAATTTAGAGATTTATACCGCAGCTACCCTAGAAGCGACTTTACTCCCACCACCAGAACCCAAGGCAGCATGGCGCGAGTTGATGCACAAAATGACGGAACTCTCTGTGAATGTTTACCGTCAAACAGTCCGCGAAAACCCTCATTTTGTCCAATACTTAAGAACCGTGACGCCAGAGCTTGAATTACAGATGCTACCTTTGGGTTCAAGACCAGCGAAACGAAAAATCAGCGGTGGTATTGAATCCTTACGTGCAATTCCATGGGTATTTGCATGGACTCAAATTCGATTAATGCTTCCAGCATGGTTAGGTACTGGTGCAGCCATCAATCAAGTCATTTCAGAAGGTCACAAAGCTGAGCTAGATGAAATGTTAGAACAATGGCCTTATTTCCAAACTTTAATTGATATGTTGGAGATGGTGCTATCTAAATCAGATAGCAATGTTGCATTGTATTATGAATCTCATCTCACCCAAGATGAAAATCTTAAAGTATTGGGTGCGGAACTACGCCAACGCTTACATGACGCAGTACAAACTTTATTGGCGATGAAAGGTGAATCTAAATTACTCAGTTCTAATGAAGTTCTTGATCAAGCCATGAAGATCCGTAAACCCTATCTCCTTCCATTACACCTGTTACAAGCAGAACTCATGAAAAGACGTCGCGAATATTTAGCTGAACGAACTGTCGAACAAACTGAGGTTGACCATGCATTAATGGTAAGTATTGCAGGTATTGCTGCTGGATTACGTAATACGGGTTGATTTCACGACTGTCTATGCTCAAGTACCTTTATGGGCTTGAGCAATTTAAAGACTTTATTCTAATTTTCAGTAATGACAACAAAGCACCTATAAATTTTTTACTCAATATGGATATAGATTTTTTTGATATAGCTGAATTGCAATAGGCTGATTTTACTTTATTTTTAAAACATATTTTTTTTACCGATGGGTAAAAATTTAATAAAAGTCAGACCATTAGTTTTAATAATTTTTCAAGAAACAGATGATTTCTCATAAAACAGGCGTATGATGTGCACAATTTAACTATTGAGTGCTCACTTTATGACCAGTTGGTTTCCTAAATGGCGTCCCTTCACGGATGATATTGATACGCGTCCTGTTGGCACGACCGAATATTTACCTCCTGCGCAAAGTGTAGTTCTTGGCATTCAACATGCTTTTGCCATGTTTGGTGCGACAGTTTTAGCACCATTATTAATGGGTTTTGATCCTAATCTTGCTATATTAATGTCAGGTATTTGTACCCTGTTATTTTTCCTCATCACTGGCGGTCGAGTGCCCAGTTATTTAGGCTCAAGCTTTGCTTTTATTGGTGTAGTCATCACGGCAACGGGCTATGCCGGTGCTGGAGCAAATGCGAATATTGCATTAGCTGCTGGGGGAATTATTGCCTGTGGTGTACTTTATGCCTTAATTGGTTTTCTGGTGATGGCAACAGGTACTCGATGGATTGAAAAGCTCATGCCTCCTGTCGTAACAGGTTCTGTGGTCATGATCATCGGTCTGCATCTTGCACCGGTAACGGTAAAAAGTGTCGCGGGTAATCCATTTAATATGTGGATGGCATTGATTACTGTCATGTGTATGGCTTCAATTGCAGTATTCACCAAAGGGATGCTACAACGCCTACTTTTACTTGTAGGTTTGGTGCTGTCTTATATCGTATATTTTGTTATTACGAATATCATGGGTTACGGTACTCCAATTAACTTCGCGCCGATTACACAAGCTGCATGGTTTGGTCTTCCTAACTTTCATGCTCCTGAGTTCAGTACGAACGCGATGCTCATCATTGCTCCTGTAGCTTTGATTTTAGTGGCTGAAAACTTAGGTCACATCAAAGCTGTCTCTGCCATGACTGGTGAAAATCTAGACTCACATATTGGAAAAGCGTTTGTAGCCGATGGTGTTGCAACATCATTAGCCGGTGGTGTAGGTGCTCCAGGCATGACCACTTATGGTGAAAATATTGGCGTGATGGCTGTGACACGTGTCTATTCCACGATTATTTTTGCCATCGCAGGTGTATTCGCAATTTTCCTTGGCTTATCACCAAAATTTGGTGCAATTATTCAAACCATTCCAACTGCGATTCTTGCCGGTGCATCAATTGTGGTGTTTGGTTTAATTACCATAGCTGGTGCTAAAATTTGGATCGAACATCGTGTCGATTTCTCTAAAAATAAAAACCTCATGATTGCTGCGATCACGCTGATCTTAGGTACTGGTGACTTTGCGCTTCAATTTGGTAGCTTCAATTTAGGTGGTATTGGAACGGCTACCTTTGCTGCATTATTCCTGAATTGGTTCTTTAGCTTAGGTGGAAAGTCTAACTAAAAATCTATCGCATATAAAAAAAGAGAGCTTAATGCTCTCTTTTTTAATTTTTTATTCTAATTAAGTATTTTAAGATTTTTTTCAATCGGTTGAGGTCGACCAAAATAATAGCCTTGAAACGTATTACAGCCATTTTCTTTCAGAACTTGGAACTGCTCTTCAGTTTCTACACCCTCTGCCACCACATTCAGATCGAGAATCTGTGCTAAATCAATAATCGTTTTCACAATAGCAATATCGCGTGGATTACCGACAATATTTTCTACAAATGAACGATCAATTTTGAGTTGATCCAGTGGAAGCATTTTGAGGTAATTCAATGAAGAATATCCTGTTCCAAAATCATCCATAGAGAATCTTAATCCACGCTCGATGAGCTTTTTCATTTTCTCAATTGAGTTATGCATATCGGTATAGAACATACTTTCAGTGAGTTCTAAACGTAATAATGTTGGATCAATTCCTGCTTCATCAATAATCCGAAGCACATTTTTATCAAAGTCAGTCTTACGGAATTGTTCGACACTAATATTGACTGAAATCGTCCAGTTTGAAGATTCTGGGTATTGGCTCCAATCTTTTAACTGTTGGCATGCTAATACTAATACACGATTACCAACATCATGTATGAGATCAGTTTTCTCCACTTCTTCAATAAATCGACCTGGTAAAATCAAACCGTGTTCAGGATGACTCCAACGTAGCAAGGCCTCATACCCAATCACTTCCTCTTCACGATTTACTAAAATCTGATAATAAAGTTGGAACTCATCTCGTAATAAAGCTAATCTTAAATCATTTAATAAAGCAGCTTTAGCAATAACACTTTGTTCCATTTCAGGATCAAAAACACATATGCAGTTTTTACCATTTTCTTTAGCTTGATACAGCGCCATGTCGGCGTACTTAAGCAACTCATTTTTTGGCAATTTTGAATTACGGAAAATAAAAATTCCGATACTAGAGCTAGTATGGATTTTATTATCCTTTAATACGAAAGGCTCATTTAATGCAGCACGAACTTTATCAGCGATTTGCATCACTGCTTGATTAGCAATCGTTTCATCTGGATCTAAATCTGAAAGAATAATTAAAAACTCGTCTCCACCAAGACGGACAATTGCATTCTGCTGTGCCACACACTCCATAAGGCGCACCGAGACCATTTTGAGTAGGTCATCTCCACGATCGTGTCCTAACGTGTCATTAATATTTTTGAAGTTATCCAAATCCAACATCATGAGTGCACTATGTGTACCATTTTGTTTACATGATTCAATCACCTCCAACATGCGTTCTTGCATAAAACGGCGGTTAGGCAATCCCGTTAATTCATCATGTAATGCCATATAACGTGCATGGTCTTCGGAATTTTTTAGCTGTGTGATATCAGTTCGAATGGAGATATAGTTTTGTAAAACGCCATTATTATCTTTAAGCGGCACAATCGTGGTTTCAACCCAATATAAAGAACCATTTTTAGCTCGGTTACAAATTTCGCCTTTCCAAATTTCTCCACTCGAAATGGCTTTCCACATATATTTAAAAAAACTTCTCGGGTGATAGCCTGAATTAATAATTTTATGTGTTGATCCGACCAGCTCTTCATAAGAATACTGTGAGATATTACAAAACTTCTCATTGACATGAGTAATGACGCCACGTGCATCTGTTATGGCAACAATTGAATGTGCATCAATGGCTACTTTATAGTTTTCAAGATCCTTGACTATTTTTTCTAATTGTAACTGGGTATCCATAGCGCCTTCGACCGTCAGTCTAAAAAGTGATGTATCCAAATGTTAACTTAATATTATTTTTTGTAACACTAAGCTTTGTTGAACCAGTTCACAAATCGGCTATATATTTTGTAAATTTCAATGAATAAAAGAGGAAACTAAGTTCCTCATTCTTATTAAGAATTCCGACTATTATGGTCGTATTTCTTTTAACTCTCTTTGAATAAAGTGTTGAATCATCTCTCGATATATTTTTTCCATGACTAATGGATCCACACCATTCTTTGTAGACAATTCACGTATTTTTTCAATCACTATTTCAACACGTTCAGGAGACTGTACATCTTGGATAGTTCTTTTAAATCGCACTGCCTGATCTACGTAATATTGGCGTAAACCAATTAATTCTGTTATAGCTTGATCAATTGAATCTATTTGTGCTCGAGCTTGCTGAAGGGTTTCGCATTTTTCTTTATTGATTTTCAATTGATTCGGTATCCCTGTGTTCAGATTCATTTTCACTTTTGTACTTTTGTTCTAACACATTACTGAAAATACTTTCAATCATCCATACACGATATAAGCTATTAAACACATAACTCTTTCCATCGATACGAAGCTCAAGCACTGGTAAATCAGGTTGTGATTTCATCTCACAGAGTAATTGATTTTCTTCTAGCTTTTGACTGATCGACTCTTCAGTGAGCGTCGTGATATTCAAGCTCTGTTTTAAGGCTTGAATATGAGGTCGATACGATAGATCTTTACCTTTACTCCAAACAGCCTGCAAGATTTCATACATTGCATCAAGACGTTGATCCTCAGGCACACTGTAAAACAATCGTGCTATTTCATATGTCGCCTGCTGAGTCGGTCGGCAAAACGGCGTGAATTTTACTTCTGTTCGTTTAGATAAACGCGTTGCCAAACTCCAATCAAATAAATCTCGTCCCTGATATTGCAATGGATAAACGGTAAGTTGGATATCGTAATAATCGGCAAGTTCTTCTTTAATATAAGCTAACAATAACCAAGAGATCGGATCTTCTAATGCAATATAGAGGTCCAACTCAGGATTCATCGCCTGAATCTCAGATAATTCCTCAGCATCATTCATTAGGTGTTCCCGCCACTCAATATGATTGATGAGAAAAATAGGATTACCAGTCAAGAGTTTTTGTTGTTTTAAACGGCGGGTCAATCTTAATAAATCATCTACCGCATGATACCGACGATCACCGAGCTCAAAAAAGCTTGCTAAAACTGGCGTGTGATCAAAAGTTCGCTCAGCGATTTGTTGTTCTTTTCGATGTCGACTGGCCATGACATACAAAGTACGTAATTTTCCATATTGCTGTTGCCACAACATATGGAAGACATCTTCCAATAAATAGAGAAAATTTTCACCTGTTAATGGTGTATTTCGTAAAATCGTTTCTGCCTGTTGAATCGCTTCAGCACTTGGTATTTCAGGCTTTTCATTATCGAATCCGAAACGATGCTGGTACGCTAAAATTTGGGCATCACGTAGACTGTAATCTTGCCACTCTTCAGGACTCATATCATTTGGAGCTTCAGCAGCAGTATCTGAGATAACAATTTTTAACGGCTTAATTTCATCTTTTAAAATGTCATTTAATTGTGCCAATTGCTGGACTGCAAGATAACTATACACATCATCTAAACGAAGATAGATCGTTAAACCCTGCTCAGTTGACAAGACCTCTTGACGATTTGGTTTCTGATAAAACCAACTCGATCGTAGCGGATCAAACCAACGGCGTAACAATGACATGAGATGTGCCTCAGATGATTTTACTGGTAAATTATGTGCTCAAAGTATCGAATTCATCGCTTTTTCTAAAACTAAAAAAGTTTGAACGCGAGCAAAACTTATATCAAGACAAAGAGAATTGATCAATATTTATGACCTTTCTATCAAATATTGTCATTAATGTAATTGACGCTTTCAGATGAAATTCAAACTTTTCTTGATTAAAAAAGCATCCCGAAGGATGCTTTTGAATCATGATCGATCTAGTTTATAAGCAGATTAGATGTCACGTACCGCACCTTTTGCAGCACTTGTTGCATGCATTGCATACGCTTTCAGTGCTTTAGATACTTTACGTGGACGCTCTTTCGCAGGCTTCCAACCTTTAGCTTCTTGCACTTCACGGCGCGCTGCCAATACATCATCAGCAACTGCTAAGTGAATCGTACGGTTTGGAATATCAATTTCGATACGGTCGCCATCTTCAACTAAAGCAATTGCACCGCCTTCAGCCGCTTCTGGAGACACGTGACCAATTGAAAGACCTGATGAACCACCCGAGAAACGACCATCAGTCACAAGTGCACAGTCTTTACCTAAACCTTTTGATTTTAAGTAGCTTGTTGGATACAGCATTTCTTGCATACCCGGACCACCTTGTGGACCTTCGTAACGAATCAGAACCACGTCACCTGCTACGATTTTGCCGCCTAAGATTGCTTCTACTGCATCATCTTGGCTTTCAAATACGCGTGCTGTACCGTTAAATTTCAAAATCGAGTCATCTACACCAGCCGTTTTTACGATACAACCATCAAGTGCGATGTTACCGTAAAGGACTGCTAAACCGCCGTCTTTAGAGAAAGCATGTTCTGCATTACGAATCACGCCATTTTCACGGTCGCCATCAAGACGTGTGTAGTAACGGTCTTGTGAGAATGCTGTTTGTGTTGGTACACCGCCCGGTGCTGATTTAAAGAAGTTATATACCTCTTCATTTTCAGTACGAATAATGTCCCACTTATCTAAAGCATCTTTCAATGTTTTTTCATGTACGGTTGGTACAGAAGTATCTAACAAACCTGCACGGTCTAATTCGCCAAGGATCGACATGATCCCGCCTGCACGATGGACATCTTCCATGTGAACATTTTTAACCGCAGGTGCAACTTTACACAGTACAGGCACTTTACGTGATAAACGATCGATATCGTCCATTGTAAAATCAACTTCTGCTTCATGCGCAGCCGCTAATAAGTGAAGTACTGTATTGGTAGAACCACCCATCGCGATATCTAAAGTCATGGCATTTTCATAAGCAGCTTTAGGGGCAATGTTGCGAGGTAATACGCTGTAATCGTTTTGTTCGTAATGGCGTTTTGTGATTTCAACAATCAACTGACCCGCACGCTCAAATAATTTTTTACGGTTGGCATGCGTTGCAAGTGTTGAACCATTACCCGGTAAAGATAAACCTAATGCTTCTGTTAAACAGTTCATTGAGTTTGCAGTAAACATCCCTGAACATGAACCACAAGTTGGACATGCAGAACGTTCGTATGCTTTTACTTCTTCATCTGTGTAGTTGTCGTCTGCAGCAACAATCATGGCATCCACAAGGTCAATCGCTTGTTCACCACCACGAATTTGGACTTTACCAGCTTCCATCGGGCCGCCTGAAACAAACACCACAGGAATGTTTAAGCGCATTGCCGCCATCAACATTCCCGGTGTGATTTTGTCGCAGTTCGAGATACAAACCATTGCATCTGCACAGTGTGCATTGACCATGTATTCAACTGAGTCAGCAATCAAGTCACGCGATGGTAATGAATACAACATTCCGTCGTGACCCATTGCAATACCGTCGTCTACTGCGATTGTATTAAATTCTTTAGCTACACCACCCGCTTGTTCAATCTGACGTGCAACAAGCTGACCTAAGTCTTTAAGATGCACATGACCCGGTACGAATTGTGTGAATGAGTTGACTACTGCAATAATTGGTTTGCCAAAATCTTCGTCTTTCATTCCAGTTGCACGCCATAAGCCACGTGCACCCGCCATATTTCTTCCGTGTGTTGATGTTTTCGAACGATAGTCAGGCATTTTTATTTCCAACTTAAGCTGAGCTCGATGAATATGTATTCAATCTGGCTAAATGATACTGAAATATAAGGCTAAATCAGTTGAACCTTACTTCTATTATGACAGCTTTCTGATTAACAGTTAACCATTGCTTGCAATTGTTCGTATAGGTCTGATTTGCCCTCAACGATCTAAATCGATGTAAGAGATGTGATCTACTATAAACCCTTATCTGAAATCGTAATACAAAACTTTCATGAATCTTTTTTTAAAAATACATAAATTTTATTAATCACACCTTAAGCACAAAATGCACATGAAAACGTTTCAAATTACGACCTTATTTGGGCGAAAATCGCTTTTGGCATATAATGTTCTTTATATTGTTTTGGAAGTGTCTGAGTGAAAATCATCTTTGCGGGAACCCCTGAATTTGCAGCGAGTGCATTAGCAGCTTTGCTAAAGACTTCTCATGAAATTGTTGCTGTGTATACGCAGCCAGACCGTAAAGCAGGACGTGGACAAAAACTGACAGCGTCAGCGGTAAAGCAATTGGCGCTTGAGCACAATATTCCTGTTTACCAACCTTTACATTTTAAATCGTCGACTGAGGAAGGTTTGGCTGCTCAAGCTGAACTCAAGTCTTTCAATGCTGATGTGATGGTGGTCGCAGCATACGGTTTAATCTTGCCTCAAGTCGTTTTGGATACACCTAAATACGGCTGCTTGAATATTCATGGTTCCTTATTGCCTCGCTGGCGAGGTGCAGCCCCTATTCAACGTGCTATCGCGACAGGTGATACTGAAACAGGTATTACGATCATGAAAATGGCAGCTGGTCTAGACACTGGTGACATGATGTTTAAAACGATGTGTCCTATTACGGCTGAAGATACTTCCGCAACCTTACATGATAAACTGGCTCAACAAGGGGCTGAAGCCACTCTCGCTGTTTTAGAAAGTGAAGACACTTTAAAGCATTATTTAGATACACGTGAAGTTCAAGATGAATCACTTACAGTGTATGCTCATAAACTGTCGAAGGCTGAAGCTCAAATTAACTGGGCAAATGATGCTGTGACGATTGATCGTAATATCCGTGCTTTCAATCCTTGGCCCGTAGCTTTCACACCTATTGATGAATCCAACAATTTACGCATTTGGAATTCGAAACTTTCTCCACTCACTCCATCAACTCAACAAATCGGTGAAATCATCGCTGTCGATCAGGATGGTGTTCACGTTGTGTGTGGTGATCATCAAGTGATTTGCCTCACTCAACTTCAGTGGCCAGGCGGTAAAGCGCTCAATGCTGCACAAATTCTACAAAGTCAAAAATTGCAGCCAGGACAGATCTTCGCATGAGCCAACAATCTTCTCATTTAAATTTACGCGGACATGTGATTAAAACATTACTGGCCGTTCAGAATGGACAATCCCTCACCTCTGTTCTTTCCCAACATCTTTCATTGGTTGGTGAGCGTGATCGGGCCTTATTTCATGAATTGACTTTAGGCACTTTACGCCAATGGCATGCACTTAAAGCAATTACTCTCCCTCTTCTGACTAAACCGCTCAACAATGAAACCGTTGAAAGCTGCCTATATTTAGGTTTATATCAACTGCTTTGCACGCGTATTCCAGCACATGCGGCTATCTCAGAAACGGTAACAGCCACCAAACAACTTGGTTTTGAAGCTTTAAGTGGCGTCGTGAATGCGATTCTACGTCGTGTTTCACGTGAAACTGAAGAATTCGGCGAAGCATTAGACCAAGCCCATGGTTTACCTAGTTGGCTATTTAAACGCTTGAAAAAAGATTGGCCAGAGCATCTTCAAATGCTTTCAGCTGAGCTTAAACTGGCTGCGCCTTTGACACTACGTGTAAATGAACGACAAGTAAGCCGTGAGGAATATTTAGATATTCTTGATGAAGAAGGGATTGATGCTCATCCATGTGAATGGTCCGATGTAGGCATTATCTTAGATCAATCCGTGCATATTCCTCACCTCCCTGGCTTTGAAGAAGGTGGTTTTTCTGTTCAGGATGAACATGCTCAACTTTGCGCGACCTTGTTGCCGAATCTTGATGATAAGATCGTAATTGATGCATGTGCGGCTCCAGGTGGAAAAACAGCACATATTTTAGAGTGTTATCGTCCTAAAAAGCTGTATGCGATCGATCACGACACAAAGCGTTTAAGCCGCGTAAGTGAAAACTTAGAGCGTCTTGCACTTAATCAGTATGCTCCAGTGGAAATACTCACTGCTGATGCTACGGTATGGTCTGCACCTGAACAGGCTGACTGTATTATTCTTGATGCACCGTGTTCTGCTATTGGAGTTGTACGACGTCATCCAGATATTCGTTTACTTCGCCAATCTACCGATATTCAACAAACGGTTGAACTTCAAAAACAAATTCTGAATCACATGTGGCTACAACTCAAAGTTGGCGGATCAATGCTTTATATTACCTGCTCGATTTTGAAAGCTGAAAATGAACACCAAATGATTGATTTCTTCAACACGCATGCAGATGCTCAAGAAATCAAATTAAATGTAAATTGGGGAATTGAACAAATCCACGGCCGTCAGTTATTGCCACAACAAGGTCATGGTGATGGATTCTATTATTGTTTAATTCAAAAGATTTAATGCTATTTTTTAAGATAGTTTATTTCTAATTTACCGACATATAAAAAAGCCATGACTCGTGTCATGGCTTTTTTAATATTGATCTGAAGTAGTTTAATCTTCAAGCTCATCTGGGTTTTTTGCCAAATGAATCATGGCTAAAATAAGACCACCCCATAACAGCACTGTTGAGATAATAAGCATCATTAAAGCAGAAGTATTCATCTTATTTCTCCTCAGGTCCATTGTCTTTTAGACGACTAAAAACAACCGCACAGAATACAAAGATTGCAACTACACCGCCACCAATTGGCAATAGAATCTCAATTGGATAACCGCCATAACCTTCAGTAAATATTGACTTCAAGGTCATCAATAGCGCAGCTAACAATGAGATTGGCGTAACTACAGTCAACATGAAGTTCCAACCAGCACCTAGCTTAATACTAGCATATTGATTTACATGCTCTTGAAGTTGCTTTAACAACGGTCGACGGAACCATGACACCAATACGATTGATAATAAGCCACCCGCGACAATACCAATATTATTGGCAAAGTAATCGATAATATCGACAAACGTAATCGCGCTGTGAGTTGAGAACAATAAAGTTGAAACAATTGCTGAACCACCTGCAATAATTGTCACAGCCTTCTTACGAGACCATCCTAACTTGTCTTGGAAACCTGCGATTGGAACTTGAAGAATACTGACCATGGATGTAATCCCTGCAACTGTTAAAGATGCAAAGAACAAGAAGCCAAATAAGTCTCCGCCAGCCCCCATGCTTGAAATGATTTTAGGGAAAGCGATAAAAGCTAAACCAATACCACCAGATACAACATCGTCAACTGAAGCACCCGCACTGTAGGCCATGAAACCTAATGCTGCAAATACCCCAATACCAGCTAAAATTTCAAAAGATGAATTTGCAAGAGCAACGACTAGTCCAGAACCAGTTAAATTCGTTTTTTTCTTCAAATACGAAGCGTAGGTCAACATAATCCCGAAACCAACGGATAACGAGAAAAAGATATGGCCAAATGCAGCTAACCACACTTTATAGTTGCCCATTGCTTCCCAGTTTGGTGTAAAGAATGCATTTAAACCTTGGACAGCACCTGGTAAACGAATAGCTTGAATCACGAGAATCGTAAATAAAACCACCAATAATGGCATAAAGATCTTATTCGACAATTCCACGCCTTTCTTCACCCCACCATACAGGATGAACATAACGATCGCCCAAACGACAACCAAACCTATAAATAAGGTCGGAACAAATCCAAATGCTAAGCCTTCGCCATTCTGAAGATAGGTGGTGAAAAAGAATTTTTCTGTATCACTTCCCCACTGTTGACCAAATGAGTAGAACATATAACTACCCGCCCATGACAATACACTGGCATAGTAAATACCAATAATTAATGTCACAGCGACTTGCCACCAACCCAATGATTCACCATTCATCAACTTCTTGTAAGCTGTAGGTGGGGCCTTACGGTATTTATGTCCAACTGCATAATCTAAAAATAAAAGTGGAAGACCGGCAGCAAAAATTGCAACCAGATAAGGGATTAAAAATGCCCCGCCACCATTTTCATATGCGACATAGGGAAAACGCCAAATATTGCCTAAACCTACTGCAGAACCAATAGCTGCAATAATAAAACCTGATCTGGCGCTCCAATTTTCACGTGAAGCTGTCATATAGTACCTAATCCGTAAATGGGTACACGCTTACTGCTATTGTTGATGTTATCTCGCAAGTAATTGCATACCATTAAAATTTTGTTGTTTGAATCAGAAACGGCCTTTTGAGCATTTTTTTCGAATTACAAACCACCCCTTATTTAATATTCTTGGTTAAAGAAAGATGAAATAAAGGATGTTTAATGAATCAACAATAGCGCTTTTAATCAGATTTTTCTGTAATTAATTCAGGAAAAAACTGTGTTTCATCATTTTTTTATTCTTATTGATTAATTTTTAACTCAATATGTTTATTTTTAAATCACAGCGTTAATCTAAACTAAATAATTTAAAAGGAGCGTTATGCTCCTTTTAACATAAATAATAATTTATCCTTGTTTAATCACAAGCAATCGCTCTTCTTGCATATCTCGAATTGCTGATTGAATCCCTTCTCGACCTAGACCTGAATCTTTAACACCACCATAAGGCATGTTATCCACACGGAATGATGGAATATCATTAATGATGACACCACCTACATGTAAATGATTCCACGCATACATCATTTTATTCAGACTTTGTGTATAAACGCCAGCTTGCAGACCAAATCGACTTTGATTAATTGTAGCAATGCCTTTTTCAAAATCTTTATACTTCTCTAGAATAGCTACTGGCCCAAAAGCTTCATCTTTATAAATTTCTAAAGACGTATCAACATTTTCTAGCAATATTGGATCAAATAAAGCCCCTTTTACCTGACCTTCGACTAAAACTTTGGCGCCTTTCTTTACCGCTTTATCGACCCATTTTTTAAGCCTTTTAGCTTCTCCCTCCTTGATCATAGGGCCACATAAGGTCAAGTCTGAATTTGGATCGCTCGCTTTGATTTTTTTAATTTTGGAAATTAATTTCTTCTTTAAATCAGTATAAATATTTTCATGGACTAAAATTCTTTGGACACTAATACAAACTTGACCTGCATGGTTATAAGCTCCCCCAATAAGACGATCAATTAACACATCAGATATTTCAGTATCAGGTTCAATTAAAACAGCAGCATTTCCACCAAGCTCTAAGGTGACTTTTTTTCGACCAGCACGTGCTTTCATATCCCAACCGACTTCATCCGATCCAGTAAAACTGAGTAATTTGAATCGGTCATCGGTTACCAAGATATCTGCCTGTTCGCGAGGACAAGGTAAAACTGAAAATGCACCTTGAGGTAAATCAGTTTCAGCCAACACTTCTGCAATTTTTAGAGCAGAAACTGGTGTAAGTGACGCAGGTTTCAGTACGAAAGGACACCCTGCTGCAATTGCAGGTGCAATTTTATGAGCAGTTAAATTAAGTGGAAAATTAAAAGGACTAATTAATGATATAGCACCAATCGGAACATGTTTAATCATACCTGTGTAACCCTGTGCAGCAGCTGTTACAGCCAATGGCATTAAACGCCCATCGTCCATTTGTGTAACAGCATCAGCAGCGATTTGAAAGGTATTTATAAGACGCTCAACTTCAGCCTGAGCTGCTTTTAATGGCTTTCCACCCTCTGCAATCAAAATTGCAGTTAATTCCTCTCTCATTTCGCTAAAGCGTTTGACACAATGTAATAAAATCTTTTGCTTTTGAAATGGTTCTAATTTTGCCATCGCCTGTTCTGCATCAATTGCAGATTGGATTGCTTTTTCTAAAGTATTTGCATCTGCTAAGGCTACTCGGGCAAATATTTTTTGGCTAAATTTATCTTTTACTTCAAGCCATTGACCTGTTTGGGATGCTTTAGAGGCAACATAAAGAGAATAATCACACTCAATTTTTTTTTCTGAATTGGTCATCACGTATCCTTAAATATATTCGGATTTAAAACTTTTAAATTCACTATATCATGACCTCTCAAGCAACTTCTGTTCATGAGTAATTAAGTAATATATTTTTCACTCTTACTTTTTATTATGTAAATGCCTCTATTGCATCTCGCATGCATTTTAGTCACTCATTATTTAAAGCATTAAAAGACAACCACGACCAATTGATTAGGCGATCATTTTTCTATGTACACAGGTGTACCAATAGAAATTAATCATACTTTATGAATTTGAGCATCAGATGGATAAGAGAGGTTGCTATAACTGTTCAAGACATAAAATTTATCGTCTATATGATTATTTATTTCAATTTTTTCACATAAAAAAACACCCCCTTCTATTGAAGGGGGTGTTTAGAATAATGAGCTGGCGATGACTTACTCTCACATGGGTAACCCCACACTACCAT
>NZ_JBWYIJ010000013.1:0-99781 GCF_056779695.1 Acinetobacter sp. 25-47-122
CGCGGCAAAAGACTAGGCTTAAGATTTAATTTAATTGCTGGAATCTATAACATGGAGCTGAGTAAAAAATGACTTATGAAAGAACTCTAATTTATATGAATAATATATTTGGAGCTAAAAAATACCTAATTAAACTGAGTAACTATTATTTAACTTTAAAACTCAATCGAGTCATCAGATTGTTCGTGGTTTTAATGTTTTATAAATTTTAGATTTTAGAATAGTCACTATGAAAAAAATATTGATCTTAACAGGCTTGGCACTTATGTGCAGTCATGCTTATCCAACAAATATTACAGTTGATAAACTGATGAATTTAAATTCTTTAAACTGTCAAGCGTCAGCGCAAATCTTTCAAATTTCAAATGATCTTAATGAACAAAAAAGCGTGGAATTAAGGTAAATTAGACGAAACAGGAAGTTAAATTAGCCCATGATGTTTATCAGGGAATCTATGCTTATCAAAATTATAAAACCAAACATATGGTTCAAGATGATTTTGCTGTGAACTTTAAAAAGTATGGTGTGCGAGTCATCAAAATTGCATTTCAAGCAATTAAAACTTCAGAGAGTGAATCAGGCGCTTATTATTTTATTTTTCAAGGTCACCCATCGACTGTACTTTATCAACTGAAAAAATACTTTGGCGAGAAGTGGATTAGTGAGCTGAGCTTGGATGAAACACCTCAGGGAAATACCAAGTTAAGCTGTGTGTATATAGGATGAAGGAAGTCAAATAAACATATCTAACAAATTTCGACCATGATCATAAGACACTTTGTTTATTAATCCTGACGTTAGCCAAAAAATTCAGCAGAATAAAGCCACCTAACGGTGGCTTTATTCGTTTAAACAGTAAGTTGGATCTGTTTCAGAACTGCTCTCAAAGTATTTTCAAAATCAAAAGATTCATTGGTACTGTCTTGATAACGCCAAGCAACATAGCCATCTGGACGTACTAAAACAGCACCAGATTCATGAATTTCAGACTTCGCATTCCATGTACCATAGACATCACGATAATCTCTTGAACCGATTTGAATGACATCTAAATACCCAAGATTAAGTTTTTCAGCAGCTTGTTTCCAGCCTTTGCCTGAGAGGCCTGTGAGTAAGGTAAAATGCCCTTTGCCCGTAATATCTAGAGTTGAAACTTTTTGACCTTTAGCATTGATGAGCCAAGTATGCGGTACTTTTGCTCCAGGGCGTGTAGTGGCTTGTAGGTAAAGTTGATCATCTTGTTTAAATACTTCAGGTTCTGATTCAGAGATGACCGCATTTGAGCTATAACGCTGATTCAGTTCAACACCTTGAGCATTAAATTCAAAATTTTTAATTGCTAATGCATTGTAGAGTTTTGTACGTATTTCAGCGCCTTGTTCATTTTCAGCAAAAATACGCTCCAGCATTTGCTTTTGGGTTGTTACACCTTGATCAAAACCAAAAACTTCTTTGAGGTGTTTATAATCAAATCGTGATTGGTTGGCACGTGCAACAATTTGCTTACCTACAGGCGCACGTTCAACGGTATAAGAATCGAGAAGCGTAGGTTGAGACCAACCTTTAACTGCATATGCAAGTTTCCAACCGAGATTAAAGGCATCTTGCATGCAGGTGTTTGAGCCTAGACCACTTGATGGTGGGTGACGATGCACTGCATCACCACCACAGAATACACGACCTTTCGAATATTCAGTTGCCCATGTTTGGTTCACGTACCAATAAGACAATTTTTGAATTTCAACATCTTCAACATGCTCACCAACGAAAGCATCTAAACGTGCACGAACTTGCTCTGCAGTCACTTGAGGCTCGCCCTTAGAAATATCGAAGCCCCAACCCATAATCCACTCATTCCATGGGGTGATGGCACGCAATAGCCCCATACCTAAATCACCAAAACTTGCTTCAGGATTGACTATCCATTGCAAAATCGCAGGGCGGTGCTGAACATATTTAGATAAGTCCGCCTTAAAGGTCACATACACTGTACCAGCTCGCGCCATAACGCCTTCAAGTGGTAATCCCAATTGTTCGACAACTTTTGAACGTGCACCGTCCATTCCCACCAAGTATTTGGCGCGTAAATTGAATTCGGTACTGGTTATCCGATTGAGGAAAGTCGCAGTCACACCGTGTTCATCTTGTACGTGAGATAAATATTCAGTATTGAAGTTAAAAATAGCGCCTCGCTTAGCCGCATTTTTAACGAGTAGCGCTTCCATTTTAGGTTGGATAAGATCTACTAAAGGGCATGGACTTCCTTTGATATAATCGCCATGACGTTCATCGCCTGTGCCCCAAGCACTGATACGAGCAATTTCTTCACCGACTAAACTGGTTGTGATGAGACTTTCACCCATGTGTTCCCAAGGTGTTGCGATTTCCTTCACCTGTTCTTCGATACCTAAATCACGGAGGACTTCCATGGCACGTTGATTAGTAATATGTGCACGAGGACTGTTGGCTAACCAATTAAACTGGGTAAACAATTGAACTTTGACGCCATAATTGGCAAGGGCAAGCCCCAGAGTTGAACCAGCAGGACCAGTACCAATGACAAGAACATCAGTGTCAAAATGTTGAGACATGCTTTTTCCTAAATGAATTGAATACATGGGGAAAGTTTTTGAATTGAGTCAGTCTAGAAAAAAAGTGCAGTGATCTATAGTCGTATTCATATAAACTATCGATCTATATAAAATTCAAAGTAATGAAAGTGCACTTATGCACGATGGGCTGATTGAGATATGGAATTACGACATTTACGGTATTTTATGACTGTTGCTCAAGAGCAAAGCTTTACTAAAGCTGCCGAAAAGCTCTATACCGCACAACCATCACTCAGTCAGCAAATTAAAGATCTTGAACAGGAAGTCGGTGTTACTTTATTTGATCGGACCACTCGTAAAGTCAAACTGACTGATGAGGGGGAAGCATTTTTAAAATACGCAGCTTTGACGCTGGACAATGCCAAGCAAGCTGTAGCTGCAGCTAGACAGGTCGCTCAGCAAAAGAATAATCAGATTCACATTGGATTTTTGAATGTGGCTGAACTGAAACTGATGCCTAGCATTCTGGCGCAGTTAAGAAAGAATATTCCTAATCTTAAAATTCATTTACACAGTTTGACTTGTACTGAGCAAATACAAAAACTTAGAAATGCTGAACTTGATATATGTTTTACTCGATACAAAATGGATCATTCAGATTATGAAGATATCCATATTCTGACAGAACAAATTTATTTGGTGGCTGCGGACAATCTTCATCCTTCAGAACGGACATTGAAACTACAAGAGTTAAAAAATTCATCAGTGATTATGTGTGAACAAAATGCTTCACCAATATTCTATGACAAATTAAATGTTCTAGTTCCCTTCGAAAAGATGGATGATCAAATGCTGTGGGTGACTAATGTATTACAGCATATCAATCTGATTAATTTGGGAATGGGCTTTAGTTTTGCTCCCGAATACCTCCTGAAGTTTTTAAATCATAATATCAAAATTGTGAAAACAGATGAGCAATTACCACAGCTTGGTCTATATGCGAATTATCATCGTCATTCAAACAATATTGCATTGAAAATGATTACCGAAGCCCTTATGCAAATGACAACAGAGCGGAAAAGAGTGGAAGAGGTTATTCATGCTTAAACTGATCTATTTTGTACCAGAATCACATCTAGAGTTGACGAAACAGGCAGTATTTGAAGCAGGTGCAGGCGGGATCGGTGATTATGAGCAATGCGCTTGGCAGGTCAAGGGCTTAGGTCAATTTAAACCTGTCAATGGGGCTCAACCATTTATAGGTCGAGTCGGAGAGCTTGAACAAGTTGAAGAGTGGCGTGTAGAAACTATTGTGCCTGAAGATAAAGCCATAGAAGTGGCACGTGCATTAAAAGCCAGTCATCCTTATGAAGAACCAGCTTTTGAATTCTTACACATTATCTCTATTGACCCATGATCGGTTGAATTTTGTATGCGCTGACGATACGAGGATGGAGATTCTCCTGTCCAATATTTGAAGGCTCGAGAAAAAGCTGATGGCTCTGAAAACCCTGTTAAATAGACAATTTCATCATGTTTGAGTGCGGTTTTCGCTAGTAACTGACGAGCAAGTTTTTGTCTTAATGACGTTAGAACATTCTCGTAATTCGTTCCAATATCTTTGAGTGAAATTTGGATTTTACGCGGGGAGAGTTTAAGAATTCTTGCGATATCTTCTAGAGCGAATTGTCTTAATTTTAGTTGTTCGCCTAAAGCCTCTTCAATTTTAATGACTAGTTCATGTTTATCTACAAGTTCAATGTGCTTCTCAATGATAGCTTGATGTAACAGAAATAAATCAGGCTGAGCAGACGGAGAGGCATATTCTAGAATTTCTGCTTTGAATTTTATACAACCATAAGGCTGATTAAAATAAACTGGGCAATGCCATAGCTCATGATATAAGTCCAGAAATTCTGTATTGTCGTAGCTGAGCCAAATTTCTTGTGCTTGAAATTTTCCCTGACTGATATAATCAAAAAAAGATAAAACAATGGTAATCGTACATTCTAAATAATGACGGACAGGGTGATGAAAACCTTTTAGGGTAACGGTGTCATCTTCTATGTGAAGTTCAATATCCAATCCTGTAGTGAAATATTGATAGTATTTCATTGCTATTTTTAATGCATCGCCAAAATTTGCACTACTTAAAAAAATGTATTCAAAAAGTTGACCACGAAAAGTGGGGAGATGATGACCGACAGTTAAACCAATATTGGAATTTTGTGTAATAACTTCTGTGAGTTCCCAGAATTTTTTTTGAACACGATTGTCATATCTTAAATCGCGTTGAGGATAGTCGATTGGATGTTGTAACGCATTTAATTGCGAAAATATTAAATCCACATCAACGCCCATATTTTGCAGTGTCTCGTATACCATGCTTGGAAAAATACCAGCATCGGTTCTAATTTTACTTTTTCTTGCGCTCATACCGATATTCAAGACTCAAGTCATGCATTGGAAAAACTAAGGATGCTCTATCCTCAGTTTAAAATGCTGAAATTATAATGTTGAAATGAGTTTAGAAATAATTTGAATGAATGAACATGTCTTTAAATGTCAAAGCCCCATCTCATGAGGCTTAATTATTGAAAGTTTATTTTGAAGCGCTTAATTGCTTATAGGATCAATATACTCAATATAACCTCGACCCTGAATATGCTGACCTTTGAATTGACCTGAATATTGGTAACTACCTGCATAACCGCCAGCCATACCATATTTAAAGTCGCCATTAGCCTTGCCATAAATAGAAATCAGAAGATTTCCTTGATCATCATTGACTTGCCATTCAAAGACTCGAGGTAAACGCATTTTAATGCCATTTGGTGTAGTTACAGGTTCAGGCTCATATTCATGCACCACAGATTCAAGCCCTCGTTCGTATATTCCTCCATGATGATCTACAGAACGAACGTAAACACGACTTTGCAAAACTAAGCCCATTGGACCATGAGTGTCCACAAATAAGACTTGAGTGTGGTTATTAATATTTAAGATTTGATAAGTAAAAAATCGAATGGGAATGTTGATATTGACACCACGTGCATATTCGAAGGTGCATAGACCTTGAACCTGAGTTTTCTGCCCATCGAGTTCTAAATATCCTTGGTACTCACAAAGCAGTGACCAATGTTCATACATGCTTCCTGCAAGTTTAACGAAATGTGCGATTTTATCAGTTGCTTTCAATTCAAGTTCATAATTGAAAGCGTGACCTTGGCGAGTTGCTTTAATGTCTGGGTAGTTAGCCTCTATAACTAAGTCATTACCGAATTTGAGATATTGACCATTAGTCGCCAGTAAACATTCATGCTGTATACTATATCCAGAAAATAAATTAGGCTGTGTTGCAGCAGTACCAATTAATAGATTTGCGGTATCTAAATCTGAAGTTTTTATTAAATGAGAATTTCTGAATATTTTAACGAGAGGTTGTCCTGCAACCACAATCATATTTAAAAAGTTGAATGGGGCAGGTAGATTAGGAATCATGATCCCGTAGTGTACACAGGTATATTTCCCGACAGGTGTGTGTGTCGCAGTGTTTGGATCAAAAGCTTGACCATTTACAAGAGATGAATAATCTATATGTTTAACAATGCTTGAGGGAAGTTTAATTTTCATCTTATTCTCAATTAATATTTTGGCTTAAAATCATTTTTGAAAAAATACGATCAAAAATATAAATCGAGATAAAATAAAAAAATTGACACTACAAACAGTAAGCAATTGTTTGAAGTGTCAACACGAAAAATAAGTCATCAAAAATGTGTGATATTACATTTAAACTTTTTGAATAAATAAGTCTCGATCGAAACGATATTGTGGGAAGAACACACCATCTTCAGCACGCTCTCCCGCACCAATGACCATAATTGGAAACTCTTTAGCATTGAGCCCCAATGTTTTACATACTAAAGGTTCATCAAAACCTTCCATCATACAACTGTCGAATCCATAAGCTCTGAGCGCAAGTACAAGATTTTCGCAGGCTAAAGCTGTTGTCTTCGCTGCCCAAAGTTTGGCATCCGCAGGTGTAAAAGCGGTAACAGGCATTTGTTTGTCAAAATTACGTGCTACTTTGAAAGTTACTTTCTTAAAGTTACCAATTGCATTTAAGTAACCCGTTTTATAATTCAGTGGAATATAGGTATAATATTTTTTGACGAGTGGAGGAATCTCAGGAAATGGAAATTCTTGAATATTCAGTTTTGCCATTTCATTAATTCGATCTGTACGTGCGACACAGACAATCAATTCAGCCGCTGTGCGCGCAGCCCATTGATTTAAACACGCTTTTACAATCTTTTGTTTCTTTTCAGGATTTTGGACAACATAAAAAGTCCAAGGTTGTAAGTTAGATGAATTAGGGGCCAAGAGTGCTAAATCTAAACATTGATCGAGGATATCAGACGGTATAGGTTTTTCTGTAAACTTCCGAACAGATCGACGACTGGTCACGACCTTTTTGAAATTTTCAACATCAATGTCTTGTGGTGCAGGTTCGTAGTAGCGTTTTTTTTCAGTCGTCATGATCCATTCCTTAGATAGAGAGTATTCACCGAGTCGTGAGACTCGGATCTTTTAGCTTAATTAAATTGTGTGAAATCAGGTTTACGTTTTTGCATAAAAGCTTGTACAGCTTCCATCATTTCTGGAGAGCCGACGCGCCCCATAAAGATTACTGCTTCATGATCAATCCAGGACACGATCTCATCAACATCATGTTTCATTAAGGCTTTAGATTGCACGAGAGAAGCAAGTGGTAGTGAAGCCAGTTGTGTGGCTTTTTGAGCGGCAGTTGCATAAACGTCAGATTCAATACTGTTGATCAAGTTTGCAGCCAATGCTTTTTTACTGTCGAATTTATCAGCAGTTAATAAAAGTTCTGCTGCTTTCACATGACCTGCTTGACGTGCTAGTAATTTACTAGATGCGCCTTCAGGTGAAAGACCTAAGCTTACAAATGGAATTTGGAACAAAGCAGTGTTATCTGCATAAACTAAGTCGCAATGCAATAAGATCGTTACGCCAATACCAATTGCGACACCACGTACCGCAGCAATCAGTGGTTTAGAAAATTTAGCAGCAGATTTTAAAAGCACAAAAGGAGGACCATCTTCTGGACGAATTTGATCTTTCATCGCCGCAGATTTCATGAAGTCTTGCATATCATTACCAGCACTGAAATCTGCATCTTCGCCACGTAAAATGACCACACGAACAGCTTGATCTTTGTCTGCTTCATCAAGGGCTTTGGCGATCCAGAGGTATAATTCGCCGTATAATGCATTTTTGGCTTTAGGACGATTAATCGCCAAGGTCAGCACACCATCTTCTAATTTTGCATTTAAATGCTCATGAGGTTGTTGAATACAACTTAATGACATCGTACTATCCTTGCTTTCAATTAATATAGATTTTATGAAATCTATTATGTCGTATTCTGGCGAAGAGTGACATAACTGATCAGTTCATAAACGTGACTTGGCGATGAATTATAAATTTGATTATTTGGTTTATATCGGACGTTTTCAGCCTTTTCATTTGGCACATATGGAAACCATTAAAATTGCGCTGACGCATAGCCAGAACGTTATTTTAGCGCTTGGTTCTGCTCAATTAGAGCGGAATATAAAAAATCCATTTTTAGCCATTGAACGTGAACAGATGATTTTGTCTAACTTTTCTGCTGATCAACAGGCAAGAATCAAATTTGTACACGTCATTGATGTTTATAATGATGAAAAATGGCAAAAATTGGTCAAATCTTTAGTGGCGGGTGTAGTACAGCCAAGTGATCAAGTCGGCTTAATCGGTCACTTTAAAGATGACTCATCCTATTACCTCAAATTTTTCCCAGAATGGGAGATGTTGGAGCTCGATAGTTTAAAAGGTGCAATTTCTGCAACACCACTTCGTGAAGCATACTATCGGGGGGAAATTATGGAAAAAGAACTTCCCCACGGAACGATTCAATTTTTACAAGCGTTTCAAAATTCAGAAATTTACCAACAACTGAAAACTAAATACCAACGTCAAGACAGTACAAGTTTGAGTGAATCAATTGAATGATTGTGTTTAACACAAGAAAACCGAGGGAAATCGTGCGTACTATTACACAAATGAGTTTGGCCACAGTGCTGTTATCTGCTTCTGTTTTTGCTCAAGCGCAAACATGGATACTATCACCTAGCAGTAAGATCAGCTTTGATATCCGATCTGCAGGAATGTCGATTGTAAATGGGCAATTTCAAAAGTATCAATCACAGATGAATTTTGATCCGGCACAGCCTAATCAAGGTTCAGCTAAATTTGTGATGGATGTGAATAGCCTTAAACTGAGCAAAAACTCTTTAAAGGATATGGTCTTTGGTGACAGTTTCTTTCATGCAAGCAAATATAAAACTGTGACCTTTCAAAGTAATCAAATTCGTGCTTTAGGAAATAATAAATACAAATTTGATGGTCAACTCACCATGCGTGGTGTGACACGCCCAGTTTCATTTGATACAATTTTAACTCCAAATGCATCGAATCCAAATGTGTTGAATGTACAATCTACAACAGTCATCAATCGTAGTGATTTCGGTATGCGCAAAGCGATTGGTGGAATTGGTGAAAAAGTGAATATCAAGCTTGAAGGGCAGTGGAAAGCCAACTAAATCGATGAAAAGAAAGCAGTGATTCACTCACTGCTTTTTTAATGTCATGAGTATGTCTGTAATATGTTTGAGTTGTGGGGACTGCTGTTTCCAATGATGCCAATATAGATCAACGTCTTGTGTTGCCTCAGGCAACAAACAAATTAATACTCCTTGGTCGAGTAAGTCTTGAATTTGCAGTTCAGGCACCATGCCATAGCCTAAGCCGAGTTGGATTGCATCGACAAATGACTTAGAAGAGGGGACATAATGATATGGATAACTAGATTGCGGTAATCCAAATTGATTCAGTAGAACCGTTTCATGTAAATGATCTTTATCATTAAAGATGACCGCAGGCGCACGGCGAAAGGAATCGCGATTTAGTCCGTTTTTAAACCATGTTATTTTGAATTCTGGCGTACATACCATTTGATAACGCATCGTGAACAAAAATTCTGAGTGGCAACCTGTCATAGGTTGGGATTCAGCGCTTATACACGCATTTACATAGCCTGATTCCATTAATTGATGCGTATGATCCTGATCATCTATTCGAAGTTGTATTGTGATTTTTTGCTCTATTAACTGTTCAGCAATCGCAGGCAAGAGCCATGTTTCTAATGAATCTGCATTCGTTCCAATGATAATTTTATAAAACTCAGAATTTTGATTTTTTCCCTGAATAAGCTGCAAAACATTTTCTTCTTGACGCTTTTGCCGTAATAAATGTTCAAGCAATATTTCACCTGAATGTGTCACACGGCAAGGTCGTTCTCTCAGGATTAATGTTTGACCAATCTGACGTTCCAATTGTTGGATTCGAAGAGTAATTGCAGCCGCAGAGAGACAAAGCTTTCTAGCAGCCAGATCAAAACTTCCAGTTTCCGCCACGGTGATAAACGCGACACAGTCTTTATAATTGAAAATCATGATTTAATAAAACTTAATGAACTTAATATTAATTTAATAATACTCAATTTAAGATTGAATTGTTCATAATCCGCCTAATGATAAATATTAGGTGTTTTATGTCTTTATCCGTACTGTTTAATGGCTTTGTAACGAGTTTAAGTTTGATTATGGCGATAGGTGCTCAGAATGCTTTTGTGCTTAAACAGGGCTTAAAAAAAGAATATGTTCTGTCTATTTGCATCATTTGCGCCTTTTCAGACTCACTTTTAATTTTGGCTGGTGTATTTGGATTTGGGCAGTTTATCTCAGGCCATCCACAAGTGATGACATATGCACAATGGGGTGGGGCTATATTTCTAGTGGTATATGGTTTACATCATTTTTATCAAGCATTTTCGACCAAAAAATCGATGTGTCTTGATCATCATACGGCTGTTTCATGGTTTAAAATTATTCTCATTTGCTTGGCATTTACATGGCTGAATCCTCATGTGTATTTAGATACTGTCGTGCTTGTAGGTGCGATATCGACGCAATTTGAAGATCACTTATTATCGTTTGCTATCGGTGCGATTACGGCATCATGGTTATTTTTCTTTAGTTTGGGTTTTGGTGCGCAATATCTATCCGCTTACTTTCACAATCCCCGCGCATGGCAAGTCTTGGATATTTTGATTGCTTTAATCATGTGGTACATCGCCTATAACTTAATTAGTTAACTAGAAATTAAAGCATGGAGTTGTGCAAAAAACCTTTTAAAAGACAACTTTTATTTTCCAAATGTTTGATCACAGCATCTGTAACTCTAAGAGCTACCTCATAATTTTTGATCATATTTAAAATTTTAATAAATAATGTCTTAGATTATTCATGTCTAGATTCACTGTGCTTCGATCGATAACTTGATATTTATGCTTACTTAAATTTTCAAACTAAGTCGCTCTGAATAAGTTGGACGAGATACTTTTCTAAGGTTGTAATATGATCGAATATAACTGTGAATTAGTTAAAAACAAAAGTAAATATTAATGATAAATTAATTATAAATAAAAATCATTATCATTTAAATTGTGTATGATGTGCCCAAAACCGTATATAAGAGGGCAGCCACGTGAAAAGAAATCTATTATTTTTGTCTTTAGTTTCTATACCATGTTTTGCAGTTGCGCAAGAACCAACACAATTGGCAACCATTGTAGTAAAAGCAGACTCACAAGAAACCGATGTCACAGGTAAACTGAAAAAAAAAGCTACACTGAATATTTTAGGTGAAAAGGATGTGTTAGACACGCCGTTTACCATCCGTAACTACAGCGATCAAGCCATTCAAGATGCACACGCGCATACCATTATGGATGTCTTAAAGATCGACCCAAGTATTCGTACCACGACCAATAGTGGGCATCTCAATGAAAACTTTAGTATTCGTGGTTTTGGTGTGAATTGGGAAGATTACAATTTAAATGGTACTTATGGCATGGCACCTACGGGGCGTGTGACCACAGATATTCTCAATTCAGTGACGGTGCTCAAAGGACCGAATGCACTTGTTGCAGGGATGGCACCGGGTGGAAGCGTTGGCGGTGTAATCGTTGCAAATACGAAACGTGCAGACAAAGAACTTACCCGTGTCACCGCGAATTTCGAAGAAGAAGGTTTTTATAAATCTGGCTTTGATGTTGCACGCCGCTTTGGTCAAGATCAACAGTTTGGTGCTCGCTTAAGTGCCAATTATGGACAAGGTGAACATGTTGTTGATGGCCTAGAAGATGAAAGTACCTCAGCCGTATTAGCATTAGATTGGACCACTGATAAAGCAAAAGTGAATTTTGATGCTTATGTGACGGATGATAAACGTGAAGGTGGTTCGCCTGCGATGGTTTCATTTGCACAGCTTGGCAAAGTCTTAGATGCACCTGACGGTCGTAGTAACTTTTTCCCGAATATCCATGGTAAACAATCAGCACAATATGTTGGATTGTCAGGTGAATATAAATTACTAGATAATTTAAAAGTCATTGCTGGCGTTGGTACTGCAGAACAAAAATATCAAGGGCATCTTTTTGGTACACGCATGATCGTAATCAATGATGCAGGTGACGCGAACTCTCAATATTATCATGTAAAATTAAAGCAAAATAATACCTCAGCAAACTTAGGTTTAGAGGGTGCATTTAATACTGGATCAATTGAACATAAAATTGGTTTACGTGCAGACTACTTAAATATTGAAACAGTGAAACATAAAGGACAAGGATCTACAGCTGTCCCATTTGTCACCAATCTCTACGATCCAAGCCACGAAGGTCATATGCCAGAGCAGGCGCCTGAAATATTTAAACAGGCCGATAATGATTTCATCAGTTATTCATTCACTGATCAAATTTCCGTGCTTGATAATAAATTACAATTCATTTTAGGTGCACGTTACCAAGATATGGACATCAAAAATCCATTGACTGGCGTTGAATATAGCGAAGATAAAGTGTCACCAAGTTTAGGGATCGTGGTGAAACCTTGGGGTGAAGATATCTCGCTTTATGCAAGTTATGTAGAAGGGTTGTCTCAAGGCAATACTGTAACGACGGAAACAGATGTGAATTTTGGAAAAACATTCGCACCATTCCAAACTAAACAGTATGAGGTGGGCGCAAAATATCAACATGGTTCTTGGTTACATACCCTTGCTGCATATCAAATTGAAAAACCAAGTACAATTACAGAGTATTATGCCACCCCGATCAATGGATCGACTCAGATTACGACCGATGGTGGTGAAACTACCTCGAAAGGACTTGAGTATGGATTCTCAGGCAATGTCACAGATGATGTGATTGTTTGGGGTAACTTGGCTTATATTGATGCTGAATATACCAAAGGTATGAGTGGAAAAGTTAAGCTTTCGGGAAATACAGTAGAAGGTCAACCTGAGTTCACAGCAGGGCTTGGCATTGAGTATAAACTCCCGGTGGATGGTTTAAGTGTGAATGCACGTGCTAACTATGTGGATAACCAATATCTCAACAATACCAATACGCTCGAACTTCCTGACTATACGTTACTCGATATCGGTGCGAAATACACAACCAATCTTGGCGGTGTAGATACGACTTTCCGTGCCAATATTGACAATGTCACAGATGAAAAATATTGGGCGGGTGTATTTAACAGTGGCTTTACAACATTGGGTGCAGGACGTACCTATAAACTTGGCGTAAGCTTTGATTTCTAATTGTAGTCAAAAAGAATTATAAGTAGATGAAACCCACGTCAATCGTGGGTTTTTTCATTAGTTCTGCAAAGCTTTTAAATCTTCAAGCACTTGTTCAGCATGCCCTGCAGCTTTGACTTTACGATATTCTTTAACGAGTTTGCCTTGATGAAAAATAAAAGTTGAGCGCTCAATCCCCATCACTTTTTTTCCATACATATTTTTCTCTTTAATCACATCAAAGTGTTGGCAAAGCACTTCTTCTTTATCGCTAATCAAGTCAATTGTTAAAGCTTGCTTTTCGGTGAAGTTTTGATGGGCTTTTACTGAGTCTCTAGAAACACCGAAAATAGTGGTATGAAGCGCATCAAACTGATCTTTCAAACATGAAAAACCAACAGCTTGCGTTGTACACCCAGGTGTTGAATCTTTTGGATAAAAATAAATGATGAGCCAATCTGTATTCAACTCAGTTAAATTCACAGAACCTGTAGTCGTTGGGAATGTTTGATTGGGTAAACTAATTGTTTCCGTTGACATTATAATTTCCTCAAAAGTTGTCACTACATTTATAGGGGAATTCAAAAAAATAGCCACACGAGGTGGCTATCTTAGACCTTATACAAGCTGCAATTATTTTTTAGCTTGTGCTGCTTTCATTGCTTCCTCTGTTAACGACTGTAGCTTAGACGTTAACTGTGGGCCGAAGCATGCTTGAAGATCAGTATTCTGTTTCTTCACGATAGCTAAACTAGAAGGGCTTTTCTTTTGGTTAATCGCACTTTGGATTTCCCATTTTTGAGCATTAGTGAGCTTGCCGTCTGCTTCAATTGCACAAGTACAATATTTGCTGACTTCAGCAGCAGAAAGCTTATTCCCTTTAGCAGTTTCTTCCTTACAAACATTAATCAGTGCAGATTTTACGTTAGTACTTTTGTAGGCTTGCTGCATTTTATTATTCGGCTCATTTGCTTGAGCAGCAGAACCGAAAAGTGCTGCAGCAGAAACAATGGCTGAAAGAATAATGTTTGATTTTAAATTTTTCATATATGGCACCCTGTTATTACGGTATATAACGAGTTGGGTCTTCAACGCCAGCATCTGCAAAACCTTGTTTACGCAAACGACAGCTGTCGCATTTTCCACAAGCTCGTCCTTGGTCATCTGCTTGATAGCATGACACCGTTTGACTGTAGTCTACGCCATGTTCGATGCCTAAGCGAATAATATTTGCTTTGGATAATTGTAGTAAAGGTGTTTCAAATTTAAGAGGTTTTCCTTCCACACCTACTTTTGTCGCTAATCTTGCCATATTAGCAAATGCTTCAATAAATTCTGGTCGACAATCTGGATAACCTGAATAATCCACCGCATTAATTCCAATTACGATGGCTTCTGCGTCAAACACTTCTGCTGCTGCAAGTGCATAAGACAGGAAAATCGTATTACGTGCTGGAACATAAGTGACAGGGATTCCTTCTTGTTCTTGATCAGGAACATCAATGGAATGATCAGTTAATGCAGAACCACCTAAATTACCCAAATCTATATTAATCACGCGATGTTCAACGCCTGCTTGTTGTGTCAGTTTACGTGCAGCATCCAATTCAGTTGTTGAGCGTTGACCATACATAAAACTTAAAGCGATACATTCATAGCGTGCTTGCGCCCAAGCCAAGCAAGTCGTTGAGTCTAAACCACCTGATAACAATACAATGGCACGAGGGCGCATAGGAGAACTCCAAAAAATTAAAGTAAATAAAAAATGAATTATAACTGATTATATAAAGAATAATGGGGTATAAATTTTTTGAATATATAGATCTGCAGAAGTCACAAAACTAAATTAGATCATTATAAAGAAAGTGAAATGTTCGTTTTAGAATTCATTTTACAAGATGTAATAAAACTCTCTTTTGAGTCGAATAAAGTTTAAACAGTTGTTGTTTTTGTTTAAATATTAAATATAATTTAACAAATACTTGATTAAAACTTACAAAAATAATTTTTACGGAATGAAAATGAATCAAATTAATACTTTAATTTTAACCACTGCTGCGTTGATCAGTACAAATTCTTTTGCATTTGAGGAGCTTTCAGATCAAGAATTGTCAACATATGCAGCACAAGATGGTATTACGATTAGCCTTTTACCAGGTGGACCCATTCAAGCTGATTTGATTTGGCACGATAACAGTGGATTCGGGCCAGATTACAACGAAGGAAACACAAAAGCAGGTGCCTTAATTTTCGGTACAGCGAATGGACGTAGTAAGAATCCATTATCACTTTCTTCTGGTTCGGCAGATATTAGTATTACCTTAAAAATCGATGCTCAAGGAGGGAGTAGTACTACAGGGCCTTTTCTGAATTTAGGTGTATTTGTTCCTGAAGATATTATTATTAATACCGGTGATATTTGGGTGGGTAAATCGGGTCAAGTTAGTCCAACCGGAAGAGGCTATAGTGATCCCGTTAAAATTATGGATAATATGAAATTTTATGTATCCAATCTCTCTACCAATATTCAGCTCGGTTCAGCACCTCAAGGCAGTCTTTTAAAACTGAATGGAATATTTAAAGATGGCTTACGTTTAGAGGGCTTCAAAGTCCACGATCATGATGGTGGTGGCGCATTCGGAATAGAATTTATTAATTTAAAAAATACTCAACCAGGGCGTTTTGGCATCAATAATCTTGATTTTGATGTTGCAGGTTCGATACGTACAGATGGACTGGAACTCAAAATAAACCGTCTCGGAGATCAAAATGGTTTTAATGCAATGTTATGGGGAGTAGGCGTTGGAGATGCATCAACAATAAATAATAAGATTGGGGATATTTCAATGAAAGGGATTAATTTGAATGGCACGACCATTAAAGTGTCAGCACACTAAAAGATCATTTTGTCTCAAACTACAGTACAGAAAAGTGCTGTACTGTTTTAATTTGAGCTATTTTTTTAGGTTTTAACGACCTGTTTCGTCATTCCAGAGCAACTTATGTAATTGAAGCTGGAAACGAACTGGTAAGTGATCCTCTAAGATCCATTGTGCTAAATCACGCGCAAGTTGTGGTAACTTCGCAGCGCCTTTTTCAACAGCAAAAGCAGGTGAGAACCAAACTGTACTTACACGCTTGTGCAACTCATATTGATTCACTTGTTGTTTAGACCATTCATAATCTTCACGATTGCATATGACAAATTTAATCTGATCATGTTGAGTTAAATGGTCTAAATTACTCATTAAATTACGTGAGTCTTCACCTGAAGTTGGTGTTTTTAAATCTAGGACTTTAGAAACTCTACGATCCACTTTTGAAACATCTAGCGCTCCACTCGTTTCAAGGGAAACTTCACAACCTAAATCTGCTAGACGCTCCATGAGCGGTAACGCATTGGGTTGGGCTAATGGTTCACCACCAGTAACACAAATATAAGGTGTCTTAAAATCAAGGGTGGTTTGGATAATATCCTCTAAAGAGTGTCGTTGACCACCTTCAAAAGAATAGGTGGTATCACAATATGTACAACGCAGTGGGCAACCTGTTAAGCGTATAAACACTGTAGGTAAGCCTGAAGTGTTGGCTTCACCTTGTAATGAATAGAAGATCTCCGTAATACGTAACCCCGCAGACGGATCAGAAACAGGAATAGCGGAAGATCGCAAATTACTCATATCGACAAAACCAAACTAAAATAGAGATTATATAAAAGAAAAATCTCTACGATTATTACTAACCGTAGAGATGTGGAGTGTAACTCCAAATACTATAAAATATTAAAAAAATTAGTCAGCGCGTAATAAGTCGTTCAAACTTGTTTTAGCACGAGTCTGAGCATCGACTTTTTTCACGATGATTGCAGCATACAAGCTGTATTTACCGCATTTTGAAGGAAGGCTACCAGAAACAACAACTGAACCTGCTGGAACACGGCCGTAGTGAATTTCGCCTGTTTCACGGTCATAAATCTTAGTTGATTGACCAATGTAAACACCCATTGAAATCACTGAACCTTCTTCAACGATTACACCTTCAACGATTTCAGAACGTGCACCGATAAAACAATTGTCTTCAATGATCGTAGGGTTCGCTTGAAGAGGCTCAAGTACACCGCCAATCCCAACACCACCAGAAAGGTGAACATTTTTACCAATTTGCGCACATGAACCTACAGTCGCCCATGTATCAACCATTGTACCTTCATCAACATAAGCGCCAATGTTGACATAAGATGGCATAAGTACAACATTCTTAGCTTGATAAGAACCTTTGCGTGCAACTGCAGGCGGTACAACACGTACACCAGCTGCTTTAAATTGCTCTTCAGTCCAACCTGTAAATTTAGTGTCTACTTTGTCATAGAATTGGAGATCGCATGATTCGATTGGTTTATTATCATTAAGTTTGAATGACAATAGAACAGCTTTTTTTAACCATTGATGAACAACCCATTCACCATCAATCTTTTCAGCAACACGTAATGAACCATTATCTAAGCCAGCAATTGCTTCCTCGACTGCTTGGCGAATTTCAGCAGGGCAATCTGTAGCTGTGAAGTTTGCACGATCTTCAAACGCTTGTTCGATGATTGACGAAAGCTGAGACATAATCTTCTCTTCCAAAAAAAATTTCCAAGATTTTACACTAAATTGATTATAAAAATTACAATTAATCCTGAAAAAATGTCCGACAATAATGACTATTCTTTATAAGTATGTTAATAAAAGTTAATAAAAGACTTAAGTGCAAATTATTTATAAAACAACAACTAAATCAAAATTGTATCAAAAAATAACAAAAAAGCATCAATTTGAATATTAACCAGCTTTGAAATCTCCATTAAGATGCTTCCGAGTCGAACACATTAATGATTAAAGAACAACTCATTTCTTTGAGGAGAAAAAAATGAAAGTGTTAAAATTACTCGCTGTTACAACAGCATTATCTGTTTCAGGCTTCGCTATGGCGGACACTCAAGTAGTACGTACAGGTAATGTATTTGAAGCTAATCAATTAATCCCTACTGGTGTTCGTGCTGAAGTTGGTACAACTGGTTACGGTGGTGCATTACTTTGGACTGCTAACCCATACGTTGGTCTTGCTTTAGGTTACAACGGTGGTGATATCTCTTGGTCTGATGATTTATCTATTGACGGTACTAAGTACGATTTAGATATGGATAATAGTTTGGCATACTTAAATGCTGAGATTCGTCCTTGGGGCGCGAGTCAAAATCCATGGGCTCAAGGTCTATATATGGCTGCTGGTGTAGCATATATCGATAATGAATACGATGTTACTAAGCGCTTAAACAATACGAATGATGTTGTTAAGATTGATGGCAAAAATTACAACGCTCCATCTGGTCAAGGTTTCATCGATGGTAAAATGTCATACAAAAATGACTTTGCTCCATACGTAGGTTTTGGTTTTGCTCCTAAAATCAATAAAAACTTCGGTGTATTTGGTGAAGTAGGTGCTTATTACACTGGTAACCCTTCTGCAAATATTACTTCAGTAGGTTTAGCTGAAGTTGGTGGTACTGGTACTGGTGCTGATGCAGCTGAAGCTTTAGAAGCGAAAATTGAATCTAAAGACAAATATGAGTGGCTTCCAGTCGGTAAAGTGGGTGTGAGCTTCCACTGGTAAGATCCAATTAAAAAAACGAGCTTCGGCTCGTTTTTTTATGCAAGTTAATGCAAATAATAAAGGCGCTATAGGCACCTTTATTATTTGTAGCTTATTAATCTTCAGGATAAGCCACACGTTTTAATGCTTTGATATCAGCACTAGGTGCACATAGCGAAATAAACTCGTAACCGTATCCACGTAACAAATGACCTTTACGTACAGCAATCCAAGTGGTATTCACCCCGAATAAATCAGTATCAATTTGTTTTAAGCGATGATCTCGTTCTGTATCGTAGGCTACATCGTTGACAATCCCGACACCCATACCTAACTCCACATAAGTTTTGATTACATCAGCATCAAGCGCAGACATCACTAAATCAACATCAAGTCCTGAGTCTTCAAAGGCTTTATCAATCTTTGAACGTCCCGTAAAACCACCGTGATAGGTAATAATCGGATACTCTGCCAAATGTTCTAAGCTAATCTCTCGCGCTGCTATTTGAGTAAGTGGATGACCTTGAGGCGTAATAATACTGTGTTTCCAGTTATAAAAAGGAACACTTGCTAAGTTTTCTTCAGTAGTCAGATTCTCAGTAGCAATACCAATATCTGCATCGCCTAAAAGTAACATTTCAGTGATTTCAGTTGGGCTTGCTTGTTGCAAAATCAAATGAACTTTCGGAAATAATTTTTTGAATGAATTTACAATTGGTGGTAATACATATCGCGCTTGAGTATGAGTGGTTGCGATGGTTAATGTACCTTCATCTACACGATTAAAATCATCGGCTAATCTTTTAATATTGTCTGCATCGACCAGCATTCGCTCCACAATACCGAGTAAAGCTTGACCAGGTTCAGTTAACCCTAATAAGCGTTTACCTTTTCGGATAAATAGTTGAACACCTAATTCATCTTCTAAATCTTTAATATGTTTACTTACGCCTGATTGAGACGTGTAAAGGGCAGCGGAAGCTTCCGTTAAATTAAAATTTTGTCTGACGGTTTCTCGAATAATTCTTAATTGTTGAAAGTTCATAGTCTTTGTTACCTTTAAAATGATGGGGCTATATAAAAGCCCCATCTACACATTTTTATGCGTTTTCTTGTGCAAATAAGTGCAATGTATTAGTCGTTAACCAAACCGATTGATTTGGGCGGAATTGATGCAGTTTAGCTTCATCTGGAGTGAGTAGAATTTCGATGAGATTGCCATCTTGACCTTGAAGTTCGGCAACCACTTTTCCTGCAATCCAAACTTCACGTAAGAACGTTGCTTGAATTGCATTGTCTGTAGGTTGAGCGTGAATTTGAAACTCATCTGGTCGAATGAAGGCAATCACTTTACCTTCAGGTGCATCTTTAGCTAAAGGCAGTTGAATGCGATCATTTCCGATCTGTACGATTCCCGCTTGATTATGACCTTCGAACTTATTGGCTTGACCTAAGAAGTCAAATACAAAAGGCGTTGCTGGTTTTTCATAAACTTCACGAGGTGAGCCAATTTGTTCAACATTACCTTTATTCATTACAATGATTTGATCTGCAACTTCAAGCGCTTCTTCTTGATCGTGGGTTACAAAAATCGAGGTGATGTGGAGTTCATCATGTAAAGTTCTCAGCCAGCGACGTAACTCTTTACGAACTTTTGCATCAAGTGCGCCAAATGGCTCATCCAGAAGTAGTACACGAGGTTCAACTGCAAGCGCACGTGCAAGCGCAATACGTTGACGCTGTCCACCTGACAATTGTGCTGGATAACGATCTGCTAAGAATCCTAATTGAACTAAATCAAGTAGTCGTGTAACCCGTTTTTTGATTTCAGATTCTGAAGGGCGTGTTGAACGTGGACGAACACGTAAACCAAAAGCAATATTGTCAAATACTGTCATATGACGGAATAAAGCATAATGTTGGAATACGAAGCCGACTTGACGTTCACGAACATGAACATTTGTTGAGTCTTGACCTTCAAGGATCACTTGACCGCTGTCGGCAGATTCAAGACCAGCAATAATGCGAAGTAAAGTCGTTTTACCGCAGCCTGAAGGTCCTAACAATGCCACGAGTTGACCATCAGGAAAATCTAGGGAGATATTGTTTAGTGCATGGAAAGCACCAAAGTGTTTTTCAATATTTTTAACTTGAATACTCATCGGATACTTCCTTTAAACTGTAGAATCTTCATTACGTTTGCTTAATTTCTCTTGGCGAATTTCGACCCATGTTTTAAGAATCAATGTCACAATCGCCAATAAAGCCAAGAGGGATGAAACAGCAAATGCTGCACTAAAGGTATATTCGTTGTAGAGAATCTCTACATGCAGTGGCAATGTATTGGTCTCTCCACGAATATGACCCGATACTACAGAGACTGCCCCGAATTCACCCATTGCACGTGCGTTACAAAGAATAACCCCGTATATCAAGCCCCATTTAATATTTGGAATCGTGATTTTCCAAAAAGTTTGCCAGCCTGAAGCACCCAAAACGATTGCCGCTTCCTCTTCTTCTGTACCTTGAGCTTCCATCAGTGGAATGAGCTCACGTGCCACAAAAGGAACTGTAATAAAGATGGTTGCTAGTACAATTGCTGGAACGGCATATAGAATCTTAATGTCGTTATCCATCAGCCATCCGCCGAACCAACCTTGAGTACCAAACATCAATACCAACATCAAACCTGCGATTACAGGTGATACTGAGAAAGGCATATCAATAATCGTGGTTAATATGGATTTACCACGGAAATTAAATTTCGCAACAGACCAAGCCGCCGCCACACCAAATACTACGTTGAGCGGTACAGCAATTGCAGCTGTTAGTAAGGTGAGCTTTACAGCCGACAACGTGTCTGGATGAACTAAAGCTTGCGCATAAACGCCGATACCCTGTTTGAATGCTTCAACAAAAACTAAAATCAAAGGCAGGATTAAGCAACTGAGGAAGAAAATCATGGCAACGACAATGAGTGTATAACGAACCCAAGTCGGTTCTCGCGTCGCATCACGAGATTGCAATTTTTCCGCTAAAGCATTGCTATTTGTATTCAAACTCATTGTGCAGTTCTCCCTGTGCGACGACTCGCCCATGCTTGTAACAAGTTAATCAAGAACAAGATAGCGAATGAAATAAGGAGCATAACAACGGCGATTGTCGTTGCACCTGCATAGTCATATTCTTCCAATCGAGAAATAATCATTAATGGCGCAATTTCAGTTTCGAAGGGTTGGTTACCTGCAATAAAGATAACTGAACCATATTCACCCACACCACGGGCAAATGCGAGAGCAAATCCTGTGATTAAAGCAGGGAAAAGAATTGGTAAAATCACTTTGGTTACAATTTGTAGTCGATTTGCACCCAAGGCTGACGCTGCTTCTTCAAGTTCAGTCTCTAAGTCACTTAGTACAGGTTGTACTGTACGAACCACAAAAGGTAAGCCAATAAATATCAGCGCTAATGTAATCCCAATAGGACTATAAGCGACTTTAATTCCTAAGGGTTCAAGATATTGACCAATCCAGCCTGTCGGAGCATATAAAGATGTTAATGCAATCCCAGCAACAGCTGTTGGTAACGCAAAGGGTAAATCAACCAATGCATCAACAATTCGTTTACCAGGAAAACTATAGCGCACGAGACACCAAGCGAGTAATAAGCCAAATACAACATTAATGAAGGCAGCAATGAGTGCAGCACTGAAACTTAGTTGTAATGATTTTAAGATACGCTCAGAACTTAAAATCTCCCATAAACCTTCCCAGCCAATACCTAAAGACTTAATAAAAACAGCCGACAAGGGTATGAGCACAATTAAAGATAAATACGCTAGGGTAAAGCCTAGAGATAGACCAAATCCTGGCAGCACTCGGGATCGCTGCGACATGACTACTCCTCAAATGAGAGAAAAAGCTTACCGAAATCAATAAGCAATTGAATTGAAAAATTTATCAAGAATAAGTGGCGAACTTTAAATTGCAAATTTGTAATACAACTTGCCATTATCAATACTATTGATATAGTTCGACAGCTTTTCATGAATCATAAAATCGAAGATCTCTGGAAATGGTCCAAATCCTGAATCAACATTAATATGACCGACTTGACCTAAGTTAATCGGTTTTACACCCCATGATTTTGCTAATTTTTTTGCATCCTCAAAACCTAACCACGGATCATTTTCACTGATGAGCATTTTTGTGGGAACGCTAATCTTAATTTGATGAAAGTAAAAACTATAATCAGTCAAACTCAAACGAGCAAAACCATTTTCACCAAAACGACTTGGATTGGCTGGTGCAACTAAAACCAGTTGTTTAACTTTCTGTGCTATTTCTGGGTGCTGATGCAGAGCAGCGACTGACGTTAAACAGCCAAAACTATGTGCAACAATCTGTACGGGTGCATCTATCTGCGAAATTTTTTCTACAAAACGATTAATCCAATCTGAAAGTAAGGGAAAGTTCCAATCATCTTGTTGAACACGTGAGCATGGCATGACTTGACGTTGCAACCATGATTGCCAATGATTTTCATCACTTCCGCCGACGCCGGGTACAATGAGTGTATGTATCATGTCATGCTCCACTGATTATTTTTTTGTGTTATTGGCTTTGGTAATTTGGTCAAAAATACCATTATTCTCAAAATGAGCTTTTTGTACTTTCGCCCAGCCACCAAACTCTTGATCAATTGTGACCAATTTCAATGGCTTAAATGTTGATGAATATAGTTTTAATACAGCTTGATTACGCGGACGATAGAAATTCTTCGCGGCAATATGTTGTCCCTTAGGTGAGTAAAGGAAATTCAAATAACCTTGCGCCAAATATTTATTGCCTGATTTTTCTGCATTTTTTTCAACGATCGCTACAGATGGTTCAGCAAGTATAGAAAGTGTTGGCGTCACAATTTCAAATTTACCTGGTTGTTCACGCAGTGCTAAATGAGCTTCATTTTCCCAAGCAAGCAAAACATCGCCAATACCGCGTTCAGCAAAAGTTGTAGTTGAGCCACGAGCGCCAGAATCTAAGACCTTGGTTTGTTTATAAATTTGTTGAACAAATTGTTGTGCTTTGGCGTCATTTCCACCTGGTTGGTGTTTAGCCCATGCCCAAGCCGCTAAATAATTCCAACGTGCGCCACCTGACGTCTTAGGGTTTGGTGTAATAATGTCCACACCCGGTTTTACTAAATCACCCCAGTCTTTAATATTTTTTGGATTTCCTTTTTTGACGAGGAAAACGATTGTGGAAGTGTAGGGTGTGGAATTATGTGGGAATTTTTTCTGCCAATCTTTTGGTAATAAATTGGTTTTTTCAGCAATCGCATCAATGTCAGCTGCGAGTGCGAGAGTCACGACATCTGCATTTAAACCATCAATGACTGCACGCGCTTGTTTACCTGAACCGCCATGTGACTGACGAAAGTTGACGTTTTGCCCAGTCCGAGATTTCCAATACGCACCAAATTCTTTATTTACTTCTACGTAGAGTTCACGAGTAGGATCGTAAGAGACGTTTAATAAATCTTTAGCGGAAGCACTAAGCGAAGCAGCCGAAACAAAAGCTGCGAGAACCCTAAGTTTTAATTTAGTTGAAAAGCGCATGGCAACCTCAAAAGAAAATATTCTGTTACATGGCGCTAGAATAAATCTAATCTTTATGCATAAAAAATAATTAAAAATGAATTTTATATGAAAAAAAAAGATTTATATGTGTTATTAAAAAAATGCCGATCATGAATATGATCGGCACGTCATAAGTTAAAGCTTAAATCTTAATTTTATTTATTACTGTTTGCTTTGACAATTTGATCGAATATCCCGCCATTATCAAAATGTTGTTTTTGGACTTTTGTCCAACCTCCAAACTCTTTATAAATCGTGACTAATTTCAAAGGTTTAAACACGGATTGATATTTTGAAAGTACCGTTGCATTTCGTGGTCGATAAAAGTTTTTGGCCGCAATGGTTTGACCAGCTGGAGAATACAGATAATTCAAATAAGCTTTTGCGACATTGAGGTTGCCATCTTTTTGCGCATTTTTCTCAACAATTGCTACAGGGGGCTCAGCAAGAATGGAAAGTGTTGGTGTAATGATTTCAAATTTTCCAGGTTGTTCACGAAGTGCTAAATGCGCTTCATTCTCCCAAGCCAGGAGTACATCTCCAATGCCACGCTCTGCAAAAGTTGTTGTGGCACCACGTGCACCAGAGTCTAGCACTTTAGTATTTTTATAAATTTGTCGTACAAATTCTTGTGCTTTAGCATCGTTACCGCCGGGTTGGTGTTTTGCCCAAGCCCATGCTGCTAAGTAATTCCAACGTGCACCACCTGATGTCTTAGGGTTTGGCGTAATAATTCCAACATCATTTTTAATCAAGTCTCCCCAGTCTTTGATCCCTTTGGGATTGCCTTTTTTGACTAAAAACACGATGGTTGAGGTATAGGGTGTAGAGTTCTGTGGGAATTTTTTCTGCCAGTCTTTTGGTAATAAATTGGTTTTTTCAGCAATGGCATCAATATCTGCTGCGAGTGCGAGAGTCACAACGTCTGCATCTAGGCCATCAATGACAGCACGCGCTTGTTTACCAGATCCACCATGAGATTGTTTAAAATTCAAATCTTGACCAGTCTGCTTTTTCCAATATGCTCCAAACTCTTTATTAAAGTTGTCATAGAGTTCGCGAGTTGGATCATATGAAACATTTAAAAAATCTTTTGCGAGTGTGGAAACAGAAGTGACTGAAAGTAAAGCCGCAATGACCCCAATTTTAAAAGAACGCATCATTATCCCATGTGTTTGTCGTTTTTTGATGATTTGAGCATAGGGAAATTTTTTAAAATAAAAAAATAAGAAGAAATGAAAAAGTTATGATCAAAACAGCTATTCATTTTGTGAGTGACTTTTTACACTATGAGAACGGAATGAGGTTGCTTGAAATGATCTGTTTAAAAAATGCCAAGCCAATGGATGCAATATCTATTTTTGATCGAGGCTTCCATTATGGAGATGGCTGTTTTACCACGGCGAGAATTCGAAATAATAAAATTGAATTATTTGAACGTCATTTAAAAAGATTGAATACCGCCATTGAGCGATTGTCACTTCAAGCTAATCTTGACTATATTTCTGAGTCTATCCAGTATTTACAGCAAAAGTATGATCAATTAAACGGGACCATTAAAATTGTACTGAGTCGAGGTGAGGGGCAACGAGGATACAGTTTACCTCATCATTCAGCAGATCTTTGGTTGTATTATTATCCGCAAAACGTGACTGATCATCACTATGAAGTCATTGTGAGTGGTTTACTTGAGCGAGCGATGGGTTTAACCATGCCACAATTGGTGGGAATTAAATCACTGAATCGGTTAGAACAAGTGTTACTAAAGCAGGAAGCCGATGAGAAGGGTTTTCAAGAAGCCTTAGTTACAGATGTGCAAGGCTATATTGTTGAAGGAATCAGCAGCAACTGCTTTATACGATTGAATGATACGTGGATTTGCCCTGAACTTCGTTATAATGGCGTTCATGGGGTGATGCGTGCTGAAATTTTGGAGCGTATGAATCATTATTGTATAACGTTCCAAAAAAGAGTAATTGATTTGAATGAACTTCTTCACATTCAAAGTGTATTTTATTGTAATGCGCTCCACCCAATGAAAATCGCCTCTTGCCTTGATGATCGTCGATTAGATACACAAGCGTGTATTGATCTTTTTCACCACCTTCAACTTAATCAGATTTAAAGCTTATGTCCTCTCCTCAGAAATCAACAAAGAAAAAGAACAGCAAGACATCCTTTAAACCTAAAGCGCTTTTATTCATTATTGCAGGCCTAATGTTGCTTGCAACCATGATTCTATCTGCAAGTCTATGGAAGGATTATCCTGTAGAAGGTAAAAAGCAAATGCTCGCGATTAATCATGGTGATACTTACTCACAATTTATTGATCGTTTAGCTCAAAATAAACAAGTTTCATTTCCCATTATTTTAAAGATTTATCAACGATTCATGATTCATGACAGCATGAAAGCTGGAGTCTATGAAGTTAAAGAGGGAATGAGTGTCCGTCAAGTTCTAGACATGATTTCGAATTCTGAAAATGCACAACTGAATCGAATTTTGGTCATTGAGGGTACAACATTTAAGCAGTTAAAAAATGCACTCAAAAATGATGAATTGGTGACGAAAGAGCTGGTTCATTTGAGTGATGCAGAAATATTAAAGGAATTGAATATTCCATTTTCACATCCAGAAGGTTTATTTGCGCCTAATACTTATTTTTTTGCGAAGGGTGAAACAGATCGTAAAATTTTAACTGATTTGTATCAACATCAGATGAAGGCACTAGATAAAGCCTGGGAAAATCGAGCTTCTGATTTGCCTTATAAAAATAAATATGAAGCGCTCATCATGGCATCAATTATTGAGAAAGAAACCAATGTTGATCATGAGTTAGATAAAGTCTCGGGCGTATTCGTTCGTCGATTAAAAATAGGTATGCGTTTACAAACTGATCCAACCGTAATTTATGGTATGGGTGATGAATATACGGGCAACATTACCCGTAAAGATTTAAGAACGCCGACACCATATAACACATATACGATTTACGGATTGCCACCAACACCGATCGCATTACCAAGTGATAAAGCGATCGAAGCGGCAATGCATCCAGATCATTCTGACTATATTTATTTTGTGGCGACTGGAAATGGAGGTCACAAATTCAGTACCAATCTAGATGACCATAATCGCGCTGTTCAAGAATATCTTGCTGTGATTCGATCTAAAAAATAAGGGGTAAAATAGACGTGTTTATTAGCTTTGAAGGCACAGAAGGTGTTGGTAAAACGACATTGATCCATAAAATTCGTGACTACTTCCTTGAGCAATCAAAGCAAGTTGTTCTAACTCGTGAACCAGGTGGTACTCCGCTCGCTGAGCAAATTCGTTCCGTACTTCTGACGGTGAATCATGAAGAAAGAATGAGTAATGATACTGAACTATTATTGATGTACGCAGCTCGAGCGCAACATTTGCAACAAGTCATAATACCTGCACTTGAAAATGGTTCGATTGTGTTATGCGACCGTTTTTGTGACAGCAGTTTCGCGTATCAGTGTGCAGGTCGTGGGTTAAGTCGTGAAAAATTAGCACTTTTAAACCAAAACTTTGTCCTAAAAATGCCAGACCTGACATTTTGGTTGGATGCACCGACAGAACTCGGGATGCAACGAGCACGAGCGCGTGGAGCATTGGATCGGTTTGAACAAGAAAAAGCAGCTTTTTTTGAAAAAGTACGTGCAGGATTTGCTGAATTGCAGCAGTTAGAGCCGAATCGTGTTAAGCGTATTGATGCAACACAAAGTCCTGAGCAAGTATTTAATGATGCAATTGAACGAATTAGTTCATGGAAAGCTGAGCATAAATGCTAATTAAAAGATGCAAATATGATTTATATTGAGTCATTGTTTATGGAAGAACGATTAGACTCAATATGATCAGTAATAAAGAAGAAATACTCAAATTCCTACAAACCGAATTTCCACAAAGTCTCCAAAAATGTGAAATAATGTCAGTAGAGCCACGTGGTGCTACAGTCATTTATCATGTTGATGAAAATGATTTAAGACCTGGAGGGACAGTTTCAGGTCCGACTATGATGACAGCAGCCGATTATGGATTGTATATCGCAATACTCGGAGAAATTGGTATTGTAGGTCTTACAGTGACGACCAATATGAATATAAACTTTCTTAAAAAACCGAAAGGTGGTTGTGACATCAAGGGTGTTTGTAAATTAATGAAAGTTGGCAAAACTCTAGTTGTCGGAGAGGTTTACTTGTACTCTGTTGGGAATGATGAGCCGATAGCTCACGTTACTGGAACTTACTCAATTCCTCCCAAAAGGGCATAAAAAAGCGAGTATGAACTCGCTTTTTTTAATTTGAACTTAAACCTCAACTAAAGGTGTTTCCACTTCAAAATTTGGTGGGGTGAGTACGGTTTTTCGTAATTCTTGCGAAGGCTCAGGATAGTCCAAAGTGTAATGTAATCCGCGTGATTCTTTTCTTTGCATCGCACAACGAATAATCATTTCAGAAACGAGCACAAGGTTACGAAGCTCAATTAGATTTTTACTGACATGATAATCTTGATAATATTCGGTGATTTCATGTTTCAGCATTTCAACGCGGTGTAATGCACGTTCTAAACGTTTGGTCGTTCGTACAATACCTACATAGTTCCACATGGTCTGACGTAACTCATCCCAGTTTTGTAAAATGACAACGTCTTCATCAGGATTCATGACTTGAGAAGCATCCCATTCAGGGACTTCATAGTGATCTATAATATTTTGATGTTGATCTTGAATATGCTTTGCTGCACTCATACCATATACAAAACATTCTAAAAGTGAGTTACTTGCCATACGGTTAGCGCCGTGTAAACCTGTATAAGACGTCTCACCAATCGCATATAGACCTTGAATGTCCGTTTGACTATGTTCATCGACTACGACACCACCACAGGTGTAGTGCGCTGCTGGCACAACTGGGATCATATCTTTGGTAATATCAATACCCAGCTCGAGTAGGCGAGCATACAACGTAGGGAAGTGCTCTTTAATGAACTCAGGGGTTTTGTGGGTAATATCTAGCCATACATGTCGTATACCCAATCGTTTAATTTCGTAGTCGATAGCTCGAGCTACAATATCACGTGGTGCTAACTCTGCACGTTCATCGAAACGAAGCATGAAGCGTTCGCCGTCAGGTAAACGAAGATAAGCGCCTTCACCACGCATTGCTTCAGTAATTAAGAAGGAACGTGCTTGAGGGTGATATAAACAGGTTGGGTGGAATTGATTAAATTCCATATTGGCGACGCGGCATCCAGCACGATATGCCATTGCAATACCATCGCCTGTAGCGATATCAGGGTTAGAGGTATATAAATATGCTTTCATGGCACCGCCACATGCCAGTGCAGTAAATGGTGCTAAGAAAGTATGCACTTGCTCGGTTTGCTCATCTAAAGCATATAAGCCTAAAGCACGATTTTCCTGATTCAAATGCCCCAGCTTATGCGCTGTAATGAGGTCAATCGCAATGTAATTTTCAAAGATGTGAATATTGTTTTTTTCTTGTGCCCGTTCAACTAAAGTGGTTGAAATAGCTTTCCCTGTTGCATCGGCAGAATGAATAATGCGGCGCTGAGAATGCCCACCTTCACGTGTGAGATGTAAGTTATCTTCATCATCTAGTGTGAATTTAACACCTTGTTTCAGTAAAAAATCAACAGAGGGTTTTCCCCCTTCAACCGTGTGTTGAACAGCTTGTTTTTCACAGAGATAGGCACCTGCAATGAGCGTGTCATCAATATGTTGTTGAATAGAATCAGCCTCATCAAGAACAGCTGCAACGCCGCCTTGTGCATAATACGTGCTGGCATCTTTCAAATGAGATTTTGCTAACACTGCGATATTAAAATGATCAGGTAATGAGAGTGCTAGACTTAAACCCGCACCGCCACTGCCCACAATAATCACATCAAATTGATGCGTACTTGTATTTTTCGGCATTTCCATTCGCAAACTGAATTTTAAAAGTGCGTTAATATGGCTCTTTTTCAAAGCAAAATTCAAGAGTTTGATTGATCAATTTTTTTTTTATGCACTTGAACTATTAGTTTTTAATCATATTTTAAGTAAAGTATTGTTTTCTATTAATATAGAAACATTTATTTACGCACAGAGAATTTTGATTGTGCTAAAAATTATTTTATCCAAGAATCATAAATGAGAGTTCACTTAACATGAAAAATCGCGTTATAGCATCAGGACTTTTTGCTGCAGTCTTTACTGCGGCAGTGCAAACTCAAGCGGCGGCTACTGTTGACTTTTCAAATCTTGTAGAGCGAGTAAGTCCGGGTGTCGTCAGCGTGAATGTTGTTAAGAAAATGACACAAGAAGAAATTCTTCAACAACAAGTACCTGAACTACTGAAACGATTCTTCGGCAACCAAATTATTATTCCGCAGCGCCAAGCTCCTCAAGAGAAAACGGGTTTTGGAAGTGCATTTTTTATTAGCCGTGATGGTTACCTGATTACCAACCATCATGTTGTAGAAAATGCTTCACAAATCACCATCATGTTAAATGATCGTCGCGAGATTGATGCCAAAGTTATTGGTAGTGATGAACGTACTGATGTGGCATTACTTAAAGTTGAAGGTACGAACTACCCAGCACTTTCAACGGGGAATATCGACCAATTAAGAGTTGGGGAACCTGTTCTCGCCATTGGCTCACCGTTTGGTTTTGAGTACTCGGCATCTGCAGGGATTGTCAGTGCCAAATCAAGAAATATGTTGGGTGAAAGATCAGTTCCGTTTATTCAAACCGATGTCGCATTAAACCCTGGTAACTCTGGGGGACCATTGTTTAATCAACAAGGTCAAGTGATTGGTGTGAACTCTCGTATTTTCAGTGGTACTGGCGGATATATGGGATTGTCGTTCTCCATTCCAATCGATGTAGCCATGGATGTGGCGGATCAATTAAAGAAAAATGGTAAAGTTACTCGCTCATATCTTGGTATTCATTTACAAGAGATTGATCGTAACCTCGCAGAAGCTTATAAACTACCAAAACCTGAAGGTGCTTTAATCACAGAAATTGCGCCAAATTCCCCAGCAGAGCGCGCTGGCTTAAAGCAAAATGATATTATTTTGAAGTACAACGGAACTGCAATTTCAAGAACGAGTGAGCTATTAAATTACTTAAATAGAACACAGCCAAATCAAAAAATTCAGCTAGAAATCTTGCGCGATGAACGTGTACGTACGATTTCAGCAACACTTGCATCAGCACCAGATGAAACACCAGCACAAGCGCAAAATGTAAGTGAAGCCAAAAAACGCGGACCTACACTAGGTGTTGCGATTCGCGAACTTGCACCTGTTGAAAAAACACGTCTTGGTGTTAAAGGTGGTGTCTACATTCAAGAGGTTGTACGCGGAGGTTTGGCGGCACAATCTCGTATTATGGCTGGTGATGTGATCACCTCGATTAATGGTAAGAATGTAAGTACAACACAAGATTTTGTGGAAGCGGTGGCTAATCTTAAAACGAATACAGTTGCACGAGTGGGTATCATCCGTGAAGGGCGAAATGCCATGATCGGATTGAGAATCAAGTAAACATGAATTGAATAAAAGGCCTTGCGATAGCAAGGTCTTTTTTATTTAACCCTAAAATTATATTAAACTCTTTTCGAATGTTGATGATGAATACGCAATACAAGGGAATACAGTGAGTACAATCTTTGACCTTAAAATAAAAGCAACAGCACAAGACATTGATATTTTAGGTCATGTGAATAATGTGGTGTATGTAAAATGGATGCAAGATGTTGCAACAGCACATATTGAACAACTGGGTTTAGGGGTTGAGCAATATCTAGAACTCAAACATGCCATGGTTGCAGTTGAGCATCACATGAATTACAGAAAGGCGTGTTTTGAAAATGATGAAATTATTTTAAGAACTTGGCTTAATGATTTGAATGCGATGTATTCATTCCGTCAGTACGCTTTTTTTAGACCTTCAGACCAATCATTATTATTTGTGGGAAATACCAAATGGGCCTGTGTAGAGATTGCGACAGGCAGACCTAAACGATTATCGCCAACATTTACTCAAGCTTATCAGCCTATTTCTGAGGTAGTAAATCCTTTGGATTTCACTCAAGATTATTCTTTACCCGCTAACTAAAGAATTGCTTGAGTCGAACGAATTAAATATTTCACCACATGGTGTTCATTATTATGAATACTTTGAAAAATCCATCTGCTATAATCGTCCGCAATTTGTTAAACAGCTTTTGCTATGTAGTTTTTATTTCATGCATAGCGCAATTTATTGTTCAAGGTAACCCATGGCGCAAGCTAAAAAATCCGTAAATATCAAAAATATACGTAACTTTTCGATCATTGCTCACATTGATCACGGGAAGTCAACTTTAGCTGACCGTTTTATTCAGACCTGTGGTGGTTTGCAAGATCGCGAAATGCAAGCGCAAGTTCTAGACTCAATGGAGCTTGAGCGTGAGCGCGGGATTACCATTAAAGCTGCATCTGTGACGCTTTATTATACACACCCAAATGGCGAAGAATATCAACTGAACTTTATTGATACACCTGGGCACGTTGACTTCTCATATGAAGTTTCGCGCTCGCTTGCTGCTTGTGAAGGTGCACTTTTAGTTGTTGACGCAGCTCAGGGTGTTGAAGCTCAGTCAGTTGCAAACTGTTATACAGCTATTGAGCAAGGTCTTGAGGTTCTTCCAGTACTTAATAAAATTGATTTACCTCAAGCTGAACCAGAGCGTGTTATTCAAGAAATTGAAGACATTATCGGAATTGAAGCAACTGAAGCACCTACGTGTTCAGCTAAAACTGGATTAGGAATCGAAGGTGTTTTAGAAACACTTGTGAATACCATTCCTGCTCCGACGGGTGACCGTGAAGCGCCGCTTCAAGCTTTAATTATTGACTCATGGTTTGACAACTATTTAGGTGTTGTATCCTTAGTTCGTATTAAGCAAGGTCGGGTGCGTAAAGGCGATAAAATGTTGATGAAATCAACAGGTCAAACGCACATCATTACCTCTGTCGGTATTTTCAATCCTAAACATACAGAAACTGATATTTTAGAAGCAGGTGAAGTTGGCTTTGTGATTGCTGGTATCAAGGATATTTTTGGTGCGCCAGTTGGAGATACGATTACACTTGCTACAACGCCAGAAGTAGAAACTTTACCTGGATTCAAAAAAGTTAAACCACAGGTATACGCTGGTTTATTTCCAATTGATTCGAGTGAATTTGAACCTTTCCGTGAAGCATTACAAAAACTGCAAATTAACGATTCAGCATTATTCTTTGAACCTGAAAGTTCAGATGCATTAGGATTTGGTTTCCGTTGCGGTTTCTTGGGTATGCTGCACATGGAGATTGTTCAAGAGCGTTTAGAGCGTGAATATGATCTAGACCTGATTTCATCGGCACCGACTGTAATTTACGAAGCTGTTATGAAGAGTGGTGAGACAGTTTATATCGACAGTCCATCAAAAATGCCAGATGGATCTACTGTAGAAGACCTTCGTGAGCCGATCGCAGAATGTAATATCCTTGTGCCACAAGAATATCTTGGTAATGTAATGACGTTGTGCGTTGAACGACGCGGTGTTCAAAAAGACATGAAATTTATGGCAAATCAAGTAGCCATTACATTTGAGATACCAATGGCTGAAGTCGTGATGGATTTCTTCGATAAATTGAAATCATGTTCACGTGGTTTTGCATCATTAGATTACAACTTCGTCCGTTTTGAGTCTTCTTCTCTTGTAAAAGTAGATGTCTTGATCAACGGTGAAAAAGTTGATGCATTGGCAATGATTTGTCACCGTCAAGATGCGCGTCATCGTGGTATTGCACTTGTAGAAAAAATGAAAGATTTGATTCCTCGTCAAATGTTTGATGTGGCGATTCAAGCTGCGATTGGTGCTCAAATTATCGCTCGTTCAACAGTAAAAGCAATGCGTAAGAACGTATTGGCAAAATGTTATGGTGGTGACGTTTCACGTAAGAAGAAACTTCTCGCTAAACAGAAAGAAGGTAAGAAACGTATGAAGCAGGTGGGTAGTGTAGAAATCCCACAAGAAGCTTTCTTAGCTGTGTTAAAAGTAGAGCGATAACAACAAGGAATATCCCATGGATTTTGATTTTAACCTCATTCTCGTACCTGCAACCCTAATCTTTTTTGGATTATGGTTGCTGGATAAATTGGTGCTCAAACAAAGAGCAACCAAAGGAAAAGGGAATGAAAATTTCATTATTACATGGGCATATGATTTTTGGCCTGTACTTGCAGTTGTGTTAGTGCTGCGTTCATTCTTCTTTGAACCTTATAATATTCCTTCTGAATCCATGGTTCCGGCATTGGAAACGGGTGATTATATCTTGGTGAACAAATATCAATATGGTGTTCGTTTACCGATTAGCAACACCAAAGTCTTGAATGTCAATGAGCCTGAACGTGGTGATGTGGCGGTATTTAGATATCCACCAAACCCATCAATTAGCTATATTAAGCGTATTATTGGTTTACCTGGTGATCATATCGTTTTTGAGAATAATCAATTAACCATCAATGGTGAAAAAGTTGTAACGGAATCGGCTGAATTTAATCGTGTAAAAGATGTTTCAGACACGCCAAATTCAATTTATCATTATGAAACTTTAGGTGATCATAAGTATTTGGTTCGTAATTTGGAAGGTCAAAACCCGATTATTGCGCATTTCAATTATGCACAAACCAAACAAGATCTTCCTTATGTTGCCACTGCGAATGATCGCTTTGTGAGAACAAATGGTCAAAGCTGGGAAGTAACTGTTCCGAAAGGATATTATTTTGCCATGGGTGACAACCGTGATCAGAGTGCTGATAGTCGAATCTGGGGATTCGTACCTGAGGCAAATTTAACAGGACAAGCAATTTATGTATGGATGCATAAAGAAGCTGGTTTGAAATTGCCATCATTCAGTCGTAATGGTCAAATTCAGTAATCTTCAAATATATGGATAATAAAAAATGCGTAACACTCAACGCGGTGCATCGTATACAGCGATTTTATTAGGGGTAATTGTTGCGGCATTTGGACTTAAAGTGCTCGTAGCATTGTGGCAGCCTTATTGGGATGACCGACTAATCAATCAATTGATTGAAGAACAAGTTGCAATCAGCTCAAAGGCGACAACACCACAACAGTTTGCTTCAACAATGGGGCAGAAATTTAGCATGAACAATATCCGTGACATTGAGTTCAAAGATATTGCGACTGTCAAATCTAAACAAGGTTTACAAGTGACAAAGAAATATGAAGTAAGAAAGCCATTCTTATTTAATATTGATTTAGTCCTCACATTCGAGAAAAGTTTTGATCAAAGGTCAGTTCAAAGTAAGTGATTCTCGCTTACTGAGTCGCATCGGTTATCAGTTTAAGAAAATTGAATTACTTCAACTTGCATTGACACACCGATCGGTTAGCCATAAACATAACTATGAACGCCTAGAGTTTCTAGGCGATTCATTGTTAGGTATGATTATTGCCAATTACCTTTATCATGCTTATCCACATGAAAACGAAGGTCGTCTGACGCGTATGCGAGCTACTTTGGTTCGACAAGAAGCGTTAGGCAAAATTGCAACAGATTTGAAACTTAGTCAGAGTTTAATACTCAGTACTGGTGAATTAAAATCTGGTGGTCATCATAGAGAGTCGATACTCGCTGACACAGTCGAAGCGATTATTGGTGCAATCTATACTGATAGCCAAGATTTAAAGTTGTTAGAATCAATTGTGTTGAAATGGTATGAACCTTATTTAGATCATATTGAACCAACAGATCAATTGAAAGATCCTAAGTCCCGTTTACAAGAGTATCTTCAAGCTCGTAAAAAACCTCTCCCAGTGTATGAGGTTGTTGATATTCAGGGTGATGCACCAAACCAACATTTTAAAGTGGAATGTATGGTTGAAGGCTTGCCAAAATGTATGGGTGAGGGTTCAAGTCGTCGTTTTGCTGAGCAAGCAGTAGCGGCGGAAATTTTAAAATTTTTGGAGCAAAAGTCTTCATGACTACTCATTCCGATCACATCGATGCTGATCACGAGTCGCAAGACAGCGGCAATGATTTAATCAATCAATTTTTTAGTTCTCAAGGTACTACAATTCCCTCAGACTACAAAAGTGGCTTTGTAGCAATTGTAGGTCGTCCGAATGTAGGTAAATCTACATTAATGAACCATATTTTGGGTCAGAAGCTTTCGATTACGTCTCGTAAGCCTCAAACAACTCGACACAAGATTGTGGGCATTGATACGCGTGAGAAATCTCAGGCAGTATTTGTTGACACCCCTGGAATGCATAAGAAAGAAGTCCGTGCTATCAATAAAATGATGAATCGTGCAGCTCATTCAGCCTTGCGTGATGTAAATCTTGTACTGTTTGTTGTAGACGCTGACAAATGGACTCAAAATGATGAATTAGTCCTTGAGAAGCTCAAAAATGCCGAAATGCCTGTCATCTTGGTCATTAATAAATTGGATACATTTGAGAATAAAAATCAGGCATTACCATTAATTCAAGAGCGTACTAAATTAATGAATTTTGCTGAGATCGTTCCAGTATCGGCATTGCGTGGCGCTAACCTTGATCATCTTCGTGATACGATCGAAAAATACTTACCGTTTCAACCACCATTGTATGCACTAGATCAACTCACAGATCGTTCTGAGCGCTTCTTAGCTTCTGAAATTATTCGTGAAAAAATCATGCGTCAACTGGGTGAAGAGCTTCCATATGATTTAACGGTTCAAATTGAATCGTTTAAAACAGAAGAAGCGACTTTAAATGAGAAAACTGGTCGTATGAAGCCTGCTTGTACCTATATTGATGCTACGATTTTTGTTGATCGCCCTGGGCAAAAAGCCATTGTCATCGGTGAAAAAGGATCAAAGTTGAAAAAAATTGGTATGGATGCACGTGCTGATATGGAAAAAATGTTCGAAGAAAAGATCATGCTCACCCTTTGGGTTAAAGTCAAAGGCGGTTGGTCTGATGATGAGCGTGCATTAAAAAGCCTAGGATATAGTGATATCTAAGGATTAAACGGTTATAGGAGCTGATGATGATGATGATGAAGATGGTTGCGATAATTGTATGTGCTTTGGTTTTACAAGGTTGCATTCATAAAGTTGTCACAGTTCCTGTAAAAGTTGCGTATAAAACCACCAAAGGAGTCGTCAAAGGTACTGCAGCAGTAGTTGGGGCTGTTATTCCCGATGGTGATGACGATGATGAAAAAGAACTAAAAAAAGATAAATAATAAGATTAGTCGATGCGAAATGAACTTTTGCATGGATACTTAATCCATCATCGAAAGTATCGAGAGCGGAGTCATGTTGTCCATTTATTCACTGAAGAGTATGGACGAGTTGACGGCATACTAAGACAACCTCCACCACCGCAATATCAGCCTATCGCACTCCAAGCGACAGGTAAGTCTGAATTAAAAAATTTCACAAAATTAGAAATTGTTAATCATCCTATTTTTTTTCATGGAGATGCATTCTTTTCAGGATTTTATTTAAATGAAATCTTATTGAGATTATGTCCATTAGAAGAGGCAATGCCAGATACTTTTGCACAGTACCACAAGACATTAGAAAGTTTACAAAAATTAGCTCAACATTCAAATCCTAACGAATTCTTGAAGCAAATTCTTCGTCAATTTGAATACGTACTTCTAGAAGAGCTTGGTTATGCGATTGATTACTCGATAGATGCACACCAAAATGAAATTTTAACTTCACAAAAATATCAATTTCAATTAAACGAAGGCTTCATACCAGTTCAGTATTCAAGTGCCGCTACACTGACAGGTGAGCAAATTCGCAGCATGATAAATTATGAAAATGGTACAGATTTCAACGCTGAACAGTTACAATTGTTGAATAAATTATATCGTCAAATGATTACTTCATTATTGGGTGATCGCCCACTAAAAAGTCGTCAATTGTGGATTCAAAACGCTCAATCAAAATCAAATTAGGAAAATGTTATGGCTGCATTGCTTGGTGTGAACATTGATCATGTTGCAACTCTAAGACAGGCTCGAGGCACACGCTACCCGGATCCAGTACAGGCAGCACTAATTTGTGAAGAGGCAGGGGCTGAAGGCATTACATTACATTTACGTGAGGATCGTCGTCATATTCATGATGATGATGTCCGTCGCATGCGCCCTGTACTTAAAACACGCATGAACCTTGAAATGGCAGTGACAGATGAGATGGTGGCATTTGCTAAAGAAATAAAGCCGCATCACGTGTGTTTTGTGCCTGAAAAGCGTCAAGAAGTCACGACCGAAGGTGGCTTAGATGTTGTTGGTAATTTTGAGGCTGTTAAGTCTGCTACACAGGAATTAGCAGCGATTGGATGTGATGTATCGTTATTTATCGATGCTGATATTGAACAAATTGATGCTGCAATTGCCTGTGGTGCGCCAACTATTGAGATTCATACAGGTGCTTATGCAGATGCTGAAACAGAAGAAGCACAGCAGGTAGAGTTACAACGTATTATCCGTGGAACAGAATACGCTGCTGCTAAAGGTTTGGTCGTAAATGCTGGGCATGGACTTAATCTTGACAATGTTGCTCCTATTGCAGCAATTCCTCAAATACACGAATTGAATATTGGACATTCTCTGATTGCCGATGCTGTTTTCAAAGGACTTACGCAAGCAGTTCAAGATATGAAAGCAGCAATCAAAGCTGCACGATAAGATTGATGAGTACTATGTCAAATATTGATTATGATGAATTAATGAAGCCTGTCATAAGCTTCCTTGGTTGCGAAACTCCACAAGCTTGGTTAGATGAGGCTGTAAATAATCTTGATATTTTGATGCAAGATCATGCGAACTGTGAAAAGAAAGCAGCCAGTACAGCCATGAATCTCATGTTTAGATACAGCTTTTTTGTAGATTTACAAGTTAAGCTCGCTCAATTAGTGCGTGAGGAAATGCTGCATTATGAGCAGGTTTTAGAGTTTATGAACAAGCGCGGGCAGCAATGGGTCGGTTTAAGTGCTGGGCGTTATGCGGGTGGCTTACGCAAAGAAATTCGGACGTATGAACCAGAAGCGCTAATTGATGTTTTAATTATTGGTGCGTTTGTGGAAGCACGCTCATGTGAACGTTTTTATGCATTAGCGCCTAGAGTCGATGAGGAATTAGGGCGCTATTATCGCTACTTACTAAAATCTGAATCACGCCATTATGAGGATTATTTGGCTCTAGCTCTGGATGTGGCTAAAACTGCGAAATTGAAAGATCCTGAGGAGGATATTCAAAGTCGTATAGAGCACATTCGTGAAGTTGAAAAGCAACTCATCTTAACACCTGATGAAACCTTCCGTTTTCACAGTGGAGTTCCAGCAAAAGCAGCTTAAAATATGGTTGAGAAAATCCTCCCAAGTGGGGGATTTTTTTGACATAAAAAAAAGCCCAAGTCTTAAATGCTTGGGCTTTTTAGTATTTGGCTCTCCAACCTGGGCTCGAACCAGGGACCTGCGGATTAACAGTCCGTCGCTCTACCGACTGAGCTATTGGAGAATCTGAATGCGATTATAAGGGGATTTAAGATTGGGTCAAGTGTAAATTGCCATACAATTGTCACTTTTGAGCCGCATGTTGTTTATTTGCTCAAATAAAATGTTTTTTTTAAATTTACTTGCCAATTTAGAATGAGCTTGTTAGATTTATTTAACAACAGAGCGCTTGAAACAGAGTTTTAAGCAGTGTGGATTTATACCAACTTGCCAGCACTAAATGGCTAAAATAGGAGAAAGCGAATGAATACGCTTACCATTTCTCAGATCTTTTCTAATCTTGAATTCTATAAACAAAATTACCTGTCTATCTTGAATTCGCCTAGTTCTTATTTCATTGAAGTAGAGGGCGCGGTAATTGATGTATTTCCTTTTAAAAAACATCATCTGGTTTTGGGTGAGTTATTACAGCTGTGGTTTTCTGAAAAATGGTCTGTTGATCAAGATCAATCATTCACGCTTGAACAATATTTGGCAGCAAATGACTTAACACCTAACGTAAATAAAGTCTATATCTACTCCATAAAAGGGAATGCCATTCTTGGCACGAATAAATCGCTTGCTTGGTTAAATGAATCGAATGCGGTGAGTGAGATTTTATTAAAGTCACCACTTAAATATTATGTTGAATGCCTAAGTTGTTCTCGTCCTTCAAAGCATTTGTTTAATAAACAGCTTGCAGTTTAGGCAAATTTTCACAAGTCAAATCTGAAATTGTTGAGTGAATTGATTTTTTTTTAATATAGTCCAAGTTAGCCTGTGTCATTTTATCTTCTTTAGTAGGGTGAATTGGTGTTTCTAGAACTTATTTTTCATTAATTAAATCCCATATTATGGTTACTTAGATCAGTTCCAACTTCTATATGATGGTGCAAAGCATATCTATAAATGGGATTTTTCAGTGATAAATATGATCTTTCAGAATGAGCTATCGATACTATGAATAGTGTTTAAATTTCAATATTCTATTTGGATCACTGATGGATCATGTTTGGATAGCTTTAAAAAAACCTCCGACGTTTATCCAATCCTAAAAGCACACTTTTTTCGCTTCAGTGAGAGAGCGTATTAACCAAAAGGTTTTATGTTGCGTATTGGGTTATGTAGGTGCATGAAGGGGTTTAGATTTAATAAAAAAAACCCGCGAAAATCGCGGGTTTTTTGATCTGATTAATTTATCAGATTATTTTTCAGCTGCGATAGAAGCAATTGCTGCATCTACGCCTTCGATTGAGTCAGCTGCTTTTTTGATACGTGCAAGCGCATCAACCAATACTTCATCTGCTGTTGCATATGAAATACGCATATAACCGCCTAAACCGAATGCATCACCAGGAACAACCGCAACACCAGTTTCTTCCAATAACCATGCAGAGAATTCTGTGCAAGATTTTAAACCTTTTGCACGGATCAATGGACGAATGTTTGCATAAGCATAGAATGCACCGTCAGCAGGTAAGCATGTAATGCCTTTGATATCATTCAAGCCATTAACAACCAAATCATGACGGCGTTTGAAAGCTTCAATCATTGGTTTAAGTACATCTTGAGGACCATTCAATGCAGCTTCTGCCGCAACTTGCGAAATTGAAGTTGGGTTAGAAGTAGATTGTGATTGAATTTTCTTCATTGCGCCGATTAATTTAGCAGGACCTGCTGCATAGCCGATACGCCAACCTGTCATTGCATATGCTTTAGATACACCGTTGAGAACGATTACGCGATCGTAAAGATCTGGTGCAACTGTAGCAATGTTATAAAACTCGTCGTCCCAACGAATTGGTTCGTACATATCATCAGAAGCAACATATACTTCAGGATATTTACGAAGAACTTCAGCTAATGCTTCTAATTCTTCTTTGGTATAAATCATACCTGTTGGGTTAGATGGGCTGTTTAAAACAACTAGGCGAGTTTTATCAGTAATTGCAGCTTCTAATTGAGCTGGTGTGATTTTGAAACGTTGTTCTTCACCACATTTAACAATAACTGGCACACCTTCTGCGATGATCACCATATCTGGATAGCTTACCCAGAATGGAGCAGGGATGATTACTTCATCGCCTTTATTTAACAATGCAAGCGCAAGGTTAAAGAATGATTGCTTACCGCCACAAGAAACGAGAATCTGGTTAGCAGCATAATCAAGGTTATTATCACGTTTTAATTTAGCGATAATTGCTTTTTTAAGACCTGGCGTACCGTCAACTGCGGTGTATTTAGTGAAACCGTTGTTAATCGCTGCAATTGCTGCATCTTTGATGTGTTGTGGTGTATCGAAATCCGGTTCACCTGCACCTAAGCCAATAACGTTTTTACCAGCAGCTTTAAGTTCTGCAGCTTTATTGGTCACAGCAAGCGTTGGGGACGGTTTGATGGCATTGACACGATCAGAGAGACGTACGTCCACGGCAGTATTCCTTCTTATAGGGATTAAAAAATAAAAAGCACACTATCTTAGCTTAAATTGAATGTTTTAGTCGTCCAATATCTAGGCAAATTAGCAAAAAATCACGAAATTCACCGAATTTTAATGCAATGATACATATCCACATTAAACAACGTGGGTCGCATAAAAAAACAAATTTCCGTACAATAGCGTTAGATTGAAATGAGTAGTCTCAAATGAGTTCGGAAAATTCTCCCAAAAAGAAGCCTGTAGTGAATCTTCCATTTCCTATCAAGCAAGTGAATGACGCAAAGCAAGCTGATGAAGAAATCGAAGTTCTACGTCCAAAGCCTCAGCGCTATGCTGATCGCACATGGATGCCGCCACGTGGTACACGTCGCTCGATGGGTAAAAGATAAAAAATAGGTGCTTTAAGCACCTATTTTTTTGCAGGGAAGAATTACACGTAACTTAAGTTTTGATCTAGAGTCAGTAAGTTGAATGTAGAACCGTCTTTAAATACGATTGATTCAACTTGATGTGCTTCACCTTTAGCCCAATCTTTAATAGTGATTTGATCAGCAGAATCTTTAAGTTTGATGATACGATCATTCCCAGAGTCTTGAACGAGTAAATCATCAATTGAGATACCAGCACCAAATTGAATGGTATCTTGACCACCTTTTTCATAGATTGTATCTATTCCAAAGCCTTGATCAAAATAGTATGTCTCGTTACCAAGATCGCCATACAATTTGTCGTTACCAATACCACCATTTAAGATGTTAATTAGACCCCCGTTTGCGATTAAGGTGTCATCTCCAGCGAGGCCTTTTAGTTCGTTATTTACGAATTTGCTACCTGTGATAATGTTGTCAGATTGGTTACCCGTACCACTTTGTTGAATTTCTGATCCAGCAATCAAAAGTTCTTTGATTGGATTGATCAGCGTAAGGTTTTCAATATTTTCGGTTAATTGATACTGATCTGCAGAACTAATGACAGTGTCTGTACCTTCATAGTTGTGTTCAAGTACGAAGTCATATTTTGATTGTACATAATAGGTATCGTCACCACGACCACCTACGAGGACATTGATGCCTTCACCACCTTTTAGAATGTCATTGCCCCAACCACCAAAGAGCAAGTCATCACCTTTACCACCTACAAGCGTATCGTTGCCGACACCGCCTTTAATGATGTCATTACCATCTTTACCGTTTAAGGTACGTCCGAAAACTGAGTAAGTGGTAATAATGTTGGTGTTAGGGTTAAATAAGTTTGTCGCTACTGCTACAGAACCAGCTAAATCACCTGCATATGCGTAAGCAAGTTGAGTCAATGTATTTACAAGTTGATCACGTGAAGAGAAGCCATCATCAAATATTTCACCTTTGATGAATTGTCCAACGAAGTTTAAGCCCTCAGTCACGATTTGATTCACAACATCAAAGATACTCGCACCAGCTTTTAAGTTCGCTTTAACCACATCACCTAATAGCTCTAAATACCAAGTAAACGGACGGCTATCACCACCGTTCAATTGTGAAGTATCCACACCTAAATAGTGATCAAGAATACTTAATGGTGTGATACCTGTCCAATCACCTAGCTCGCCACCCAAGTTTTCAAGAGCTTGAGTTGCATCCATAAGTACCAATCCAAACTTACCATCAGAGCTTGGTAAATATCCTGCTGGAACAACAGTCTCGCCATCAGCATTTTTAACGCCATTCAAGAAATTGTCAGCTAAAGTTTTGATCAATACATTTGATGCTTGCCAGAATTGTTCATCCGTAATATAGATGCCTTTATCTGCGAGTGATTTACCTGTTCCTAAGCGAACATATTGATAAAGGAAGCTCTGAGGATCAGCTATTGCAACAGCTTCAGCAACTTTTAACCAGTTTTTAGTACCCTGATCAACTGCGTCATTTGATGCTAAATCTTCTTTGATCACGGTATAAATAGGGCGCCAGAAATTTTTACCTTGTAAAGAACCAGTTGAGATAAACTTGTTATATAGTTCTTGAACTTGTTTAAATGCAGATTCACTTACGCGGTAACTGAATTGATTGTCAATTTTGTAGAATTTAGGACGACCGTCATCTGATGGATTAGATTGATCTGGTTGTTTTGGTTGCCCCCATTCTCGATCAAAATGTGAGTCTGAAGGTGGAAGAGTGGCACCAATATCCTTACCAATATTTACGATAATGTCTGAAATTTGATCAATGATTGCATCACCGGCTTTATGAATTTCTTCGAAACCAGGAATGAATTTATCACCAACTTTAACCAATGGCGCAACGCTATCTAATAAATCATTCACGATGCCATCTTTGCCGATAATCAAATTACCAACCAGCTCACTTGGAATTTTTAAAATTGAATCAAGGCTAAGTTCGCCATCTTTCCATTCATTTTTGTGGTGTGTATCTTTTGCTTCTACATTTGAGCCGAGGGCCTCACCAGCACCACTGAGTAAATTCGATGCTGCATCGATAATGCGGTCACCTAACTCATGAACAACTTCAAATGGTTTACCAAGTAGAGCATTACCTGCTAGGCCAATAGGCGAAGCCACATCTAAAACTGTATTGACTAAATTTGCTGTCGTGACTAAACCATTACCTAGTAACTGAGCTGGAATAGAAAGTACTGAGCTAAATTTGAAATCAGGAACATAATCGAAAATAGGTTCAAGTGCATTTTCAACTTGATTTGCAACTGTATTCACAATTGATTTTAGGTTTTCAGTAGCTGATGGAAGCTCTTGAGACCATTCATTATCATAATGAGTATCTTTAGGTTCAATTGTCCCGCCAATCGCTGAGCCAATGTCATGAGCCACATCAGAGACAGCATCAATAATCGTATCACCTGCTTTATGAACAACATCAAAACCAGGGATAAGCGCATTTCCTGCAATAGCAATCGGTGCAGCAGCATCAAGAATATCATTGGCAATATTGGTTGCACCGATAATGGTGTTTCCAATTAAATCCCCAGGAAGGCTTAAAATGTTATCTAAGCTGAGTTCTTTGTCTTCCCACTCATTTTTATGATGAGTGTCATTCGGTTCGATGGTTGCACCAAGTGCTTTACCCACTGAATTCACTGCATCTGAAGCTGCATCAATAATTTTATCACCAAGTTCGTGCACTGCTTCGAAAGGTTTGCCAAGTAAAGCATTACCTGCTAAACCAATAGGAGAAACTACATCAAGAACAGTATTTACAGCATTGGTGGCAGCGATTAGACCATTACCAACGAGTTGAGCTGGAATTGAGAGAACTGAACTTAATTTAAAGTTAGGTAAGTAATCGAATGATTTATAATTGAACAAAGCCATTGTTATAGTCTCTTATAAAAATAAAGTGTTTTTAATCATTGTTAGTGATTAAAGTGTGATGAGGATCACATTTTATTAATTTAAAATCAATTGCTTTTGTTAGACAAGAACATGAATTTTTTGTCATAATTTAATGAAAAATATAGTAAAGCTTATATGAGAGCTGAATAAGATTGATTTTTTTAAAAAAACACCAGTGCAAGTACTGGTGTTTTAAGAACAAATAAAATGTATGATCTAAAAATAAAAAAAATATTATAAATTATTGATTTTTATTTGATAAATATTTGTAGTATTGTCTCTTATGATCATACATGGATTGATCTGCACGCTTTAACATATCCTCAATTGTTTCATTCTCAAGGCTTGTAGCAAATCCCATTGATGCACTGATGATATGGTTAGAATAATATTGATTATCGATATTCAATAATTCTTGAATGGTCAAAATCGTCGACTGAACGGTAGTTTCATTTGCACCTTGCATCAGGATAACAAATTCATCACCTCCAATTCGAGAGGCTGTATAACTGGTATTGTGAATCGTTCTACTTAAGATATTACCCATTCTGCGTAAAATCTCATCACCTGCATCATGACCAAAGTGATCATTAATCGGTTTAAGGCCATTCATATCTAGAAAAATTGCAGAAACTGGACGAATAAGTGCGCGTTCCAATCGATGGATTTCTTCAGTGTAGAACAAGCGATTTTTGAGTTTTGTTAAAACGTCGTGTTTACCTAAATATTCTAAATAGCTCTCAGCTTTTTTTCGCGCTGTAATGTCCGTTAGGGCAAGTTGTACAAGTCCCCAATCTTCTTCATAACCTGGAAACACAGTGAATTGAAGTAGAACATAGCGAATTGAACCATCTAAAGCGTAGTTGATTGCTTCACGACTATGATGAATTTTCCCATTCCATAGTTCGATCAATTGTTCCTTAAAAGTTTGATGCATTTCTTTTGAGAAAACCTTTTTTAGATTTTGAAATAAATCAGATTTCGTCGATGCCTTGAATAAATCCAATGTTGCTTGATTGACGTCTAGTAATACAATGTCTTCAATGCATTGTTGTACGAAATCTTGATGCACATCTAAAAAAGTTCTGAAATCATCAATACCAATTGATTTAAGATGATCGAGTCTTAATTTAATGCGACTAAAGTCTTCAACCCATAATGATGTGGGTGAATAACTAAATCTTGCTTCAGCTAATCGACGATTTTTTTCTTCTAAACGCCGAGCTTGCATATAACCACTAATATCTTCTGTAGTAAGCAAAATACGGTCTAAACTTTGTTCTGAACCAGGTAAAACGACAGCTCGCAGTTTTATGTCTAAGGGTTGACCACTCAAGGTGAAATTAGTGGTTGTACTTGTAAACTCTAATTCACCCTTCCAAAGTGCAACTAATTCCGCTACATGTGCATCAAACATTTGATGTTGGAAAATGGTGCTTAAATTTTGAGTGAGATGTTTAAGGCTTTGTGCTTCAAAAAGATCGAGTGTTTTTTGATTTACTTTAACAATCTTAATTTGATGTGCGCATAAAGTCACAAGATATGGATTTTGCTGAAGATGTAAAGCTAAATCAGTAACCCCATCACTACGCCATTGGTTAAAGATGGTTTGAATGGCACTAAAATCTTCCAACCACATTGGGATAGGAGATAAATCAAAAATTGATGAATCAAGTATCTCCATAACTATCCTTGAACTTTTCTTTTAAAACAATAAATTGTGGATAATATAGCACTAAATTATTTTGATATAAAATTCAAATTTTTTTATTATTTACGTGATTTAAGACACTTTTTTAAGCTAAGCTAACGTTGAGCTAAATCCTAAGCTCAATTCGTTAGATTTTTATTTTGATAAAAATGATGCTTGTTAATATACATGCATTTATCTGCACGGCGTAACATATCTTCTAAGGTTTCGCCTTTAAGTCTTGTAGCATGTCCGAGTGAAACGCTGATAGAAAGATGAGGGTGATCTAGATTATGTTGATGTATTTGAGTTTCAAGATCATGAACAAGGATTTTAACTTGCTCAACATCGGCATGAGGCATCAATAATACAAATTCATCGCCACCTATTCTAGAAATTGAAAAATCTTTTTTGTGAGTGACAAATTGAAGAATTTCGGCAAAGTTTTTTAGATACTGATCACCGACATCATGTCCGAACTGATCATTGATGATTTTTAAACCGTTCATGTCAATGTAAATACAAGACACTGGATAGAGATCAAGTTGCTCAATCCGTTCAATTTCTTCATTAAAATAAGTTCTGTTATGTAAATCAGTTAAAATGTCATGTTGACCCAAATAATGTAAGTGATTTTCTAATTTTTTTCGCTCAGTGATATCTGTAAGGGCGACTTGTATCACCGCCCAATCATCTAAATTATGTGGAAAAATATTTAATTGTTCTAAAACGAAGATTTGTTCTCCATTCGCGTTGTAGAAACTACTTTCTCGCTGTTGATATTCTTCATGATTCCACAATTGTAGTAACTGGCTTTTAAAATTTTCCAAACGTTTAATATCAAATAAATCATGAGAATGATGTAAAAATTGAGATTTATCTTTCACAGCAAAAAGTTTGAGCGCCGCTTCATTGACATCAATGAAATTTATTTGCTCAAAGCATTCCACAACAAATTCTGGATGTTGATGAATGTGTTGGTCTAAATTCTCAATGTTTTGCAAACGGAGCAGCTCAAATCTTTTTTTAATTTGGCTAAAATCCATGATCCATAGTGCTGTTGGATTATAAGTAAATAAAGATTCGGCAAAATGACGTGCTTTTTGATATTGGGAAATATCTTCGGTGGTCATGAGTAGGCATTTCCAATTATCCTCATAACCTTTTAATTTCATACCGCGTAATTGAACATCTAAACGCTTTCCATTGGTCGTATAATTGATCACTGGAATATGATGTTCAGTATTCTTCCAAAGTGATACAAAAAATTGGATTTGGAAAGTGCTGACTTCAGGATGAAGGAACTTCTGAAAACTTTCTAAAATTTCTTCTAAGTTTTTTGCTTCATACAGTTTAAGCGTACTTTGGTTAACACGTAAGGTATGAATCGTACTCAAGCAAAGGTGGAGACGACTGTGATCCTCCATTAAATATGCTTCAATATCTTCAATACCTTCAGCAGTCCATTGTTCGAAAATTTGTTTAACACCGCTGAAGTCTTGTAGCCACATCGCAATTGGAGATAAATCAAAGATGGTCAGATCTAAATGATCCATAGATGCGAGCCTTGGTGTTTAAAATTCATTCATTTATACAATATAAGTGAATGAATCTTATAAAATCAACATCTTATTAAACTGATTTTTTTGCTCGATGCTCAGGTTTTGGCGCAGAAATTGACTTAAGCCCTTGCCAAACATCAACAAAATCTTGTTCATTAATTTGGTAGAGTTCAAGTAAAGCCAATACCACACCACCCATCATGAATGCACGATCGGACTTCGGTTCATATTGGAAGGTTTGATCTTTTAGATGATAGAGGATATCTTCGATTTCAAATATGCGTTCACGTCCATTACTGTCCACGGGGAACATCGGCGTTTCGATCAAAATATTGGCTAGTTTCTTTTCAGATTCATTTAAATTAAGTTGCTCAAATGCCGTTTCTAAAGAATCCGCGAACAGCAGTTCAGAAGAAAAAATGGCATGTAATAAAGGTTGGTTTAATTTAGGAAAGGTTCGTTCAACGAAAGGTTTAAACGAAATCGGGAAAATCACATTTTTTGATATACCTTTGAACATGGGGGCTATTTCAGCAACTTTGTAACCTGCTACACCACAACCAACGGCTGTAATAAAATACTTAATCTTGGGGTGGTTTTTTGTATAGATCTTAAAATCATTGATGTAGTGTTCAATCTGAGATAGAGGCATTTGTTGCAAATGCTCATTCATGGTGGGTATTGCATAGCTCTGTCCAGCCCAGCCGCGGCCAGCACCTTTAATCGCACCGAAATGTTGAAGTGCAATTTTTGCAGCACCACCTGCATGCGTGCCTGCTAAATTACTACCAAATACAAATACTGTATCTTCATTTAAACTGTTGATAATCGTTTCATCGTGATATTGGTAAGTCATAGTTTTTTTCATCAACATGCAATTTAAGTTCATGGTGCAATTGATTGCTGTAAGGGTCAAGTAAAATTGATTGAATTTATGGTTTTCACCCTCATCATCAGATGAGTAAATCATAAAGATTTGAGCAAGCAAGCCATGCATTACCAGTGTTATTGCATATTTTCATCATCTGTATAGCGAGAATTATCGAGTGAGTGACAGTCGTCCATTTGAATTAGTAACTAATTACGAGCCTGCAGGTGATCAACCTCAAGCGATTGAGAAACTTGTTAAAGGAGTAGAACAAGGTTTTAAGGATCAATTGTTATTAGGGGTAACAGGCTCTGGTAAGACCTATACGATGGCGAATGTGATTATGCAATTACAACGTCCTACTATTGTAATGGCACACAACAAAACCCTTGCGGCTCAACTCTATGGAGAATTTAAAGCTTTTTTTCCACATAATGCTGTTGAGTATTTTGTAAGTTATTACGATTACTATCAGCCAGAAGCATACGTACCGTCATCTGATACTTTTATTGAAAAGGATTCTGCTATTAATGATCACATCGATCAGATGCGGTTGTCCGCAACGCGTGCTTTGCTTGAGCGTAAGGATGCCATTATCGTTGCTTCGGTGTCCGCCATTTATGGTTTAGGTGATCCTAACGCATATATGAATATGCTCTTACATATTGTGACAGGTGATCGAGTCAGCCGTGATGAGTTGATTCGTCGATTGGTAGAAATGCAATATACGCGTAATGAACTCGAATTTTTACGAGGTACTTATCGAATTCGTGGAGAAATTCTTGATATTTTCCCCGCAGAGTCAGAACAAAATGCAGTGCGGATTGAGCTATTTGATGATGAAGTGGATTCGATCCGCTGGTTTGATCCCTTGACTGGAAAAATGATTCGTAAAGTCCCACGAATTACGATTTATCCAAAAAGTCACTATGTGACGCCTAAAGATAACTTGCAGCGTGCCATCGAAACGATTCGTGAAGAACTCAAAGAGCGCTTGGCATATTTCAGAGCTGAAGATAAATTGCTTGAAGCTCAACGTATTGAACAGCGTACTCGATATGACCTTGAGATGATGCAACAGCTTGGTTATACCAATGGTATTGAGAATTACTCGAGACATTTATCAGGTCGACCAGCTGGAGAGGCCCCGCCAACGCTTTTCGACTACCTGCCTGAGGATGCATTACTTATTATTGATGAATCGCATGTTACGGTTCCTCAAATTGGTGCGATGTATAAAGGCGATCGATCACGTAAAGAAAATCTAGTGAATTATGGTTTCCGCTTGCCAAGTGCATTGGATAATCGACCAATGAAGTTTGAAGAGTGGGAACGTATTATTCCTACTACAATTTATGTCAGTGCGACGCCTGCCAATTATGAATTAGAAAAATCAGAACAAATTGCCGAGCAGGTGGTGCGTCCAACAGGTTTGATTGACCCCGTTATTGAGATTCGTCCAGTATTGACTCAGGTGGACGATGTCCTTTCGGAGATTAATCAACGTAAAGATAAAAATGAACGTGTCTTGGTCACAACGTTAACCAAACGCATGGCTGAAGATTTGACGTCATATTTAAAAGAGTACGGGATCAAAGTGGCTTATCTGCACTCTGATATCGATACTGTTGAACGTGTGAAGATCATTCATGAATTACGAACAGGTGTCTACGATGCATTGATTGGAATTAACTTACTCCGTGAAGGTTTAGACATGCCAGAGGTATCTTTAGTCGCAATTTTAGATGCCGACAAAGAAGGCTTTTTACGCTCAGAACGTTCACTTATCCAAACCATTGGTCGTGCTGCTCGAAATGTTGAAGGAAAGGCTATTTTATATGCAGATCGGATTACGGATTCAATGCAAAAAGCAATTGATGAAACGGAGCGTCGCCGTACCAAACAAATTAATTTTAACTTAGAACATGGCATCACTCCGCGTTCAGCAGTCCGCCAAGTCATCAAAGAAATTGATACTGGTGAAGAGTATGATGATGAGTCAATTGATGAGAGTGTATCGGGACAAGCACGTGCATTAAGTGCGGATGAGCGCCATATAGTTTCCGATCCAAAACTATTGGCAAAACATTTGGCTAAATTAGAGAAGGAAATGCTCAAAGCTTCGAAAGAGCTTCAGTTTGAGCAAGCAGCGCGTTTCCGTGATGAGATCGTGCGTTTAAAAGCACAGTTAATTCAGTGATTTAATTTACAGAAAACACTGTAAAATCATCACATAACGTAACATTAAGCCGAAAAATAACCGTTATTGTTGAAGAGTAAATGAATACTCACAAACAAATTCAATAAATAGGGGTTATTTAGATGATCAAGAGTCTCCCATCTGCTGGTTTCAATGTTAGCAAGATTGTATTGGGTGGTGCCTTATTGGTTGGTTTAGGGGCAGCAACGATGGTTTATGCTCAGGACAAGCCACTCAATACTGTTGAAAAAGTTGAACTCGATAAATACTTAGGTGTTTGGTATGAAGTAGCACGTAAGCCACTTTATTTCCAAAACAAGTGTGATCGTGATGTAACTGCGACATATACATTAAATGAAAATGGTAATGTCAATGTTGATAACCGTTGTTTTACTGCTGACGGTAAAGTTACTCAGTCAGTGGGTGAGGCATTTGTACAAAATCAGCCATTTAATACAAAATTGAAAGTTAGTTTCTTGCCGAGTGCTATTCGATGGTTACCAGTTGGTCGTGGCGATTATTGGGTGCTGAAACTGGATGAGGATTATCAAACTGTACTTGTGGGTGAGCCTAAACGTAAGTATATGTGGGTGCTTTCTCGCACGCATAATCCTGATCAAGCAGTTGTGAATGAGTATCTTGATTATGCTAAATCCGTTGGTTATGACTTAAGCGATGTGATACGTACAAAGCAAACGGGTCAAGCACCTGGTTCAACAAAATAATGTTGAAAATGATCAGAACCACGCTAAGGCGTGGTTTTTTTATGCATCAACATCTATTGCTACGAATTCTAGCTATAATATCGTTTGGTAAAATTTAGGTTCAGATATGTTAAAAGGTATAGCATTGTCAGTTATGGCATCAGTGACATTTGGGGTGCTATATTTTTATACGTATTTTCTTAGACCACTAGACAGCGAGCAAACCTTTGCTTGGCGAATGTTAGCCACGTTACCTTTCTTAACGCTGTTTATGTGGTGGTCGGGTGATCTAAAATATGTTCGAGAAATTTATAATAAAATTTGCAAACAACCATCTATTTTAATTTGGCTCTTGATCAGTTCATTTTTGTGTACAACTCAACTCTGGTTATTTTTGTGGGGGCCAATCAATGGTCGGGGGCTTGAGGTTTCTTTAGGATATTTTTTGTTGCCTCTGGTGATGGTTCTCTTTGGTTGCGTTCTTTACAAAGAAAAGCTCTCAAAGTGGCAAATTGCAGCAGTGTTTTTTGCAATTCTTGGTGTTAGCCATGAAATCTGGCGCATCGGTACTGTGGCATGGGAAACCATGTATGTTGCTGTGGCTTATCCGATCTACTTTTTTTTAAGAAGAAAATTTGGAACAGATCATTTAGGTGGATTCTGGTGGGATTTATTGCTGGTTATTCCAGTTGCTGTTTTTCTAGCATTTTTTTATTCAAACACATTGCCCCTGATCATTGAGTTTAAATATCTCATTTTAGCCGTACTAGGTCTAGGTTGCTTAAGTGCCTTAGGGCTTGGAAGTTACATATTGGCGAGCAGATATCTTCCATTTGTGATTTTTGGGTTATTGAGTTATTTAGAGCCGATTTTGTTGGCAGGAGCATCAATAGCAATGGGTGAACGCGTGGAAGCAGGAGAATGGTTGACTTATATTCCAATTTGGTTTGCTGTATTGCTCCTTATTTTGGAAGGTACAATTTATCTCTATCGTCAAAGAAGAACTGAAAAGTTACTTCAATATCAACATAAGAAACTACAATCGCGTCTAGCCAAAAAAGATGAGCACTAAGTTTCATATCATTACATAAGCATGAGTTGTACATAAGAGTTTTTGACTGAATGATAAGAATAATTACTTATTCTTTAAAAATATTTGTGACATAATTAACTAAAACATAAAAATGTGGTAAATTTGTTAAATCAATAATAATTCTAATTTAACAATCATGATTCAGTACCAAACAAGAGCAGCATTATTACAGATGGAGCCTAGTCTGGATTTAAACTGGCAAAGACTCTTAGAGCGTATATTTCAACATTCAGATAGTGACGTTCGCGAAGAAATTGATCGTCAAATTCTCAAACCTAAAGATATATTTTGGAATCGTGTGAATAACACATTCGAATATAAAGTCACGACGTCGCTGGGAATTTTAAAGCATAGTTTTTCTAGTGAAAGAATGCGCTCCATTGCAGCAAAGTTATGTCAATCTATCCAATGGTTGAAGGAGATGACGGCTTGCGTACAAGTGGCAGACTATTTAGAAAATGCGCTGTATCAAATTGACCTAATTGCTGTTGAGGACAATTTAAAATTACAACGCGAAAAAATGTTAATGCGTCGGGTTTTTTTGCAAGATGTTGCTAAGTTAATTCGTGAATTAAATCTTGAAACACCAGTTGGAGCTCGTCAGTTAACTTCAGCTCAGATTAAGAGCTTTATGATAGAGGTATTTATTAAGCAACAATTATTGGGGTATTGGTTTAAACCCCTTCTACCTAGAAACTCATCGATCATGGAGCATCCTTTTTTTGCACAATGGTTGCTGAAAGAACAGTCCATTCGACACTTTGATATTGTTAAAACCTCTGAATTTCTATTCGTCATCGCACCAACCAGTCAGTTTGAACAAAATCCATTTTCGATCCGTCGTTTTTTATTTGAAGATCGAATGGAATACAACCAGCAAATTTATCTCAATGGGTTGGTTTTGGATATGCGCCGTTACAATGAAGAGGGGTATATCAAACAGTTTATGGAACACGTGCAGATGATGGTTACTATTCAGCATCAAGTCCATAAAGATGTCATTCAAATTGTGCAAGAATTTGAAGATGTTGCTGAACAGAAGATATTACCGCTTTTGACACAAAATTTAGGGATGGCTGGAAGTAATAGTGATTTTGTAGCCAAACAGCATTTACGGAAGATTGAGCAAGCATTGACTGTCGAATTGCTACAACCTCTCGTGGTGGCTTTAGAACAGCATTTATCACATATTGAAGAATATGAGCATCTGTTTAAAAGTGTGCATCGCATATTTTCAGATATTCTGGCGAATTATAAAGATTTTAAACAACAGCCTTCATTATTTTTTAATTCCTCAGTCCAATTGTTTGAATACAAGTTGTTAGCCTATTTAAAACTACTTGAAAAGCGTAAAGATGAAATATTTGTACCATTGAATATGTATGAGCGTGGAGTCATGCATGAGCGCTCCAAGAAACCGTTAAATGCATTACAAGAAGATTTAAGCCAACATATTCAAGATTACCGAGAAATGCTGTCTCATACGATGCGTTTGAAACGAGATTATGCTGAAGTTCAAGGCTCATTTTTAAAAAGAATGGTGGCTGGAGAAAAGTTAGAAAAAGAACTTCAACAAACTTCATTGGCCATGGTGAAAATCAAGAAGCAGGCTTATCTAGATATTTTAAGTGTGCCTAAGAACTACCGTAAATATAGTGTATTTATTGAATTTGAAAGTTTTTCAGCTACAAGTGAGTTTGAGCGACATTATGCATTCCCCTCGGGGCAAAATGGTTTAACTAAGCTTCCAGTATTGGTCAAACTCCCAGAAAACTTAGAAGATTTTAATTTAGAAGATTTAAATATGATGTTGAGTCAGGATATTTCGGCTTCCCCTTTATTTAGTTGAACTGACTGCAACTCAGTGACGAAATTGGATTTGTAGGCTTAATGATCAGTATTTGATATTTAAATGAAATCATTTACCCAAAAAATTATATTGTAATTCAATGGCTAAAATATATTTTTTACAAAGAGAAAATTGCTTTAGTAAAAAATAAACCGAGTTTTCATTTCAACTCTGAGTTAATTCCTTTACAATTATGGGGTTTTGAAATTTATGCTTAGATTTACAATTAATTAGAGGACGTATCTGTGAGCAAAGACACTATCGTTGCCCTACATGCAGAGCACCAAGGTCGCTGGAAAAACCGTGAAGAACTCGCGGAACGTATGATTGCCCTTGTTGGTCAGTTATACCGTGAAAAAAACATCGTAGCTACAGTATACGGTCGCTCTTTAATTAACCGCTCGGTTATCCAAATTCTTAAAGCTCACCGTCGTACACGTGTTTTAGACGTTGAACTTTCTGCTGTAGATACTTTCCCAATCCTTGAAGCATTGGTTAAGGTACAAAATATCGGCACAGCTGAAATCGATTTAGGCAAACTTGCTGTAGAATTTAAAGCAAAAGGTGGCGATGTAGATGCATTCGTTGCTGACGCTGTTAAATCACTACAAGGAAATGCTGCATCTGTTGAGCATAAAGATGTTGTGCTTTATGGTTTTGGTCGTATTGGTCGTATCCTTGCACGTCTTATGATTGGTCAGTCTGGTCTTGGTCGTGGTCTAAACCTTAAAGCGATTGTTGTTCGTAAATCATCTGATGGTGATTTAGAGAAACGTGCTTCTTTACTTCGTCGTGACTCTATTCATGGTCCATTTGCAGGTACGATTTCTGTAGATGAAGAGAACGAAGCAATTATTGCGAATGGTCAATTCATCAAAGTGATTTATGCATCGAACCCATCAGAAGTGGATTACACTGCATATGGTATCGAAAATGCATTGGTGATTGATAACACTGGTAAATGGCGTGATGCTGAAGGTCTTGCTCAGCACCTTAAATGCCCAGGCGCTGCACGTGTAATCTTAACTGCACCTGGTAAAGGTGACATGAAGAACGTTGTGTTTGGTGTAAACCAAGCTGACATTCTTGATGAAGACACAATCATCTCTGCTGCAAGCTGTACTACTAACGCGATCACACCGACGTTGAAAGTACTTCATGACAAATATACAGTGATTAATGGTCACGTTGAAACAGTTCACTCGTTCACGAACGACCAAAACTTGATCGACAACTATCATAAAGCTGACCGTCGTGGCCGTGCTGCAACATTGAATATGGTGATCACTGAAACGGGTGCTGCTAAAGCAGTTGCTAAAGCACTTCCAGCGCTTAAAGGCAAATTAACTGGTAACTCTGTACGTGTACCAACACCTAACGTGTCTTTAGCAATCCTTAACCTGACTTTAGATAAAGAAGTTGATCGTGATGAAGTGAACGAATATATTCGTCAAATTTCTATTAACTCTAATCTCCAAGGTCAAATTGGTTATACAAACTCTACTGAAGTTGTATCATCTGACTTTATCGGTTCACGCACTGCAGGTGTTTTTGATGCACAAGCAACAATTACGTCTGGTAACCGTTTAACAGCATATGTATGGTACGACAACGAAGTTGGTTATAGCTGCCAAGTTCTGCGTATCGCTGAACAAATGGGCGGCGTAAGCTATCCAAAAGTACCTGCTGAAACAAATGCATAATTTGTAAAGCATAAAAAGAGCCTCTTTCGAGGCTCTTTTTTATTTGCCTAAATTTACGTAATTAAGACTTTAGAGCAATATGGTTTCTTCGAAATAAGTGGTTTAATATTGAAAAATTGCGTATTTGTTCACATAAAATATGGATTGTGAGCAGGTGATTAAAAAAATAAGTGTTAAAGGATTATATTTTTGCGCATCAAATATCTTGTCATTGGCTTCGTGCTGATTGCTTTGGCTGCCGCGAGTGGTATAGCAATTGCCTTATGGGTTTTTCAACATTTTAAAATTTACATTCCACTTGAAGATCAAGCCGTGAATATTGATCTTCAGGAGCCATTGCAAGCGAAAGTTCAAATCCATGATGCTTTGGATGTAAATGTGACAGGTCGTGTTAAAACGACCATTCCAATACGTGAAAATCTTTCTATTCCTGTACAACAGACATTGAATCCTATGGTTCATTTCGACAATCAAGTACCAATTAAAACGGTTATTCCAGTCCGTGAAAATTTGATTGTAGATCAAAATTTAGCAGTAGATACTAAAGTTAAGGTTCGCATTTTGGGCAAAGATATTACATTGCCATTGAAAGGGACGATTCCAATTAAACTTGATGTACCTGTTGAAATGGATGTTCCCTTAGATCAAATGGTTCACTTGAAATTTCAAGCACCTGTTCAAGCTGATTTAAAAGAGAATCTACGCATCCCATTAAAAACGGATTTAGATGTGGATATACCAGTACAAGGTCACTTGAATGCACCCATTAAAACTGCACTAGAGGCTTCAGTCGAAGTACAAAATACTTTGCCAATAAAAATACAAAAAGGTGAGTTGGTTATCCCACTCAATACCTTAACATTACAAAAAAATCAAAAAGTGGAAGTAGCATCATCCATTAAAGTTCAGAAGGATGATCAATCTGCTGAATCGGTAAAAGCCCAGTGAGCTCGAGAAGCATGAGTGCTAAAAAAATCGTGGGATATGGTTCGCTCTTATTTATTATCGTGGCAAGCATTGTCGCCGTAGGTTTTTGGCTATATCTCAATATTCAAGCATCTGTTCATGTCAGTGCGAAGAATGCAAGTGTACAGTTGTCAGAATCATTGCCGACCAAAATTGATGTTGGGAATTATCTTGAGGTACAAGCGATTGGCGCATTAAATACAGAAATTAAAGTGCAGGAAAATATTGATTTAGATTTGCAAGGTAAATACAAAACCAATCTCAAGTTTAAAGTCGAAGTCCCTGTTTCTGTGAGTGTGGATTATCAAACGAAAGTAAAAATCGATCAAACGATTCCAATTAGTGCAACAACAGATTTGGTGTATAAAACACGATTTTTACCTAAATTTCCGTTAAATTTAGATTTGCCTATTCAGCTTGAAGTTCCATTTCATTTAAAGCGTACTTATCAGGTTCCGATTACGATTGATTTTGATGGTCCTGTGTATTTAGATTTGCATGAGCAGCTTGATGTGGATATTGATCATGTTTTTAAACCGGTATTACATTTAAATGATCCAATTTTGATGAAGGATGTATCTAGTTTTAGAGCAACAATGTACAACTTGGAGCGTGAAACAAAAGCAAATTTAGATATGAACTTGGATTTACCTCTGCGCAATATTAAAAAGTAAAAACTCCCCTTTAAGGGGAGTCTATTCTCTAAGCATTCAGGGCTTGCTGAATGCTTTCACGAATCGATGTGGTTTTTCGACCAATTAAATGTTCAAGATCTTTGCGTACACTGTACATCGCACCATGGGCAGTGTGAATATCTGCATCTACAATAACGTCAATGAGACCTAGTGGTAAACCAGCTTGAATTAATCCTTGACGATAATCTTCTGGGGATAAGTTTTGATATTTCACAGGCTGTTGTGAAAACTCAGAAAGTAGGGTTGCAAAATCATTTAAGCTAAAGCTTTCGCTACCAGCAAGCTCGTAAATTTTGTTCAAATGTTGAGCTGATTCAACATTTAATATTTGAGCTGCAGCAGTGGCATAATCCAAACGAGAAGCTGAACTAATTAAACCATCTTGAGCAGCTCCGTATACCATGCCTGTTTCTATTTGATGGGTGAGGGCAGATAAATAGTTTTCGCTATACCAATTATTTCTTAAAAAGGTGTAGGTAATAGAACTTTCTCGTATTAGTTTTTCTGTTTCTCGATGTTCATTGGCTAAGCCAAGCGGAGAGTGATCTGCATTCAGTAAGCTGGTATAGATCAAGTGAGGAACTCTAGCTTGAATCGCAGCATCAATAACAGCCTTGTGTTGTGGAGTACGACGACCAATCTCATTGGCAGAAATGAGCAGGAGTTTATCAACATCTTGAAAGGAATTTGCGAGATCATCTGGCTGATCATAATCAAATTTGCGTACTAGAATATCTTCAGAAAATAAAATTTTAGCTTTTTCTGGGTTGCGAACCAAAGCAATAATTTCATGCTCGCTATGAAGTTTTTCAAGTTCTTGAACGACTAAACGACCTAATTCACCAGTTGCACCTGTAATCGCAATTTTCATTTTAATTTCCTCTCATTGTGGCTAAAAAATAAACTTGATGCAGGCATATTAATCTGTTAACTTACTTAATGAAAGTACGTACCTAAAAGTAAGTTATTAACTGTTAAGAGAAAAATGATGAATACATATGCGCATAGTGATTTATTAGGTCAAGTTTTATCCAGTGAATGTCCTTCTCGTGAAATTTTGGAGCATCTCACCAGTAAATGGTCAGTTCTCGTCCTAAGTTGCTTGAGTGATGGTGTGCATCGTTTTAGTGAGCTAAAACAAAGAATTGAGGGGGTGAGCGAAAAAATGTTGGCTCAGACACTAAAAACCTTAGAAAAAGATGGTTTTATTTTGCGCACTGTTTATCCAGTAGTTCCTCCAAAGGTGGAGTATCAACTCACTGTATTGGGTTCAAATGCAGCGATGAAATTAAATGAGTTGATCCATTGGATTGAGCGAAATTTACCCGAAATTTTGGAAAGTAAGGCACTTATTACGCGATAGTTATACTTCATCATTTCGTTATCGCTCAGTTTAAAGTGTGTGCTGAGCGAGATGTTTATATGGTTTTCATGATCTTAAAATCATAACGATCAATACATAAAATTAAAATTGAGAAAAACAGTCCCAAAGCAACGCAACCAATCCATGCATAATGTTCCCAAGCATAGACAGCACCTAAAGAACCTAATGCAGCGCCTGAAAAGTAAATGGTCATATATACAGCATTAATTCGTGAGCGTGCTTGACCATCAATACGATAGACTAGATTTTGATTCAAAACATGAAATGCAGTGAGACCAAAATAGCTCATCAATACGCCAAGTGCATAAATGAAGATGTTCTGTTGCGCGAAATATAATGGAATACAAGAGAACAGCATCAAGGTGATACATAATTGAGCGACAAATTCTTCTTTCCCTTTGCCAACTGTTTTACCAGACCAACTCGAGGAATAAATTCCGATAATACCTAACAGACCAAATAGACCAATTTGAAAATCAGTAAATTGATATGGGGCACTCCCTAAAACAAAAGTCATCGATGTAAACACCATTGAGAGAATGCCAAATCCTAGAGCACCCGCGCAGGCACGGCGTATGAGATGCGGATTATGCTTTGAGATGCTCCAAAGTGATTTGTAAATATCGGTGACTTGTAAATGCGAAGCAGGTTGAGTGTTGGGGAGTTTTTTCCACATTAAACATGCAAAACATAAAGTCAAAATACCACTAATGAAATAAACGCTTTCCCAAGACCAATAAGTTGAAACAAAGCCGGCAAATGTCCTAGATAAAATAATCCCCATGACCAATCCGCTCATGAGTTTACCTACAACTGCCGAGCTTAATTCTGGTGGGCTAATGGAAGAAGCAAATGGAATTAATACTTGTGCTGATATGGCTCCAAATGTTGCACAAAGGGTAAAGATATATAAAGTGCTAATATCTGAGCTGAAAGACAAAAGGATCTGCGAAATTGCCGCAAATATCATTAAACTCACAATGAGTTTTCGTTTATTAAAAAAATCTCCAAGGGGTACCAAAAGCATGAGTCCGAGCATATAACCCACTTGAGCGATAACCACGGTAAATCCAGCTTGGCTGGTCGAAATTTCTAAACTTCTTTCGATTGAATAAATCAGTGGTTGATTGAAATAGGCTGAACCTGCACAGACACCACAGGCCAAAGCCATAATAAGCACGAATTGTGAGGATAAAGGGGTAGCAGAGCGATCCATGTCAAAATCTTAGAGTGCAATTTAATGCACTATAGGCATTATTTTGTGGTTTCAGAAATAAATAAAACCAATGATGTTATTTGATAAAACAATGAGTAATGAATAAATCAAATTTAATGCAGTGATACACCAAAATATTAAAGACTCAATTTATGAAAAAAGTCGCTAACTTATTCTCAACCAGCATAAATATAGTCGAGAAATACTTTAAAATATGGCAGAATAGGCGGTTTTAAAGTTTTTAGAGGATTGGCATTATGCGCTTTGTTGATGAAGCAGTCATTACCGTAGAGGCTGGCGACGGTGGCAATGGCGTAGCCAGTTTTCGCCGTGAAAAATTCGTACCATTTGGTGGTCCAGATGGTGGTGATGGTGGTCGTGGTGGCAGCGTATATATTCAAGCTGATGACAACACCAGTACGCTTGTAGATTATCGTTATACCCGTAGATTTCGTGCTGAACGTGGTAAAAATGGTGCTGGCGCAAACTGTGCAGGTCGCGGTGGTGAATCCGTAACACTATATGTTCCAGTAGGAACAACAATTGTAGATACTGAGTCTGGCGACATCATTGGTGATTTAATTGAAAATGGTCAACGTGTTCTTGTTGCTCAAGGTGGTGACGGTGGTTTAGGTAACACTCACTTTAAGTCATCAACGAACCGTGCTCCACGTAAATGTACACATGGTAACAAAGGTGAGTTCCGCGAAATTCGCCTAGAGCTGAAAGTTTTGGCAGATGTTGGCTTATTAGGTATGCCAAATGCGGGCAAATCAACATTTATTCGTGCTGTCTCTGCAGCAAAACCAAAAGTAGCAGATTACCCATTTACAACTATGGTACCTAATCTTGGTGTTGTAGATGCAGATCGTCACCGTTCATTTGTAATGGCTGATATTCCAGGTTTGATCGAAGGTGCTGCAGAAGGTGCAGGTCTTGGTATTCGCTTCTTAAAACATTTGGCGCGTACTCGTATTCTTCTACATATCGTGGATGTACAGCCAATTGATGGATCAGATCCAGCTTATAATGCTAAGGCAATTTTAAATGAACTTTTAAAGTTCTCTCCAACATTGTCAAAACTCCCAGTGGTGTTGGTTTTAAATAAAGTAGATCAGTTGCCTGAAGACTCAAGAGATGAGTGGTGCAATCACATCCTTGAAGAGTTGAAATGGGAGGGTCCAGTATTTAAGACTTCAGGCTTGATGTCTGAGGGAACCAAAGAAGTCGTTTATTATTTAATGGATCAAATTGAACAACAGCGCGAACGCGAAGTTGAAGATCCAGAGTATGCAGCAGAAATGCAAGCATTCCGTGATCAGCTTGAAGCTGAAACACGTGAACAAACCATTGCAGCTAAAGAGGCTTATCGTGAAATGCGTCGTAAACAACGTCTTGCCAGTCAAGAGGATGACGATTTTGACGATGATGAAGATGATGGCGAAATGGAAGTGTACTACGTACGTTAATCTCTTTATATAAGAGACAGAGGACAAGATGATAGAAGTGGTAGATGGGCAACGTCAGCTCAAGGGTTGCAAAAGAATCGTTGTTAAAATCGGATCATCTTTACTCACAGCAAACGGAAAAGGTTTAGATATAGATGCAATCTCGCATTGGGCGGGGCAAATTGCAGATCTACACAATGCAGGGCATGAGATTATTCTCGTGTCTTCCGGTGCTGTGGCTGAAGGTATGGTTCGAATGAAACTTGAGAATCGACCCACGGATCTACCCAGTCTTCAAGCTTGTGCTGCTATTGGTCAAATGGGGCTGATACAAACTTGGTCTAGTGTATTGTTGAATCACAATATTCAGTCTGCACAAGTTTTATTGACTCATGATGACTTGGCTGACCGTCGCCGTTATTTGAATTCTTGTGATGCTTTACAACATTTAATCGATTGGAAAGTGATTCCAGTGATTAATGAAAATGACACTGTATCTACTGATGAGATTCGATTCGGAGACAATGATACTTTAGCTGCAATGGTTGCAGGCCAAGTTCATGCTGATTTATTGATTATTTTGACAGACCAAGAGGGGATGTTTGATTCAGATCCTCGCTCAAATCCTAATGCGAAGTTGTTTCATACAGTTCGCGCATTAGATGAAAGTTTGTTTGATATGGCAGGTGGTGGTGGTAAGTTTGGTCGAGGTGGAATGCTGACCAAAGTACGTGCTGCTCGTTTAGCTGCGAAATCAGGATGTCCTACACTGATTGCCAGTGGAGACAGTAATCATGTGTTAACTCGATTAATGTCGGGTGAGATGCTAGGTACGTTGTTTATCACTGATAATGATCGAATCACTGCTCACCAACAATGGTTAGCTGCGCATTTGCAGACTGCAGGGCGATTGGTGATTGATGATGGTGCTGTGAAAGCGATCAAAGAAAATCATCGGAGTTTATTGCCTGTAGGTGTGAAAGCAGTTGAAGGGCATTTCGAGCGTGGTGATGTGGTGGAGTGTGTGGATCAGCAACGGCATCGCGTCGCAGTTGGTCGTGTCAACTTTAGTTCACGTAGCGCTGAAATTGTCAAAGGCTTACCCTCAGATAAGGTACACCAAGTTTTAGGTGAAGCACGTTCATTAGAAATGATCCATCGCAATCATATGGCGATCTATTAATTTCTTATTTAATAAAAGCTCGCTTAGGCGAGCTTTTTTTGTGGGTCAAGATCGGGTAATTGATGAGATGATCCGACCATATAAGGATAATCAGCCATGTCTAACATCGCTTGATCCTCATAAGAATTTCCATAAGCATAAATTGATTGAAATTGGTCTACATCATATTGCTTGAGTATGCGCTGTCTTTTTTCTTCGCCACTACAATCAGGAGAAGAATAATGACCCGTATAAAACTGATTGAGCACTTCAGTTTCAGTACAAATCAAATCTACATTTAAAATCTGAGAAATGGGTTTTAAATAAATATCAATGGATGCAGAGACAATCGCAATGCGGTCACCACGGAGTTGATGCTTGATCAATTGTTCATAAATGGGTGAGTTTAAGTGTTGTTGTAATGAATGGGCGTATTCAAGTGCAATCGGATCTGCATCAGACCTAGAAAATCCAGTAAACATTGCCTTGAATAGCTTAGGGCGCATTGCGTGCGCGGGGTAAATATTTAAAAAATAGGCTTGAATCCAAGGCAGGGTTTTTAGTCCTTGCTTAACAATATGTCGTTTTGATAAGGCGTAAAAGATAAAGCTCGTAAAACTATCTTTTTCACACAGTGTTCCATCAAAATCAAATAACGCTAGGTTTTGATTCTTTTTGCTTTCTGCATACATGTTTGATATCGACCGTTAACTCGCGTAGCAAACCAGTTGGTATTGTAGTCGCGACTAAGCTTAGGACCTGAAATAACCACTTCAGGCATAATGGCATAAAATTTTTCTTTTCCAATTTTCTTTTCGTAAAGCTCAGTCACAGCTTTATAGGTTTGCGTATCTTCAAACTTTTTCTCTTTTTCTTTCTTTAAATCAGCTCGAATTTGACGAGGTGTAATAAATACATTATTTGCGGCAAATACATTGATAAGTTCTTGTTCAGATTGACTCTTTTCAGCTTTTGGATTGCCATTTTTATTGTACAGTAATAAGTCTCCATCAAGCGTTAACTCCGCTGCTGTTAATTCATTGAGCATGCTTTGGAAAGCGGCGTTACGACTTGAATACATGCCTGAATTGTAGTCTGCAAAGCGATATATGGGTTGATCATAATCTGCTGGATACATCATCAGGCGGTGAATACCATAATAGAGTCCGCCATATTGACTATAAAGGTCTGATCTTAGATCTGCGATACTTCCACCTTGGCGCTTATGATCTTTTGCATAGCTAATATGAACTTGCATAGAGCCTAAAGTGGTAATGGGATTTAGTTTTTCACCAATATCTTGACCAACGAGTTTAGCTGCACCAGTGAGTGCACTGACATGGTAGTGTTTTGCCATGTGAGCAAAAATCTCACGATACAATTCATCTAATTCTCGTTCGGTGGAGACTTTTCGCATTTGTTTTAGATAATTGTCTTCAGGTATTGGTTGATTTTTTAAGACTTCTTGGAAATACCCCGCAACGGTGCCTCCGATACTATCTCCTAATTTATCTTTAAATTTTTCATCTAAACGATCTTCAATTTCTTTAACTGCTTTGGCACCTAGTCCGGGTACATGGGGATCTGCAACAAAATTAGATTCTTGATCGACTACAGCAATAATGGTACACACATTTTCTTTCGTTTGGGGTATACCGAGTTGCTCGGTTATTTTATAAATATCCTCGGCCCATGAACCACGATTATTAACGCGGCCAGGAATGAGTTTTGAGATTTGTTCTGCATCAATCGTTTTATCTTGTGTGTTCCACCATGATGAGTCACCACAAGCACTCATGAATAAACTTAATGTAGCAACACTACAGGCTTTAAAAATTACATTAGAGCGAAAGCTATTTTTCATAAATGCAAAGTATCAGGGATAAAGATTCTAGCGAAGTATACTATTTCATTCACGATTTGTGAGAACTTATATGTATACAAGATAATGGCAGCATGCTTCAAATATAAATCTAAGTGTTGAGCTTAAGTTCATCCATTAACATTCAAGCAAAATGAGATAAAACATATTTTTAGTTTCAAACGTTATATAATTTAATGCTTGTATCTAATTTCAATCTCTCAATGAGTGCAGATTTAAAAAGTTAAGCATTCTGAAACTGTTTCATCATCATTGGTATTATTCATGTCTCAACATCCTGTGATCCGTGATTTATTTGATCGCGAAAAAACAACTCCTGTTTTTGTAGCACCCATGGCAGGTGTAACGGATCGACCATTTAGAACCTTGTGTAAATATTTTGGTGCAGGACATGCAGTTAGTGAAATGATGACTTCTGACAAAACGCTGCGTATGAGCAAGAAAAGTCTCTACCGAGCCAACTTTGATGGTGAAATTGCTCCAATTTCAGCACAAATAGCAGGATCAGACCCACGGGATTTAGCTGAAGCTGCACGATATCAAGTGTCAAATGGTGCTCAAATCGTTGACATCAATATGGGTTGTCCAGCGAAAAAGGTGTGCAATAAATTAGCAGGTTCTGCACTGCTACAGGATGAAGACTTGGTAGCTAGAATTTTAGATACGGTGGTCGAGGCAGTAGATGTCCCTGTAACACTTAAAACGCGCTTAGGATTTTTAAACGGACATGAAAATATTATGCGTGTGTCGAAGCGCGCAGAACAAGCGGGTATTGCAGCTTTAGCATTGCATGGTCGTACACGGGAAGATATGTATTTAAATACTGCACGTTATGATCTAATTAAAGAAGTGAAGCAAAATATCTCTATTCCAGTCATTGCAAATGGAGATATTGATAGCCCAGAGAAAGCCAAGTATGTATTAGATCATACTGGTGCTGATGCCGTGATGATTGGCCGAGCAGCACAAGGTCGTCCATGGATTTTTAGAGAAATTGCTCATTATTTAAAAACGGGACAGCCACTTGCAGCGCCATCGATTGCTGAAGTAAAAGAAGTTCTATTGGGTCATCTGAATGAGCTATATGAGTTTTACGGTGAGTATTCAGGCTGTCGCATTGCACGTAAACATATCGCGTGGTACACCAAAGGTCTCCACTCAAGTAATGAATTTCGTCAGAATATGTACAAAGTAGAAAGTACAGCGGAACAAGCCAAAGTCGTAGCCAATTATTTCGATTTACTTTTGTCAGAAGGGCAAATTATGAGTGATGTTCAAGTGGAATCTGTGGATTTATTAAAATCAGGTTGAGTTTCTATATGTCAGCACTCAACTGAGATAAGTTATTCATACATTCTACTGTTGAGATTCAAGAGGTTGTAAATTTACTTGAGAATCTGATTTTTCTCTTCAGAAGAAGGTGATTGATCTTGATTTAAATTTTGAGCATCTAGCTGCTCAACATTATGTTGAGTGGACTGATCTTTATCTTGAGCATGTGAATAGGTGTCTATTCCGAATCCAATCGCCACAAGTGCTAATAATACAAAACCCATACTTTTCGATACATAATTTAACAATTCATTGTAAATTAAAAAACTTCAGCTCGGTATGGGTTTTATCGATTATTTAAGCATCATATTGATCAATTTCTAATATGATTTGATTGATTAAATCAGGCGCTTCTAAAGCCCTGATTTGATTTACATTACTTCCTGCCCAGAATGCACCAAAACTTTCATCTTTGTTGGTTAATGCTGTTGCATTAAGTTGTTTACCTAAATCATAGGCATAAGGGTAGGGAGCAACTAACTCACGCTGAGGTAAATCTACGAGAGTTGACCAACTGTTGATTATCCCTCTCGCTGGTCGCCCAGAGATGCTTGATGTAATTTGAGTTAAAGGCTTGCTTAATAATGTATTACGATAAGCTGCATTTGCAGCTGAACTCTTGCATTGTACAAATGCAGTACCGAGTTGTACGGCTGAAGCTCCGAGATTCATCATATATTTAGCTTGAAAGCCATTCATGATTCCACCAGCTGCTACGACAGGTATCTTGCAGGTAGGAACAAGTAATTTTACTAAATCTGCTGTTTTGATTGCACTGTCAAAATGCTCATTAAAAATACCACGGTGTCCTCCCGCTTCAATACCTTGTGCAATGATGATATCAATACCAGCATCTTCAATTGCTCTAGCTTCAGCTAAGTTAGTTGCTGATACCATCGTGATAATACCAGCCTCCTTGAGGGCAGATATTTGATGTGCATGAGGTATCCCAAAGTGAAAGCTCACCGCCTTAGGTCGAGTTTCTAAGACTAAATCTAAAAAATCATCATTATCTAAAAAGCTGGGGTAAATACATTTTAATTCTTTGGGTGGTTCGGTATTAAAGTTATCAAAGTGGGGTTTTAGATAATTTATCCAGTTCAGATTTCGTTCAGAATCAAGTTCAGTTGGTTTGTGGCAAAAGAAATTCACCTGAAAGGGTAAATCTGTTAATTTTTGAGTTGCAACTATTTGTTGTCGAGCATTTTGGATACTGGCTGCACCTAAACCAAGAGACCCCAATCCACCTTGATTGGATACTTCAGCTGCCAGTTCTGGTGTGGATACCCCAGCCATTGGCGCTAAAAAAATGGGGTGCTGAATGGATAATTGTTCGAGTAAAGACATAATCAAGCTCCATGATTCAATTTCACTTTGCACAATCATGGTCAGAGAATCAAATTATATTCATTATTTAGTGCGAAAATGCAAAGCGTCAAACTGTGTCGCATGAGTGATCACTGACATTTGGTAGAATAAATAAACAATTATAATATTCGAAATCTCATTGCTTCCCCATACATATATGTCTGATCGTATCCGTGAAAAATTACAGATTTTAGCTGATGCTGCCAAATATGATGTGTCTTGTTCATCAAGTGGTAGTAACCGCAAGAACAAAGATAAAGGTCTTGGTAATACAGGTTCCGGAATTTGCCATAGTTATACCGAAGATGGTCGCTGTGTTTCATTATTAAAAATTTTATTCTCAAATGTCTGTATTTATGATTGTGCGTATTGTGTCTCTCGACGTTCAAATGACGTAAAGCGAGCGGCATTTACCGTCCAAGAAGTGGTAGATCTGACCATTAATTTTTATCGTCGAAACTATATAGAAGGGTTATTTTTAAGTTCAGGAATTTTTAAATCCGCGGATTACACCATGGAGAGAATGCTTCAAGTCGTAAAAAAATTAAGACTGGAAGAAAATTTTAATGGGTACATTCATCTCAAAACTATTCCGGGTGCTTCGCAAGAAATTATTCATGAGGCTGGACTGTATGTCGATCGGATGAGCATTAACTTAGAAATGCCGACAGAAGAAGGCTTGGTGAAATTTGCACCTGAAAAGTCGCATGCAGAAGTGCAGAAAGATTTAGGTATTGTGAGAGACCGTTTGATTGAATTGAAAGATGAGAGAAAACTAATCAAGTCGGTTCCTAAATTTGTGCCTGCTGGTCAGACAACACAAATGGTGGTCGGTGCGCATCACGAAACAGATCGTGATGTAATCTTGATGGCTGACAAGCACTATAAAGATTTTAAATTAAAACGGGTGTATTACTCAGGATATATACCTATCAATCCAGAAGACTCTGCTTTACCTGCTGTAGGTTCTGCACCGCCGTTATTGCGAGAAAATCGCTTATATCAATCAGATTGGTTAATGCGTTTTTATGGATTTGAAGCCAACGAAATTGTGGATGAAACACATCCCAATTTAGATTTAGAGGTTGATCCTAAATTAGGTTGGGCTTTAAGACATCCAGAACAGTTTCCAGTAGATATCAATACTGCTGAATATAAAATGATTTTGCGTGTTCCTGGCATTGGTGTGAGATCTGCTAAGAAAATTGTACAGGCTCGTCGGTTTGGAAAAATTCATATCGATCAGTTAAAGCGCTTAGGCGTTGCTTATAATCGTGCTCAACATTTTATTCGATGTGCTGATACACCTAAGTTTAAAAGAGAACAGCACGCTCATCAGATCCGCCAGCAAATTTTACAAAGTGGGCAATCAAAATATGTGAAACAACTGTCACCTCAACTTGGATTTGGGTTTTAAATGGCTGTGTATGTTTTTGATGGTACCATGACTGGGTTGCTGTGCTGTGTTTTTAGAGCTTTTCAATTCAAAGAGTTCGACGTAAAAGTTCAAACTGAAGGAAACGCTAACCAGAATTTATTTGATGAGTCAGTCCGAATTTACAGTGAAGAAAAGCAAGCTGAACGAGTCTGGCAAGGTTTAAAATCTAAAATTTCTGCTTCAAGTTTACGTAATTGGTATTTTACTTTTTTGTCTGAGCAGGAAGTGGCATACCAACATCTATTTGATTATTCCATTTATATCTTTAAGCACCAATATGCCGTTGAAAAAAATTTCGGTCATCGTGATGTTTTAGCGCTCGCACAATGGGCTAAACAAGTTGGTCGTGAAAAGCACCGAATGGAGGCATTTGTTCGCTTTAAAAAGTGTAAGGATGGTTTATTTTTATCATTAGTAAGACCAGATTTTAATGTTCTGCCTTTAATCTCTAAGCATTTTAAAGCACGTTATCAAGACCAGCGTTGGTTAATTTATGATGAAAAGCGACGCTACGGAATTTACTATGATTTGAAGCAAGTCCATCAAGTTAATTTGAATGCAGCCGAAATTGATCAAAATATCCATATAGGTTCTAGTCAATCATTCATGATTGAACTCGATGATCAAGAAGAGCTATATGATCAACTTTGGAAGGATTATTTTAAGAGTGTAAATATAGTGGCACGTGATAATCCTAAATTGCATGTTCAATACGTACCTAAAAGGTATTGGAGATATATGAATGAAAAACAGGTTTAGTGTGATTTTTAAAAATAAGTTATTGAATTTATTCAATAAAATATAATAAAAACGATTATATAAGAGTGTTTTAAATTTATACATCTAAAATTTTTAATATTTTTTGGTTATATTTATTTAAGAGTAATTTATATAAGCTATTGAATTATATATTTATATATGTTGTTCTTAAATTACATTGAAATTTAATTATACTTTATAGGTATATATTGGGTCATAAAATAAAATGATTTGTATTTTTAATATTCAAAATTCACTTATAAATTTTTAATTTTCATTTTTTTTCTAAAAATATCAAAACTTAATTTTATATGAGTTAATTTTTATGGCGATTCATATTTAGTCATCTCAGCCGAATTGGAGTCTATAAATCTTTTTTTCTTAGACTAATAGTTAAGCCCGACTTTTTCATTCAAAAAGTGAATGTCACTAAAATTTCGACCTTTGAAATTATTTAACGCGCAATTCATTTTTGAGTGTGAAATTTATTGCATTTAACAATGGATTCACTTTTTTGAATTAGAAGGGTCTTCCATGGATATTCACGTTGATGAGCAATCTCAACCACCTAAGAAGCAAAAGTTTTATCAAATTTTATATGTTCAAGTCATCTTTGCAATTATTGCGGGTGTCACACTTGGGCATTTCATGCCAGAGTTGGGGGCAAGTTTAAAACCTCTTGGCGATGCTTTTATTAAAATCGTCAAAATGATCATCGCACCCGTTATTTTCTTGACTGTGGTCACGGGTATTGCTGGTATGACGAATATGGGCGCAGTGGGGCGAGTGACGGGTAAAGCAATGGCTTACTTTTTAACTTTCTCTACGCTTGCGCTGATTGTGGGCATGATTGTTGCCAATCTTATTCAGCCGGGTAAAGGTCTTAATATCGATCCTGCTGCTTTAGAAGGTGACAAAGTTTCAACTTATGTTGAAAAAGCTCAGGATGCCTCTATTGTTGACTTCTTCATGAATATCATACCAAAGACTTTAATCAGTCCTTTGGCGGGTGGTGATATTCTTCAGGTTTTATTTGTTGCTGTTCTATTTGGTTTAGCGCTTGCAGCGGTGGGTGAAAAAGGGAAACCAGTTACAGACTTCTTAACGACACTGACCGCTCCGGTATTTTACCTTGTCGGTATGTTGATGAAACTAGCTCCAATTGGTGCATTTGGTGCGATGGCGTATACGATTGGTGCTTTCGGTATTTCGAGTATTGGAAATTTACTATTATTAATCGTAACGTTCTATATTACTTCACTTTTATTTGTTCTGCTTATTCTGGGAGCAGTTGCACGATACAATGGATTTTCTATCATTGATCTCATCCGCTATATCAAAGATGAATTATGGTTAGTATTAGGCACGAGCTCTTCTGAAGCTGCACTGCCAACGCTGATGAATAAAATGGAAAAAGCGGGTTGTGAAAAGTCGGTCGTTGGTTTGGTCATTCCAACTGGATATTCATTTAATTTAGATGGTACAAATATCTATATGACGATGGCTGCTCTTTTTATTGCTCAAGCCTGTAATATCGATTTGACCATTTGGGAACAGATCACAATTTTATTGGTAGCGATGATTAGTTCAAAAGGGGCTGCAGGTGTAACGGGTGCGGGCTTTATTACTCTTGCAGCTACATTATCTGTTGTTCCTGCATTACCTGTTGCAGGGATGGCGCTTATTTTAGGTATCGACCGCTTTATGTCTGAATGCCGCGCGTTAACTAACCTTGTTGGGAATGCTTGTGCAGCAATTGTTGTAGCACGTTGGGATAATGCATTAGATAAAGAACAATTAGATGCAACTTTGAAAAAGAAAGTAGAGGCTTGACTTCACTTTTAATATCTAAATCTTAAGCCCATCTTCGGATGGGTTTTTTTATAGATGATGCAGCATTTATCAAACTCAAAGTAAGTACATTAAGATTTATTATAAGAACAAACTTTGGTGACCTAGCTGATTTCAATCGGCTGAAATTTAATACTCCTTTCTTTTTCTTATTCTATTAAGTGGTTGTAATTGCACTATAGAAAGATAAAAACGCCCAATTGAAATTAGGCGTTCTCAAATATCGATATTTGCTGATTAGCAACCTGTAATTTTTTCAGGCTGAGGCTTTTCATTCGGGAAAAATAGTGGACGAAGTTTCACACCTATACCATTACCAATAAAAGCGAAAATCAGCCATAACCACCCATGTAGACTGCCTGATGCAATGCCGCTGAAATAAGCACCGATGTTACAACCGTATGCTAATCGAGCGCCATAACCCAACATGATCCCCCCAATGACAGCTGCTAGAATTGAGCGTTTAGGGATATTGAGACTCGGTGCAAATTTTCCAGCGAGACCTGCTGCAAGTAAAGCGCCGAGTATGATGCCAAAATTCATCATAGAGGTGATATCAAACCACAACGAATTTGCTAAAGCTTTAGCATTTCCAGGTTGTTGCCAATAGTCCCAAGCTGTTACATCAATTCCGACTAATGTTGCACCTTTCGCTGCCCATACTGCGAGTGCAGATGTGACACCCCATGGGCGACCAGCCAATGCAAGCGTGGCGAAATTAAGCAGGGTGAGAATAATACCACCCCAAATTAAAGGCCATGGTCCCTTTAAGAAACGTTTCCAGCCTTGATGTGCTGCAACAGGTTCTTGTTCAAGCTGACCGTGGCGTTTTTTCTCGAAGTAGACTGTTGCTAATGCGATCAAACCAAATAGCACAAAATTGAGTAATAGCGCTGGAATAACACCAAAGCTTTGTACTACTGAAATAGGGGCTAAATGTGGCAGTGCAAACCACCATTCAATATGTGAAGTTGCGATCAGTGAACCTAAACAGAAAAAGAATAGAGTGATCAGCATACGTGAGCTACCACCACCGACAGTATAAAGTGTCCCAGATGCGCAACCACCACCCAGTTGCATGCCAATTCCGAAAATAAAAGCACCAATCATCACTGACATTGATACAGGATTGACGTTGCCTTTAACGGGTTGACCAAATAACTCACCTGCACCTAAAGCTGGGAAGAAGAGCAGTACTGCTAGGGCGAGCATAATCATTTGTGCACGTAAACCGCGACCTTTGCGTTCTTTAATAAAAACGCGCCAGCTCGACGTAAAACCAAATGATGCATGGTAGAGCGTCATACCAAGCGCGCCACCAATGAGGAATAACAGGGCTTGATTAATTCCCACAATTTGATAAGCACCAAGGGTACCTACGATCAATAAAACAATAGCGATCCAAACCGATGACTGTGATCGGTCAGATTGAGCTGCAATAATGGACATGAAGATAAGAAAAGCTGATAAAACACATCAGTATTTTAATTGATTGATTGTGGGTTGATAGTCCTACACTGCATTTATGCATTAAATTCTGCTGAGTAATATTGATTTTATATATTTGTAATTCTTATATGTTAGCCGACATGTACATTAAACAGTGAGCCAATCCAACTTGAAAATGCCATCGCTGCGATTCCCCAAAGCGTAATTCGTAATGCAGATTTTACTTTAGACGTTCCAGCAAAATATCCAGATAAAGCCCCTAGAATAAATAACGCTAAAATGCAAAAAAAGGCAACACTGTATTCTAAATATGTAGGAGGACTGATCAGTATAGCGATCATAGGGCAAGCTGCACCTATTGAAAAGGCAGTGGCAGAAGACCAAGCGGCTTGAAAAGGTTGAGCTGTTGTATTTTCATGGATACCAATTTCATCACGTGCATGTGCAGCTAACGCATCATGCTCGCTCAGTTGTATAGCAACTTGATGAGCAAGTTCGGGTGATAGTCCTCTTTGTATATAAATATGCGTTAATTCTTTCAGTTCAATTTGAGGATTGCGTGCTAACTCACTTGCTTCAAACTTTAGATCAGCTTCTTCAATATCAGACTGAGATTTTACTGAAATATATTCACCAGCCGCCATGGACGTTGCGCCTGCAATCAAACCAGCAATACAAGTGATTAAAAGGGTATGTTGATTCGCGCCACTTGCTGCCATCCCCATGATTAAACTAGTGACTGAAATTATACCGTCGTTGGCACCAAGAACAGCAGCTCTTAACCAACCTGTGCGATGTATATAATGTGGTTCTGTATGGTGCGAATAGCTCATAGGATTTTGTCTTATTATCTGAAAATGTTATTCAAAAATGAGTTGTTATTCATACAGTATAGGCTTGATTCGTATTTTGGGGCTGTATAATTGCTCTGTTAGAGAAAAAATTAAAGCCTCTAAAGAGGCTTTAATTGGTAAAAATCAAATTATTGTTGAGCTTTTTCTTTTACATTCGCTGCACCTTCTTCTACAGCTGCCGCAGCATTAGCAGTTGCTTCTTTAGCCGCTTCTGAAGCGTTGTGCGCAGCGTTTTCAGCATGTGCAGCAGCATTATCTGCAGCTTGTGCTGTCGCATCAGCAGCATTGTCGACTGCAGTTGCAGTTGATTGAGCTGCATCTTCAGTCGCATTTTGAATATCTGCACCTGCTTGTTCAGCAGCATTTTCTAAATGTTCACCAGTTGTCGCGCCAGTTTCAGGAGCTTTATCCTTATTACACCCAACCAAAGCAACTGTAGCAGCAAGACCTAAAGCAACAAGAATCTTATTCATTTTATCTTCCTTTTTTAATTCAATGAGTATCCAAGTAGCATGGATCAGAACAATATAAGCAGATTTTAAATAAAGTTTTATTCAAAAATTGTAAAGATAATATTGGCTTATAAAAAAGCCCCGAGAAAGAGTTTTCTCAGGGCTACACTTTAATGTGGTATGTTAAGGCTTAAATTACTGTCCAGAACGAATGATGTAATCAAACGCTGACAGTGATGCTTTCGCGCCTTCACCAGTGGCAATGATGATTTGTTTATAAGGTACTGTTGTACAGTCACCCGCAGCAAATACACCTTTTACATTGGTTTCGTTGCGATCGTTAATCACAATCTCACTACGGTTGGTTAATTCAACTTGGGTTTCTTTTAAGAAATCCGTGTTTGGTAACAAACCGATTTGTACGAAGATCCCCGCCAATTCGACAGTGTGTTCTTCATCCGTCGCACGGTCTTTGTATTTCAGTGCAGTGACTTGTTTGCCATCACCAACGACTTCTGTAGACAACGCATTTTTGATGACAGTCGTGTTAGGTAAGCTGTTCAATTTATCTTGAAGGACTTGGTCAGCACGCAGTTTGGTATCAAACTCAACCAAAGTGACATGCTCAACAATACCTGCAAGGTCAATCGCAGCTTCAACACCAGAGTTACCACCACCGATCACAGCCACACGTTTCCCTTTGAACAATGGACCATCACAGTGTGGGCAGTACGCAACACCACGGGTTTTGTATTCTTGCTCACCGGGTACATTCATTTCTCTCCAACGAGCACCTGTAGACAAGATGACCGTTTTCGATTCAAGTTTTGCACCATTCTCTAAAGTTACTTCAACTAAACCGTTGGCAGTTTCATCCGCACCTTTGATGTCAGACACACGTTGTAAGTTCATGATGTCGACACCGTATTCACGAACATGTGCTTCCATTTCAGCAGCAAACTTAGGACCTTGCGTCTTTTGCACTGATGTAAAGTTTTCAATGTCCATGGTATCCATGACCTGACCACCCATGCGCTCAGCCACGATACCTGTTTTGATGCCTTTACGTGCTGCATAGATTGCAGAGGTATTACCTGCAGGGCCACCACCAATCACAAGTACATCAAATGCATCTTTAGCATTCAGCTTTTCAGCATCTTTCGCTGCAGAATTAGTATCGAGCTTCGCAACAATTTCTTCCAATGTCATACGACCTTGACCAATATGTTCGTTGTCTTGGAACACCATTGGTACAGCCATGATTTTGCGTTCTTCAACTTCGTCTTGGAAGAATGCACCATCAATCATGGTTGCTGTTGTGCCAGGGTTGTAGATTGCGATCAAGTTAAGTGCTTGAACCACATCTGGGCAGTTATGACAGCTTAAAGATACGAATACATCAAAGTCAGATTTGATTTCTAAAGCTTTAATGGATGCCAATACTTCATCAGATACTTTTGGTGCATAACCAGAAGTTTGTAGCAATGCCAAAATCAAAGAAGTGAACTCATGACCCATTGGTAAACCTGCGAAGAAGACACGCGGTTCTTCACCCGCTTTAGCAATACCAAAGCTCGGCGCACGTTTATTTTGACCATCAAAACGAGCTGTGACTAATGGAGAAAGTGCAGCCACTTCTTCCACAAGTTCTTTGATTTTTGCAGATTTGTCTGAATCATTTAAAGTCGCAACCAATTCGATTGGACCTTCAAGGCGTTCTAAAAGCGTTTTTAATTGAGCTGAAGTATTTTGATCTAACATTGCTAACGTCTCCAAAGGAGTAATAATTCATTCGATACAGGTATACTAAGATAATTGATTGAATAGATAAAACAGTTTGTTTTTATAAATTCAATCGGAAAAATAAATTTCATCAAAGTCATTGGTGTAGATGTATGAAAATATTGAGTTAAAACTTGAATTTTCAAGTATAAAAGCAATTTAAATTCAGACATTTACACTAAAATTATTTTAATAGATATGAGCGAGGACGAATTATGACCTTAGAGAGAGGCATTTATAAACACTATAAAGGACAACTTTATCAGGTCCTTCATGTAGCGACTCATAGTGAAACTCAAGAAAAGCTTGTGGTCTATCAATGCCTTTATGGAGATTATTCAATATGGGTAAGGCCATTAGCGATGTTTACGGAAAGTATTTATCTAGAAGATGATGATCGTGAAATTGAACGTTTTAAATTGATTCAAAAATTATGATGATTGTCATAGTAAAGACTTTATCTTTGATTAGTTTATAGAAATCGATTCAATGAGAATATGTCATGAATGCTGAATTTCTAAGTCAAATGCAAAGTTTATATCAGCAGTTAATTCAACATGATGCATATCAAACTGATCGCGATCTGAGATATCGAAATATAAAACCAGAATCTGCCCATTATATTTCGATGCTCATTAAGATCCAGACCTCTAAACGAATTCTTGAAATAGGAACTTCGACAGGATATTTAACATTATGGATGGCGGAGTCGGTTTCGGATCATCAGGGTCGAGTGACTACGGTTGATATAAACTCAAAAAGAATAGCACTTGCGACTCAGTACGCCAAACAATTTAGTTTAGATCACCTTATTGATTTTATCAGCAGTGATGCAATTAATTTATTAATTAATGAAGGCGATGTGTATGACTTAATTATCTTAGATGCGAATCGAAATGCATATCCTGATTATTGGCAATATTTAAAAAAGGTACTACATCCTGAACATGGCGTAATACTTGTAGATAAAGTGATTTCCCACGCCGCTGAAATACAAAGTTTTTTAAAGGATGTTAAAGCTGATCCAGATTTTTGCACGATGACGCTGAATATTGGGTGTGGATTATTGATGATTACGCGGAATTGATGGTGATTGAGAATTTGATGGACTGAACACAAAAAAACCACGCAAAGCGTGGTTTTTTTAGTGCTATCTAATAAATTAGATTTTACCAACTAGATCGATTGAAGGAGCAAGAGTTGCATCGCCTTCTTTCCATTTAGCAGGGCAAACTTCGCCTGGGTGAGCGTGAACGTATTGAGCTGCTTTAACTTTACGAAGAAGTTCTTGAGCATCACGACCGATACCACCAGCGTTGATTTCAACGATTTGGATTTTACCTTCTGGATCGATTACGAAAGTACCGCGGTCAGCAAGACCAGCAGATTCGATTAGAACTTCGAAGTTTTTAGAAAGAGTCCAAGTTGGATCGCCGATTAATGGGTATTGGATTTTACCAATTACGTCAGAAGTGTCGTGCCAAGCTTTGTGAGTGAAGTGAGTGTCAGTAGAAACACCGTAGATTTCCACGCCTAATTTTTGGAATTCAGCGTAGTTGTCAGCAAGGTCACCAAGTTCAGTTGGGCAAACGAAAGTGAAGTCAGCAGGGTAGAAAAATACTACAGACCATTTGCCTTTAAGATCAGCTTCAGTCACGTCTACGAATTGACCGTTGTGGTAAGCTGTAGCTGCGAATGGTTTAACTTCAGTATTAATTAAGCTCATCATTGTCTCCATGATTGAGGTTAGTCTTTAATTTTCAATTAGAGTATCGAACTTTCGTTCTGTGCTGAAATGGTATTTTTACATTACAAAAATCGGAAAAACCGAATTATGTAAATTGATTGCCATTTAAGTTTGTCATCTGTCTTCCTTGTAACACATCAAAATGATGTATTCGTGACAGGATGAGAAAATTTCACATGCCTACCAACATGAAGACACTGAAGTGAAAATTCAAGGGTAAATATTAAAAAAACCATCATTATTTTGGATTTAGTTTTTCAAAAATATAAAAAGCCACATGAAAATTTCAAAAATTGTATGAATTGTCACATAATGCGGCTGACTTGTTTCTATTTCAACATAAGATCATTTTAAGCTTTATATTCTCATTTAATCTAAAAAAATAGTCCGATTCAGATTTGGGATAATCTTTGAAAATGAGTAGAATAAAGCGTTTCGTAATTGGTATAGGGCTAAAACTTGGCAACGATAGGGTTAAATGTAGAACAAATGGTGATGGCACGAGATCTTCATCGTTTAAATCGACTACGCAAAGGAAAAGATGCCAATGAAAAGCAATATCAAGAACTTTTTGAAAAATCAAATTTAAAAGTACAACAGCGTATTCAACGCATTCCTAATATCAAACTTAATCAAGATTTACCTGTTACCCAATATGCAGATAAATTGATTGATGCCATTCAAAAACATCAGGTCATTATCGTTGCGGGTGAAACAGGTTCAGGTAAAACAACTCAGCTTCCTCAGATAGCCATGCTTGCGGGGCGTGGTTTAACAGGGTTAATTGGTCATACCCAGCCACGACGATTAGCTGCGCGCAGTGTATCGCAACGTATTGCAGAAGAGGTGGGTGAAAAACTCGGTGAGTCTATTTCATTTAAAGTAAGGTTTAACGAACAGGGTTCACAGGACTCTATCGTTCGTTTAATGACAGATGGTATTTTGCTGGCTGAATTGGCTCATGATCGTTTCTTAACCAAATATGACACCATTATTATTGATGAAGCACATGAGCGCTCGCTCAATATTGACTTCATCATGGGCTATTTAAAACAGCTCTTGCCACGTCGTAAAGATCTTAAAGTCATCATCACATCTGCAACTTTAGACGTTAATCGTTTTTCAAGTTACTTCAATAACGCACCGATCTTTGAGGTTGAAGGTCGCAGTTTTCCTGTAGAAGTGCGTTATCGTCCGATCTCTGAAATGAGTATTGTAGGGAGTGATGATGATGAGTTTGATGACTTTGAAGAAAACCTACCGCGCGCAGTAGTATCAGCTGTTGAAGAATGTTTTAAAGATGCACAGGAAAAAGGTCATCCTGAACACGCAGATATTTTGATTTTTGCCAGTACGGAACAAGAGATTCGTGAGCTACAGGAAACTTTAATCAAACATGGACCTCGTCATACAGAAGTTCTACCTTTGTATGCGAGACTAGCGTTATCTGAACAACAAAAGATTTTTAATCCTGCAGGTGGTGGACGGCGTATCATTATTGCCACCAACGTTGCGGAAACTGCATTGACCGTTCCAAACATACGTTATGTCATTGATAGTGGCTTTGCACGTATCTCTCGTTATAACTACCGTTCACGTGTTCAGCGTTTACCGATTGAAGCGATTTCTCAAGCAGCAGCCAATCAGCGTAAAGGTCGTTGTGGTCGTATTGCACCGGGTGTGTGTATTCGATTGTATTCAGAAGAAGACTTTTTAAGTCGTCCCGAATTTACTGAACCTGAAATCAAACGTACTAATTTGGCATCTGTTATTTTGCAGATGCAGAGTTTAGGTCTTGGAACACTCGAAGATTTTGACTTTATTGAACCGCCTGATCATCGTCTCGTCAATGATGGTCGTAAACTGCTGATTGAACTCGGGGCGATGACGGAAAAGAGTAATCCTTCTCTTGTGGCTAAAACAGCCTCATCTTTAGATAAAGGTGGACTTCAAGGCAAAGGCGATTCTCTCACCAAAATTGGTCAACAAATGGCAAAAATGCCAATTGATCCAAGACTCGCACGTATGATTTTGGGGGGGGCTCATTTCGGGGCGCTCAATGAAGTATTGATTATCGTGGCTGCGTTAGCTGTTCAGGATCCAAGAGAGCGTCCTGCTGATAAACAAATGCAAGCGGATCAGAAGCATGCCTTGTTTCGTGAAGCCGACTCTGACTTTCTGTTCTATCTCAAATTATGGGATGCGTTGGTTGCAAATCGGGATATGAGTGAAAATAAGCGTCGCACATTTGCACGTAATCATTTCTTGAGTTGGCTACGCTTGAGAGAATGGAAAAAAACACATGAGCAACTGGTTGATCTTGCTCAAGGCTTAAAGCTTTCTTTTAATGAAAAGAAAACCAGTTACGAAAATCTTCACAGAGCTTTACTCACAGGGCTATTGTCATTCATTGCAAATAAAACAGATGAACGCAATGTATTCATGGCAGTGCGTCAACAAAAGGCACGTATATTTCCTGCATCAACCTTACACAAAACCAATACACCATGGGTCATGGCATTTGAGATGGTAGAAACCTCTCAGGTGTATTTACGAACACTGGCAAAAATTGAGCCTGAGTGGATTTTGCTAGCCGCACGTGATTTAGTCAAACATCATTACTTTGAACCGCATTGGTCGAAAAAAGCAGGTGTGGTTAACGCATATGATCAAATTTCACTGTTTGGTTTGATTATTGAGCCTAAGCGTCAAATCAATTATGAAAAGGTCGATCAAACTGCGGCGCATGAAATTTTCCTTCGCGATGCGTTAACGACGGGTCATCTGGGGATTACGCCGCCATTTTTAAAACATAACTTACTTAAACTAGAAGAGGTTGAGCGAGTTGAAGACAAATTGCGACGTCGTGATTTGGTGGTAGACGAAGAGACGATTTATCAGTTTTATGCTGCAAAAGTGCCTGAAGATGTTGCGAGTCGGCGTAGTTTTGAAGATTGGCGTGCAACAGTTGAGCCTCAAAATCCACGTTATTTGTTCATCGATGACGATGCTTTATGGCTTAACGATCGTCCAACCACCCAACAGTTCCCTGATTACTTACGTAATGGCGAACTTCGTTTAGCGGCAAGTTATCGATTTGACCCAAGTCATGATGAAGATGGTGCGACGGTCAAGATTCCACTACAGGCCCTGCCACAAGTAAATGAAAACTTATGGTCATGGGGCATTCCAGGTTGGCGTCTTGATTTGATTGAAGCACTATTAAAAGCTCTTCCAAAAGATAAGCGTCGTGGCTTGGTACCTATACCAGATACAGCGCGCAAACTGATGTCCAAAATAGATGCGCAAGATTTACAAAAGCACATTTTTAGTTTTTTAGCTTTTCAGTTGAGAGGCGAACAGATAACTGAAAAAGATTTTAATGTAGATCGAATTGAACAATATCTTTTACCGCTCATTAAAGTCATCGATGAAAAAGGACGAGTGATTGAGCAAGGTCGCGATTTATCAGAATTAAAAGCACGCTGTCGTACTGAAACGCATAGTCCAGTCAAGCAGTTAAAAGGTGAGTATCAAACTTTCCCTGAGCATTTTGTGTTTGAAGCATCGCAAAAAGTCACAGGTGTCGTCGTCAAACAATATCAAGCACTTGTACCATGCAAGGAATTTTCTAAGCTTGAGCAAAAGGATGAGTCAGGTGTTGTCATTCAAACGTTTAACGATCAGCACGAAGCAATACGCCATCATCGTGCTGGTATTATTCGCCTGATTCATATGCAGCTAGGTGATTTGATTCGACAGCTTAAAAAACAAATTTCTAAACCACTCGCATTAGCCTATTCCCCTTTGGGTGATAAAGCTCAGTTAGAACAAATGTTAGTTTACGCAACATTGCAAATGGCTTTAGAGAAAGAGCCTGTAGATGCGCAAGATTTCCAAATAATTCTGCAGGCTGTCAAGCAGTCTTTCCTAACGCATGGTCAAAAGGTCTTGGCTGCCTTTAATGACATTTATGTACAATGGCAACAAATTCGACGCGAGTTGATGATGATTGATGCCAATGTATTTGGTAAAAATATCGATGATATTGAAGATCAACTTGATCTAATGAGTTTAGCGGATTTTGCTTATAGTAAATCTGTAGATGTGTGGATTGAATTTCCACGCTATCTTAAAGCTTTATTGATCAGGATTGATCGTTTGCCTCATAATCTAAAACGAGATGATGATGCGATTGCTCAAGTCGATCCTTGGATGGATAAATTATTTAAATATAAAAATGATAAGAAATTGAAAGAGTTATATTTTATGGTTGAAGAACTGAGAATCTCATTATTCTCTCAACCGATGAAAACCAAGATGCCAATTTCGCCAAACCGTATTCAAAAAGTATGGGAACGTCTCGGAATCAGTTAATATAGCTTTAATTTGAAATATTGAGTTACTCAAAAAAGGAGTTTTGCATGGGCATTCGTATTACAGGCACTGGCTTATTCCATCCTGAACATGTCATCACCAATGAAGAATTGGTTGAAAGTTTAAATGCTTATGTAGAAAAGTTTAATCAAGAGAATGCTGAAAAAATTGCTGCGGGTGAAATCGAAGCACGCCGTGGTTCAAGTGCAGAATTTATTGAGAAGGCTTCAGGTGTTAAAGCACGCTATGTTGTAGAGAAGGAAGGCGTATTAGATCCTAATCGTTTACGTCCAAACTTAGCAGAACGATCAGATGATGAAATTTCACTTCAAGCTGAGTGGGGTGTGATCGCTTCAAAACAAGCAATGGAAAATGCCGGTGTAACTGCTGAAGACATTGATGTTGTAATATTGGCTTGTTCAAATATGCAACGTGCATATCCTGCGGTTGCTATTGAAATTCAAACTGCATTAGGCATTCAAGGTTATGCTTATGACATGAATGTTGCTTGTTCTGCTGCAACATTTGGCTTAAAACAAGCTTATGATGCGATTAAGTCTGGTGCTCGTCGTGTGCTCTTGGTCAATGTGGAGATCACATCAGGTCATACAGATTATCGTTCACGTGATTGTCATTTCATTTTTGGTGATGTGGCGACAGCTTCAATTATCGAAGATACAGATTCTAAAACTGGATTCGAAATTTTAGATACGCAATTGTTTACGCAATTCTCTAATAACATTCGTAATAATTTTGGCTTCTTGAATCCAAGTGAAACAACTAACGCGGATGATAAACGCTTCCGTCAAGATGGTCGTAAAGTGTTTAAAGAAGTATGCCCATTGGTTGCGAAAATGATTACAAAGCAACTTCAGAAAAACCAAATCGAACCGACGAATGTTAAACGTTTCTGGTTACATCAAGCCAATGCCAGCATGAACGAGTTAATCTTAAAGCTAGTGGTGGGTAAAGCTGTTGCTGAAGCAGATCCAGACTTAGTTCCAATCATTTTAGACGAGTTTGCAAACACTTCTTCAGCTGGGGTCATCATTGCGTTACACCGAACTGCAGATCAAGTGAATGATGGTGAATACGGTGTATTATGTTCATTTGGTGCGGGTTATTCTGTTGGTTCGATACTGGTTCAGAAGCGAGTAGCTTAATTAGATAAAGAGATGTTCAATGGAAAATAAAGCATTGCAAATCCAACACCATTCTAAAATGATCCGATATGGTAGTTTGTTGCAACGTTTTTATTTTAAACCGACCTTTCTTGGTGTTGAACATCTCAATGCTGATCGACCTGCCATGTATGTGGGTAATCATACAATTTATGGCGTATTTGATACGCCAATATTGATTGATTATCTATATACAGAGCACAAAATTAAAATTGTGAGTTTAGGTGATCACATTCATTTCAAAATACCGTATTGGAAAGATATGGTTCATAAAATGGGTGCAATTGAGGGTCTAAGAGAATACGCCAGAGATGCAATGCAACAAGGATACTCTATCCTAGTGTTTCCAGGTGGTGGGCGTGAGGTAGTAAAGCGCAAAGGGGAAGAATATCAACTCATATGGAAAGAGCGCTACGGATTCTTAAAGTTAGCTCAAGAATTTGACTACGACATTGCACCTTTTGTAGCTGTAGGTGGTGATGAAGTATTCGATTTGGCACTTGATGCCAATTATTTGCTTGAAAAAAAGTGGTTTAAAAAGCTTTTAGCTGTTCCTAAAATTGGAAAATTACTCCGTCAAGGTGATGTCTTGCCTTCAATACCCAAAAATATTATTCCTAAAAGAGTCCCATTCTATTTCAAATTTTTACCACGACAATCAATCTCAAATATCAAAACAGAACAGGATTTGATTGAATTCAGAGATCAATTGCAGCAAACGATTTACGAAAATATTGCATCAACGCAGTTGATACGAGATAGACAAGATTAAATCGTAGAAAATTATACTTGTTAATCTAATTATATTGTTGATTATAAAAATATTTTTAAAATAATATAAAAAAAATAAATTAGTACTTTCTATTTTATATCAATTAGGTATATTATTTTAATGTAAATATTCAGTTTACTAAGCCCAAAGATTGTACTCCTCCTTGGGCTTTTTTTTATCTCAGAATAATAATAGTCGTATGAGCGCGATTTTCACTTTTTTAAATTCACACAAAATAAGATTGAAAATCAAAGTTGATTTTTTGGCACAAAATGCAACTATAGTTGGTTTTTGAAAAATTAATAAAAACAGAATGTTATTTATGTTTTTTAGCATGCTATCAAAATAATTCTAATTTTGTAATTGCAAAATGTATGCTTCTACGACTTAGAGGTTCATAAAGAAATTTTGCATAAGTGCTTTTTTTTTGTACATTGAAAACTCAAAAACAAAATAACACAGAGGGATTATGTCACTACAAGGAAAAACACTGTTCATTACAGGTGCAAGCAGAGGTATCGGTCGTGAGATTGCACTTAAAGCTGCAAAAGATGGTGCAAATATTGTGGTTGCTGCAAAAACGAGCACTGAACATTCGAAACTCAGTGGTACGATTCATTCTGTTGCAAAAGAAATAGAAGCAGCTGGTGGGAGAGCATTAGCGATCCAACTTGATGTACGAGATCAAGATGCTGTCGCAGCCGCAATGAAACAGGCTGCTGAACATTTTGGTGGGATAGATGTCCTCATTAATAATGCTGGTGCAATTAATTTGAGTGGGGTTGAAACGCTTGATCCAAATCGTTTTGATCTTATGTATCAAGTTAATACTCGCGCCGTTATGGTCTGTAGTCAAGCTGCCTTGCCTTATTTAAAACAAAGTCAAAATCCACACATTCTTAGTCTCTCTCCACCTTTAAATTTAAAAGAAACGTGGTTTGCGGTTCATTCTCCTTACACCATCAGTAAATACGGCATGAGTATGTTGACCATGGGAATGAATCAAGAATTCGAACGTTATGGAATAAGTGTTAATGCCTTGTGGCCTAGAACCATTATTGCAACTGCAGCGATTGAGTTTTCTCTCGGTGGACGTGAGTTATTTAGCAAGGCTCGGACACCGGCAATCATGGCTGATGCAGCGTATGCAATCTTGACGAGTGAGAAACGTTCGCTCACGGGTCGTATGATGATCGATGAAGAGATATTAAGAGAGAAAGGTGAAACTGATTTCGAAAAATATCGAGTGGAACCATCAGATGAAGAATTGATGGTTGATCTATTTGTTGATCCATAAATGAAAAAGCCCAACATTGTGTTGGGCTTTATTATTTATACTAGATTATCGTAATGCAGTGAGGTTGACATCCTTTCGATACATTTCGATCTGCATGACTTGTTCGGTTAAGAATGCTTTGCGTTGGTCATTGCTCGGATGACTTGCGAATAAGGTTGATTGATCTTTATTCATTTTACGTTTGTTGAGATTAGCTTCGAATTTATCCCAAAATGACAGTGCTGCATTGTGATTGTAGCCCGCTCTCACCATCAAATCTAAACCAATCAAATCAGCTTCTTCTTCTAGATGACGGTGATGAGACATATTGGTTTGATTGCCTGATAAACCACTTGCAAGCCCGATGGCAGCCCCAGTTCCCATGGTTGCACCCATTAGACCTAAATTCATTGCTGCGAAACGAGAAGCCTTTTCACGACTATGATTACGGATAATATGTGCCATTTCATGCGCAATTATGGTGGCTAACTCGTCATCTGATAAGTTTTCAAACATATATACAGCCGAATTAACTACAATTTGCCCACTTTGAAAGGATTGGGCATTCGGTTTGCTGCTGAGCACACCGTTAATTCGCCATTGAATTGGTTGACGACCTTCACGTAAATATTGATTAGCATGTGGGATTAAACGTGCCAAAATTTGATTTAAGCGTGGATCTTCAAGATATAAAGACTTAGTTTTCGCTTTCTTTTCAAATTTATTATAGCTACGGTTTGCAATTTTATTCCAAGCTGATTCCGGAATAATCATGAGTTGTTTGCGTTCGGAAGCTACAGTGCCTAATGATGTGGTTGAAACACAGCCAGTCGAGATTAATGCAATTGAACTTATAATACCAAACGCGAAGGATTTCATAATTACACCTTAATGATGGGATATTATTTGAGATCTAGCTTGATTTTTAATAGCTAGATTTCGTGTTTAATTATTGTTCAATATTTAGATTAATTAAACAAACATTATTTTAATTATTAATTTGAACGAATTAATATCATGGTGGTTATAATGAGATTTGAGTCACAATAATATTTTTTTATTTGTTATTTTATTATTTAGATAAATTATTTTATTTATATGTATTTTGTATTTTATTATATTTTTATTATATTATTTGTGATTAGATTAATATTTATTAAAATTAATAGTATATATAAATCAGTAATTTATTTTTTATTATTGTTTTTTTAAATATTTAAGTGTGATTTTGTTTTTGAATTTAATTTAATATGAGAATAAATTCTCACTATTTTAGTTGAATATTGATAAATAACTCATAACGAAATATTTTGGAATTTCATTCAAGGTTATTAAAAATTAATTCTTATATTGTGAAGTTTTTCTTACATGTTGATTTGGTGTATTGTGTGATTTAATTCACACATATTATCGTTGGGTATTTTAATTAAATTTGGGGGGCTAATTATATGATTTCTTTAACCACGAATTTTTTTGATCACAGTGTTATAAGGCCTGTTTGATTTTTGATAAGGTCTGAGCATCATTAATATGCGCATGCTGCTTATCCTAGCCAATCGATACAACAGAACACTTTAAAATAAATTCATCTAAACTTATTTTGTATTCAGTCAATATGAGTGTATTAATTTGCTCAACTTTAAGGGTGTTTAACCTGAACTTGAGTTTTCAGTACTCGTCATTCAATCGCATCGTATTTTGAAAGAATGATTAATCTTGATGTTGAGTACTCGGTGAATCAAATGAGGGTTTCTTTGGTGGTTCGAGTCAAGTCTCAATCACAAACGCTGTGCCAAGGTGATCAACAGAAATATTTAAAGAATTCCAACGGAATAATGAGATTTTTTGCGATATAAAGTTCATGTTAGGGCGAGTACAAATGTATGAGCGATCTCGAGTGACGATTGGCGTTGAAGCGGCATTTGCTTTATCACGCTTTCTTAATTCATTCTTTGAACTTTGAATGACTAGACAGGAACTGATACAGTCAATATGAATAAGTGGTTTAAGGGTAGTTTATTGCTTGGTTCTTTGGTGAGTAGTTTTGCATTTGCAGATTTTCTACCACCAGATCAAGCATTTCAATTTGAGGCAGTATCAGTCAGTCATCATCAAGCTGAACTAAAATGGAAGATCGCAGATGGTTACTATCTCTATCATGATCAAATCAAAGTTTCAGACATTCAAGGTCCTGTAAAGTTATCTCTACCACGCCCAAAAGAGAAAGATGATCCAAACTTTGGTATGACCCAAGTGCATTATCAGGATGTAATCAGCAATATTCCAGTCAAACCAAATCAAGAATTAAAGATTCAATGGCAAGGATGTGCTGAAAGTGGTTTATGTTATCCGATTCAAAGAACAACGATAACAACTGACAGCACAGGTTTATTCCCAGCGCAGCAAACTACACAAGCTAAGAAAGTTTTAAATCTCAAAGAAATTTCAGCGGCATCTAATGGAGTTGTAAATACTCGAGATGCACAAGAAAATGCTTCACCAAAAACAGAAACACAACTCATTTCAAAGGATAATAATACAGTCGCAGATCGTAAAAATTTTAACGCTACTGCGCTTGAGCTAGATAAAACCGAATTTCGGGAAAATAATTTAATCAGTGAGGATCAATCCACGCTAGATGCAAATTTATCTAAAGAAAATCAGAATAGGCCAGCGAACTTTTCGAGTGTATGGAACAACGATCAATTTTTTTTAAATTTGCTCTCTCAACAAAGTGTATGGCTTAATTTATTGGTGTTTTTAGGACTTGGAATATTGTTGGCATTCTTGCCTTGTTCATTGCCCTTAATTCCGATTTTATCAGGCATTCTTGTGCAAAATCACAGAGGTTATCGTGCCGCGGTAATAGCTTTTATTTTTGTCACAGGGATGGCTATCGTTTATGCGTTAATGGGATTCGTTGTTTCTCAACTGGGCTATAGTTTTCAGCGTTGGTTTCAAAGTCCGATCTTCATTAGTATTTTTAGTCTCCTGTTTATTATTTTTGCCCTTAATCTTTTTGGTGTATTTCAAATCTCTTTACCTCAAGGAATGTTACAACGCTTAGATCTTTGGCAACAAAAACAAAAAGGTGGAACATTGATCGGTGCAGGACTCATGGGGATGATTTCTGCACTGATAGTTGGACCCTGCATGAGTGCTCCGTTGGCTGGAGCATTGATATTTGTCTCACAGTTGAACCAACCTTTATTAGGGGCCACTTATCTTTTTGTTTTGGGCATTGGGATTGGTTTGCCGCTTTTTATTGCGGCAGTTTTCGGGACGCATTTTTTACCTAAACCTGGGGTATGGATGGATCGACTCAAGGTCTGTTTTGGTTTCGTGATGTTGCTTGTGGCCATTTATTTTGTACGGCCACTTATTCCAACCAGTATTTATCAAATTCTGATGGGTCTTTTACTTCTTAGATTCGCTGTATATTTACTCTGGAAAATGCGACCTTATGTCGAAAAAATAGTGGTTAAAAGCATCATCATATTACTCAGTCTTGGCATGATGTTTTTAGGAGTGAATTATGTGCAGCAAGGGTATACGCACTCGCTTGTAACGAAGGCCGAAACATTACATACATGGCATAAAGTCAACTCTGCCGCGCAGCTTTCAAATGTTTTGGAAGCAAATCAAGGTAAAGCCGTAGTAATTGATGTTTACGCAGATTGGTGTGTTGCATGTCAACCGATAGAAAAAGAGGTACTTCCGCGTGAAGATGTTCAAGCCAAACTCAATGAGTTGGTTTTAATTAAATTAGATCTCACTCATTTTGAACCAAGCCAAGATGAACTGTTAAAAAAATGGCAAATTTTAGGTCCGCCAACATTTATTTTTTTAAATACGCAACATGATGAAATACGTGATCTGCGTTTGACTGGCACTTTTACTGCAACACAGTTATTAAATCGATTGCTGGAACAATCTGTCGGGATGGTTCAGTAATGATTTCATTTGATGGGATTCAACTTGGATCACTCATGTTTCCATGGGTTTTATTGATTCTATTCAGTGGGATACTGTTCATCAGTATCCTGATCAATGTTTTAGGTTATCACTATAAATGGACAGATACCCAAGTCAAAATCAGTAAAGATTCAGTGTGGACAAGCATCATTATTGGAGCAGTTGCCGCTAGAGTCATCTTTGTTATGTTCTATTGGGAGATTTATATTGAAAATCCTTTAGATATACTCAAAATCCAAGATAAAGGATTTAACTTATGGAGTGGATTATTCTTCGGTGGGCTAAGCTATATCATTCTCAATCGAAGCTTACGAACAAAAATGAAAATCATTTTAGTTGGGGTGTTTTTATTATGGGTAGCGATTGGCGTAATGATAAAAACTCAATACAAGGTTGAAAGTTTTTATCCTGATCTAAGTTTTCAGATACTCCCAACTGATCATAGTGAAAATAAGAATGAAGGGTATTTCACAGATTTTTTGGGACAGCCTACAGTCGTTAATTTGTGGGCGAGTTGGTGCCCGCCATGTCATAGAGAGATGCCAATACTTTTTCAAGCACAAAAGGCTCATCCCAATATTCATTTTGTGATGCTCAATCAAGGTGAAGATATCACAACGGTTCAAAACTATTTACAAAAACACAGCTTCAACTTTAAAAATGTCAGACTTGATGTAAATGGTGAAATGCCCAAGCAGATCAATAGTTTTGGCTTGCCAACTACATTGTTTTACGATGAAAAAGGTAAATTGGTGGATAGACATATGGGTGAGTTAAGCGCTGCAAAATTGCAAGAATATTTAATTAAAATGACAGCTGAGTAGAGCTAAAGGTTATGAAAGATATAAATAAATTAATATTGTTGTCTAGCGTATTTTTAATAAGTAGCGTTAGTTATGCGGATTTAAAAAAGCAGATTTCAGCAGAGGGCTTTGAGTTTGTAAAAGAAATTCCAGCACCAGCAGGTATGAGAGGATGGGTAGGGCATATGAACCAACATCCAGGCACGGTTTTTATTTCTAATGATCAGAAATATTACATTATGGGTGATTTATATAATGCTCAAGGTGAAAATATTTCTATTGAAGCATTAAATACACATGTCAAAGACGCCGTATTAGATGATGTATGGAAGAGCATTGAAAAGTCGACTTGGATTCAAGATGGTGAAAATACAGCAGCACGCGTTGTTTATGTATTTTCAGATCCTAACTGCCCATATTGCCATCAATTTTGGGAAGCTGCACGACCATGGGTAAACTCGGGAAAAGTTCAACTTCGACATATACAAGTTGGTGTGATTCGAGAAGAAAGTCGAGGGCAAATTGCCACCATACTTAACTCAAGTGATCCTGCTAAAGTATTTAATGACTACAATAAAAAGAAAGGTAAAGAGCGATTAGTTGTTACGCAAAATATATCAAAATCTTTACATGAAAAAATCGACTATAACGAGTCACTCATGGATAAATATGGATTTTTTTCCACGCCCGCTATGGTATGGAAAAATCAACAAGGAGAGTTCAAGTCTATGCAAGGAATGGCAAAAGACTTGCAAGAAGTTTTTGAAAAATAGAATTTTTTGGTCTTTAGTACTCTTGAATACAAAACTTTAAAATTTAATACATGGTCATTTGTATGGAGAATATGATCGTATTTGAGTCTCATATCCACAACTGAAAGAATTGCAAGATTATGAAGTAGGATCGCAATATAAGCTATAAAGCGTTTGCATAATGGTGAGGACTTTAGGATCACTCACTTGATAAAAAATTTGTTTACCTTCACGACGAGTCACCACCATTTCAGCTTTACGTAATACGGTTAACTGTTGTGAAAGCGTGGGTTGAAAAATTTGAGTTCGATTCTCAATTTCCTGAACGTTCAATTCACCATCTGCTAAAATACAAAGTATCTTTAAGCGATCAGGATTCGACAGGACTTTAAGTCGATCGCTGACTTGATCAACTTGTGAAAAATCCATTTGATTGAATTCAACATCAGACGGCATTGGATGTTCCTTTGAAACAGAAGGATGCGTATGTTAAAGCATCTTGATTATTTTTCAAAATTATATAATATAAAAAAATATATTGTAAATAAGTAAATTGTTATGCATGATTTTGTGATTGCTTTTTTAGGTGGAGCACTACTCGGTTTATCTGTGGTTGGATACTTATATGTGAATGGTCTAATAGCAGGGATTAGTGGTTTAATCGGTCAAGTACTAAATCCGCATACAGTTTTCAAAACACCAGCATTGTGGTTTTTACTGGGTCTCATCATCACACCCTTTATCTATGGTATTTGGGTTCAGCCTGAAATTGAACTCGAAGCAAGTCCATTCATGATGATCGTGGCAGGTATTTTAGTTGGATTTGGAACACGTTTAGGTTCTGGCTGTACAAGTGGGCATGGCATTTGTGGTTTAAGTAGATTGTCCAAAAGATCTATTGTGGCAACACTGAGCTTTATGGTGACAGGCTTTATAACGGTTTATTTAATTCGGCATGTCACAGGAGCATTCTAAATGAAAAACCTTTTTGCTTTTTTGTTTGGCTCACTTTTTTCCGTGGGGCTCATGTTATCTGGAATGTCGAACCCTGAAAAAGTTCTTAATTTTCTTGATTTATTTGGGGAGTGGGATGCAAGTTTGGCATTTGTCATGATGGGTGCCATTGTCGTGGCATTCATACCCTTTCAGATCGTAACCAGAAGTGAAAGACCTTTAACTCTATTCAATGAGACGATTGATTTACCAAAGAACAATCAGCTTGATAACAAGCTCATCATAGGTGCTAGCTTGTTTGGTATAGGATGGGGCATCGCAGGCATCTGTCCAGCACCAGGATTAACATTGATTGGTTTAGGGCATTATCAATCACTCTATTTTGTGATTGCGATGTTGATAGGAGTTTTGATTCACCGTAAATGGATGGGCGCATAATTATGAAACTAGTGATGAAAGACGCCACTCAAGATCACATCAAGCCGCTAATTAAAGATTTTTTTGATCAAAATACCAATACATTTAGTTATGTCGTGGCTGATCCTGTGACATTAAGTTGTGCCATTATCGATAGTGTTTTAGATTTTGATGCTGCTTCTGCGACAACAACGACGGAACATGCTGACCAGATTATTCAATACATACATGAACAGCATTACAAGGTTGAGTGGATTTTAGAAACACATGTGCATGCTGATCATTTGACCGCTGCGCAATATTTAAAATCAAAGCTGGGTGGCAAAATTGCCATGAGTCATCATATTGGAATTGTACAAGAAACATTTGGCTCAATTTATCAATTGGATATTAAAGCAATAAACGCACAGCAACCATTCGATTATTTATTTAAAGATCATGAGTGTTTCAGAATTGGAGAAATTGAAGCCTACAACATTCCAACGCCTGGTCATACACCTGCTTGTCTTAGTTATGTGATAGGTGATGCAGTTTTCGTGGGTGATACTATATTTATGCCAGACTATGGTACAGCACGATGTGATTTTCCACGGGGCAGTGCAGCAGAATTATTTGATTCAGTTCAGAAGCTTTATCAACTGCCTGATCATATGCGTGTATATCTATGTCACGATTATTTACCAGAAAATCGACATCAATATATGTGTCAAACGGATATAAGAACGCAAAAAGAATCGAATATACACATTCGAATTGATTCAAAAAAGATTGATTTTGTGGAAATGCGCAATAGCCGTGACGCGACATTGGGGATGCCAAAGCTCATTTTACCAGCCATTCAAATTAATATAAACGGTGGCAAATTTCCGTCCACTGAACACAATGGAGTATCTTATTTGAAAATTCCTTTAAATTTTTTCAAATCATAAAATTTAGCTACTTTAATTTTTATAAATATTATAAATACATGTTATGTATAAAATTGAAAAAGGCTTTAAAAACAAGTTCAATAGGCGTATAGTTAAGTATGAAAGTTGATCAGCCTAGTCGGTTATTAACTTGATTTTTTCTATGTTTCTAAACACTCTTTATCGAAAAGAGTTGAGAGGAAATTTTGTTTAGATCTAGTGGACTCATCATTGCATTTGCAACGGTGTTATTACAACTAGCGGTTTATTTACAACCGATCTTACCGGAGAAATTTCATATCGCTCCGGTATGTATGTCTATTATGCATAATTTACTTTCTCCAGAACGCCATCAGCATGTTCATGAGACTTATCACGATCTCGTCCACCATTTGAGTGAACACGAACATCATCACGACCATAATCAAATTACTCACCAATGCCAATATTGCACTGTGTATGGTGACCTCGTCTTACCATTTGATTTTGGTGTAAAAGAAATTTTTGATCGCTTACAAGTTAAGCTGAGTTTCTACCGCAATTCTTTTTGGCACGTCTATTTTTCTCTACAGAAGCTCTATCTTCTGCCTCAAGGCCGAGCGCCACCTTTTGGACTCTAATTGATTTAAACCTTGGATCATTTTGATCTTAATCAATTTATGTAGAGTTCAATATTATGAAAAAAATCTTTAAACAGTCTGTAGCCAACAGACGGTATTCACTCATCCTCAAAAAAGTGAATTTAAAATCGCGTGTTATCGGAGTGATACATGACATCTACAATGTAATTGTGACTGTAGTTTTAAACTCAGTGAAGAACAACATTCACCACAAAATTCAACGATAAGGTGACGTCATGGATCTAGGACTAACAGCGCTCGAATTGGCGCGTATACAATTTGCATTCACTGTTTCATTTCACATTATCTTTCCAGCAATTTCGATTGGATTGGCAAGTTTTTTGGCTGTGCTCGAATGGCGTTGGCTTAAAACGAATGATCCTGTTTATCGAGATCTGTTTAAATTTTGGATCAAAATATTTGCACTATCATTTGGTATGGGTGTCGTTTCAGGCGTAGTGATGAGCTATCAGTTTGGAACCAACTGGAGTGAATTTTCACGTATAGCTGGTAGTGTCACTGGACCATTGCTGACATATGAAGTGCTCAGTGCATTTTTCTTAGAAGCTGGTTTCCTCGGTATCATGTTGTTTGGCTGGGGGCGAGTTGGACCAAAGACGCATTTTTTTGCAACCTTAATGGTGGCAATTGGAACATGTATATCCATGTTTTGGATTCTGTCATCTAATAGCTGGATGCAATCACCTCAAGGCTTTGCATTTGAAAATGGAATAATCGTTCCTCAAGATTGGTTCGCGATTGTCTTTAACCCATCCTTTCCTTATCGATTAGCGCATATGGCACTGGCCGCTTTCTTGGTTTCAGGCTTATTGGTTGCAGCTACTGCTGCATGGCATCTACTCAAAGGACGTCGTGATGCGTTAGTTAAAAAGTCATTCTCGATGGCAATGTGGATGATCCTTGCTTTAGCTCCACTACAGATGTTCGTGGGTGATTTACATGGATTGAATACCTTAGAACATCAGCCTGCTAAATTAGCTGCAATCGAAGGTCATTGGGAAACCAATAAAGATCATGGTATGCCGTTGTATCTATTTGGTATTCCAGATATGGAAGCTGAAGAAACTAAATATGCGATTGGTATTCCAAATCTGGGTAGCCTGATCATGACACATACCCTTGATGGTGAGGTTAAAGGCTTAAAAGAATTCGCACCTGAGGATCGACCTAATTCAACCATCGTTTTTTGGAGTTTCCGAATCATGGTGGGTATGGGCATGCTCATGATCTTACTGGCTGTATTTGGTCTATGGCTACGTAAGACAGGCAACTTCTATGATTCTAAATGGTTGCACAAGTTTGCTTTGTGGATGGGGCCTTCAGGTTTTATTGCATTATTGGCAGGCTGGTTTACTACAGAGGTGGGACGTCAACCTTGGATTATCTATGGCGTAATGCGTACGAAAGATGCGTTATCTCCTGTCTCTGCTGAACAGGTTGGGCTGACGCTGATTATTTTTGTTGTGGTGTACTGCATCGTATTTGGTATCGGTATCTTTTATATGTTGAAAATGATGGTGAAAGGACCAGAATTTATTTATTCAACACCACATTCAGATGGCGAAGTGATCCGAGCGTCTAAACGCCCGATGAGTACCATTGATAATGAACAACAACTTGAAGCATCAAACAAGGTGAATGATCAGGAGAATTTGAAATGATTGATTTATCATTGATTTGGATTGTGATCATCGCACTAGGTGTGTTGATTTATGTCGTTCTTGATGGTTTTGATTTGGGAATTGGTATTTTATTTCCATTTGTGAAAGATCGCCAAGAGCGTGATGTCATGATGAATACTGTAGCACCCGTATGGGATGGCAATGAGACTTGGATGGTACTTGGTGGAGCTGGTTTATTTGCCGCTTTTCCACTGGTCTATTCGACTGTATTGTCCGCATTATATATGCCCATCACCTTAATGGTGATCGCGCTTATATTTCGTGGAGTCGCTTTTGAGTTTCGTTTTAAGGCTAATCGGACTAAAGCACTTTGGGACCAAGCATTTATTTGGGGTTCAATTTTAGCTTCATTTTTACAAGGTGTGATTTTAGGCGCTTATATTCAAGGAATTCAGACCACTAATGGTGTGTTCACGGGTGGTGGTCTGGATTGGCTCACTCCATTTTCACTCTTTACAGGTTTAGGCGTTGTTGCTTTATACGCGACACTCGGTTGCGGATGGTTAATCTTTAAAACGGATGAGCGTGTCCAAGATCATATGTACCGTCTGATGCCTAAGCTTATGATCGCGTTATTTCTAATATTTGGCGCTGTCAGTATTTATACCCCCCTTGTACATGACGATATTGCACAGCGCTGGTTTAGCCAACCACAAATGTGGTATTTCAGCCCCGTACCAATACTGGTATTGATTTTTACTTTCCTTGCGCTCAGAGCTTGTAAACGTCGTCAGGAATTTGCACCTTTCATCTATACATTGGCTTTGGTATTTCTTGCGTATACGGGCTTCTTAATTAGTTTATGGCCGAATATCATTCCGCCAAGTGTAACGATTTGGCAAGCTGCTGCACCTCAAAGTAGTCAATTATTTGCTCTCATTGGTGCACTCATTCTAATCCCAATTATATTGTTTTATACCGCTTTATCTTATTGGGTATTTAGAGACAAGGTCCGTGTTGGTGACGAAGGTTATCACTGAGGAGAATGATAATGAAACTGAATCAAGCAGGGTGGTTTATTGTTTTATGGCTCGGTGGTTTTTTAAGTCTATTATTGATTGCTGGTCTATTTCGATTGCTCATCCAGTGGGCGTATTAATCTAAATCTTTAGACATCAACAATTAACCCATCATCTAGGTGATGGGTTTTTAATTTAAACACTATACTCACGACTAATCGATGTTGATCATAATTGAGTAATATAAACTAAGATATAGGCATAATTAAGCGGATTTTAGCTTCTAAAATAACGCTTCAAAAATTTACTTAAACAATTGATTTAAGATAAAATTAGAAGAATCATCTGAATCTTTGAGAATGATGAGTGAAATCGTTTCAATCACTTATGACATAACTATCGCCGTTTTAAGGAATCACGAGACTGATATTTAATTGTCGTTGTTCATGGTCTAATTACTGTGAAAAAAAAAGCCAGACTGGTGGAGCAATCTGGCAAAGCGTCAAGATGAGTCACCCGTGACAAGTGATGTTTCCTGAGTTCAGGTTTGAGTTGTTCCGAACTTAAGCCTGAATAAATTCAGCCACAGCCTGGTTAAACGCTTGTGGTTGTTCAACATTCGAAATGTGCGAAGCATTAATCTCAACATGTTGACTACCCGCAATCGCGGCTTGCATAAACTGACCATCTGCCACAGTGGTCACAGGGTCTTGCTGACCTGCAATAATCAATACAGGAATCGAAATCTGTTTGAGTTGTTCACGCACATCCGCCTTAGCCAAAGCTTCACAGCAGCTTGCATAACCTTCAGGGCTGCCAGCTCCTAAGTCGTTTGAAAGTTTTTCAATCACTGCTGGGTTGCTTTGGATAAAGGGATCTGTAAACCAACGACCTGCAGCCGTTGATGCAATCGGTGCTAAACCTTGTTCACGAACCAATACGGCACGATCATTCCAAGCATTTTCATTGCCAATTTTAGCGGCGGTATTACACACAATCACATGACTAAAGCGTTGAGGATGATTGATTGCTAACCATTGACCTGTCAAACCACCCATCGAAATACCACAGAATGCAGCTTTTTCAACATTTAAATGGTCGAGTAAATTCACCACATCTTGACCAAGTTGATCAATGGTATATGGACCTTGAGGCGCGTCTGATGCACCATGACCACGCGTGTCATAACAAATCACATAATGAGAAGCTTTAAAAAACTCAATTTGTGATTGCCACATGCTGAAATTTGTCCCTAAAGAGTTAGAGAAAACAAGAGCAGGCTTGCTTGAATCACCAAAAGTTTGATAATTGATTTGCGCATCATTTGAAGAAAAAGTAGGCATAGAATCCCTCCCGACCTCCCTTGATAAAAGGGAGGGGGTTTTTAATAGTTAAACACGTTCAATAATTAAAGCGATGCCTTGACCCACACCGATACACATAGAGCACAATGCATATTTGCCACCAGTTGCTTCTAGTTGATTCAGTGCAGTCGTCACCAAACGCGCACCTGATGCACCCAATGGATGACCCAGTGCAATTGCACCGCCATTTGGGTTTACACGTGCATCATCGTCGGCTAAACCTAGGTCACGTGTACACGCCAATGCTTGTGCTGCAAACGCTTCGTTCAGCTCAA
>NZ_JBWYIJ010000014.1:0-99602 GCF_056779695.1 Acinetobacter sp. 25-47-122
TTCCCCCAGCGATCGCCCTTATGCGCTTTAATTAACGCAAAGTCAGCTTTAATTGGATTTTCTAAAACGTAGTCTTTACCTTCATAATTCATGGTTGGTTTGCCTTCAGCAAGCAAAGTACCAAAACCTGTTGGTGTGTAGATTGGACCTAAGCCCATACCCGCCGCTTGAATACGGCAAGCCAAGTTGCCTTGCGGTACAAGTTCTAACTCGATTTTGCCTGCACGGTAGAGTTCATCGAAGACATAAGAGTCAGACTGACGAGGAAAAGAACAGATGATTTTACGTACAGCGCCTGCTTGTAACAGTTTAGCCAAGCCGTAATCACCATTACCTGCGTTGTTGTTGACGATCACTAAGTCTTTAATACCGAGTTCAATTAAGCCATCGATGAGTTCAGCAGGCTGACCTGCAGTACCAAACCCACCAATCATAATGGTTGAACCGTCTTTAATTTGGGATAAAGCTTCAACTAAAGACTGTGACGATTTATCGATCATCCAACAACTCCCTCTGTACAACATATATTAATATTTGGGGAATCCACGATTAGCGCAATTTCAATCTGGACGGAGATTGAAATATGCAACTAAATCGCTTGGATTCCGTCATTCCATTCTTGATAAATTAAAAAGCTTGAGCTACCTTGAAAAAAGGTTTTTGTACGATTTACAGATTTTTTGTTCGATGATCGAACAATATCTTGAGTATATTGCTCAAGATTCTAAATCAGCATCAATAATTCAATTTTTAAAATAGCAAGGAAAATGCTGTGTCTACAGAATCAGACTCAAGGAACAGACAACTTCAAAATCCAGATAATAAAAAGTGGATTCGTCATGAAGACTTTATTGCAGGTATCAGCAAAGGACTTGCTATCTTGGATTGTTTTGCAAATGACCGTCACCGTTTAAATGTGACCATGGCTGCAGAAAAAACAGGGTTGACTCGAGCCGCTGCAAGGCGACATTTAATGACTTTAGAATATTTAGGTTATTTAGAGTTTGATGGTCATTACTATTATTTAACACCTAAAGTTTTAAAATTTTCAGGTGCATATTTAAGTGGTGCACAGCTGCCTAAAATTGCTCAGCCATTGTTGAATTTACTTACTCAGCAAACCTCTCTCATTTATTCCGTGATGGTATTAGATGGCTACGAAGCTATTACGATTGCACGTAGTGCAGCGCATCAACAGACTGATCGCGTTAATCCTTATGGATTACATTTAGGTAACCGACTACCCGCTCATGCGACATCAGCAGGGAAAATTTTATTAAGTTATTTATCCAAGGAAGCACAACAAGAATGGTTGGAAAAATATCCACTCAAAGCACTCACCAAATATACGTATACCGATAATGAGAAATTTATAAAATTATTAGCAGAAGTTAGAGCTGATGAATATTGTTACTCAGCTGAAGAACATGAGTTAGGCGTACATGCTTTGGCTGTACCTATTCACAATCATCGTGCTGATGTTGTCGCAGCATTGAACATTGTGTCACCGACAGGTAAAACCAGTAAGGAATATTTAATTCAGTATATTCTGCCCTTATTACAGCAAACCTCGATTGAATTTAGACAATTTGTTTAATAAAAAAACACACCAAATTGTGGAGCAATTTGGTGTGCGCTAAAAATTAGCCAATGGATTAGACTTAACTTCGAGGATTAACTCGCTTTTTGAAGTGGTAGTCCAACATAGTTTTCAGCAAGCGTAGTTTGACCTGCTTCTGAACCAAGAATATAACTTAATTCAGCTTGTTTGATTTTATGCTCGAATTCGGTTTCTGTCTCAAAACGATGTAATAAATGAGTCATCCACCAAGAGAAACGCTCTGCTTTCCATACACGTTTTAAGCAATTTTCAGAATACTGCTCAATCCCCTGCTCAGAACCCGTTTGATAATATTCAATGAGAGCTTGAGAAAGATACGCAATATCAGATGCAGCGAGGTTTAAACCTTTAGCTCCTGTTGGCGGTACAATATGAGCAGCATCACCCGCCAAGAACATTTTACCAAAACGCATTGGTTCAGTGACAAAACTACGTAATGGCGCAATACTCTTCTCAATTGATGGACCAGTCACAAGCTTTTCACGGCTTTCAGGATCTAGACGATTTTTTAACTCTTCCCAAAATTGCTCATCTGACCAATTTTCAACTTTATCCGTTAACGGTACTTGTAGATAATAGCGACTTCTCGTGTTAGAACGCATACTGCATAATGCAAATCCACGATCAGATTGGACATAAATTAGTTCATCCGCAACAGGAGGTACATCTGCCAATACCCCTAACCAGCCAAATGGATAGACTTTCTCAAAAGTTTTAATTTTGTCTTCTGGCACACTGGCACGGCACACGCCATGGTACCCATCACAACCAGCGATAAAATCACATTCAACTTTTACTTGCTGACCATTATGCTCAAAAGTAACACTTGGTTGACCGTAGAAATCATGTACTTGAACGTTAGTTGATTCATAGAATGAAGTGAGTTGAGCCGCTGTGCGAGCCTGCATTAAATCTTTGGTGACTTCAGTTTGACCATATACCGTAACTTGTTTACCACCCGTCAACTGCGTTAAATCAACACGATGCTTTTCACCGTTGGTTAGAATTTCAATACCCTGATGAGGTAACCCTTTTTCACGGAGTTGCTGATCTACACCAGCTTCAGTCAATAAATCTACTGAAACTTGCTCTAAAATCCCAGCACGGATACGACTGGCAACATATTCAGCACTACGCTGTTCAATTAAAATATGATCAATACCCGCTTTATATAGCAGTTGACCGAGTAATAAACCTGCTGGACCTGAACCGATAATCGCGACTTTGGTTTTTAAAATTTCCATATTACAAACACCCTCAATTTTTTTCCTTTTGTAAAACCTAATGAAATTCCAACTGAGGTACTAGACTTTAGCCCTAAATACGACCGAATTTAATGACAAATGACCGATCATCGGACAAGATATCAGAATTAAAGGGTGTAAATCAGAGCAATATCATGCGCAATGAATTGATTTCAAATGCTAAAAATAAAGAAGTAATTCAATATGATGATTACATTGCAGGCCTTGCTAAAGGTTTGAATCTATTAGAATGCTTTGGTGTTGAACGACAAAAATTAAATGTCACCCAAATTGCTGAACGTACAGGATTGAGTCGTAGCGCAGCACGACGATATTTAAGAACTTTAAAATTTTTAGGTTATTTAGACACAGATGAACATTTTTATTGGCTCACCTACAAAGTTTTACGCTTTTCAAGTGCTTATCTAAGCTCTGCATATTTGCCAAAAGTCGCTCAACCTATGCTGAATTTACTCAGTATCAAAACTGCACTGAGCTATTCAGTCACGGTACTCGATGAACATGAAGTCGTACCTGTTGCGAAAAGTGTTCCTCAACAGAACGAATCATCTAAAATGAGTCCGTTGGGTATTCATCTAGGTAATCGCCTTCCAGCCTACGCCACCTCAACAGGTAAAATACTACTCTCAAGATTGAGCCATGATGAACTTAATCAATGGCTTGCACAATATCCACTCAAGAGATTAACGCCTTTTACCATCATAGATCATCAAAAGTTTATAAACACTATTGCAACTGTTCAAAAACAAGACTATTGCATTTCTACAGAAGAACATGAATTGGGAATTATTGCTTTAGCTGTCCCTATTCTCAACATGCAAGGTGATACTGTAGCCGCACTCAACTGTATCGGATCCAGCCACAGAATTACAGAAACATATTTAATCCAAAATATTTTGCCCCAGCTTAAACAAGTAGCTCATGATTTGCGCGCTATTTTATAAAATTCGGAAGATTCGAATGAACTTTTAAGATTTTTTTCCTTTCTTTAACTGAGGCGTTCATTTTTTTAATCCCTAGTACTTTAGTATATTTTTCAAGTACTTCTTCGCAAATATGGATCCATTTAATCTAAAATATATCTAAGTTAATATTTTTTTGCTTGAATTTGGATCCAATAATGCTAAATTCATGCACATTGCAGACGTGTTGATTATTTCATCAATACCAGAATATGGACGGGTTCTGACTGCGATGAACACCTTAAACATTACTAGGATGACTTCTGAAGTCTGCCTACGTTTATGACATGTAATCACATGCCACACGTAGTGCTTTTCAATGAGGTCTTATTCCATGGAGAAAGTAAATGGTTCAGAACCCGCGTGAGGAAATGAATAACAAGACCATGAATGGGTTTCAGTGGTTTGTTATCGGTATCTGTATTTTATTAAATGTTATTGATGGCTTTGACGTTCTTGTCATGGCCTTTACTGCTGCATCTGTTTCTGCCGAGTGGGGACTGACTGGCGCTGAACTTGGTGCACTATTGAGTGCTGGCTTATTTGGTATGGGTGCTGGCTCACTATTTCTTGCACCTTGGGCTGACAAAATCGGTCGCCGCCCACTCATCTTACTTTGCCTACTTATCTCTGGAGTAAGTATGGTTGCAGCATCATTTGCTCAGACTGCAATGCAACTTGGCATGATGCGTTTTGTGACTGGTTTAGGCATCGGCGGTATTCTCGCAAGTAGTAATGTTATTGCAAGTGAGTACGCTTCTCTGCGTTGGAGAAGTCTCGCAGTCAGCTTACAATGTACAGGTTACGCGATTGGTGCAACCGTTGGTGGGATTATTGCAATTGCGCTTATCAGCAATTTCGGATGGCGTGCAGTCTTCTTAACAGGTGGTTTAGCGACTTTATTCATGTTGGTCGTGTCTTATTTCACCTTACCAGAATCACTTGATTACCTTTTGGTTAAACAGCCAAAAAATGCTCTAGAACGTATTAATGTTTTAGCAAAGAAAATCAATATTACCCCATTACAGCAACTTCCTACGGTCACTATGACCAGCGAAAAAGCAAAGAGTGGTTTGGCACGTTTGTTCAGCCCTAAATTGGCACTTCAAACGATTTGTATCTGGTTTAGCTTCTTCTTCGTTATGTTTGGTTTCTACTTCGTCATGAGTTGGACACCAAAAATCTTATCTGCAAATGGGATGACCACTGAACAAGGTGTAACAGCAGGTGTCCTGATTAGTGCTGGCGGTATGTTTGGTGCTGCGCTGTTAGGTCTGATTAGTTCACGTATCCGTATTTACTATGTTCAAGCGGCTTTCCTTGCCTTAACTGCAATCTTGATCTGGTTATTTGTGAACAGTACTGGTTCACTCATGATCGCATTCATTCTCGCTTTATTCCTTGGCATGATGTCAAACGGATGTGTCGCAGGTCTATATGCGATGTCTCCTGCAATCTATGATGCTGATGTTCGTGCGACTGGTGTAGGTTATGCGATTGGTTTTGGTCGTGTAGGCGGTATTTTGTCTCCACTAGTTGCAGGTGCTTTCCTCGACAGTGGTATCTCATCACTTGTACTTTACGGTTATTATGCGTTGGCATTCGTTGCAGCCATTATCATGGTATTAAGCATTTCAAAACTCAAAAATAAAGAAACTGCACAATTGCATTTCCAACAACCAACATCTGCATAATCATTTTTTAAATACTTTAGAGCTAGACAAGACGTCTAGCTCCACTTTTCATATAGGGACAATAATGAGATTTTCTGCAATCTTTTTAGGGGTAATTGCGTCTGGATTTCTATCAACAACGCAAGCTAATTCTTTTATAGACGATTCATCAGTCAATCTAACAGCTCGTAATTTTTATTTTGATCGCGCATATACACAAGATGCATCAGGTAAAGATCAGAAAGACTGGGCTCAAGGTTTTATCTTTAAAGCTAATTCAGGCTATACACCAGGTACCTTAGGACTAGGTTTAGACATTATGGCACTGGCAGGTTTTAATCTTTTAGGCAGTGATGCCGACGATTATGCAGCTTCGGGATTAATGCCAACCAGTCCATCAGGTAAAGCTGATCAGTATGGAGAAATTCGCTGGACGGCAAAAGCGAAAGTGGGCAAATCGACTTTACATGGGGGTACACTCGCACCAATGTTCCCTGTTTTGTTCTCTTCACCAGCTCGTTTATTCCAGCAAAATTATCGAGGTACACATCTTCAAATCAATGAAGTGGATAATTTGAAAATTCATGCCCTGTATGTGGATCGTGTGAATCAACGTGATTCAACAGATTATGAAAAAATTAGAGTTGGCAATCCTAATAATCGATTTAAGACTGCTGCCGAATCATCTGGCTTACACATGCTTGGTGCTGAATATAAATTTAACGATCAAATTAGTGCGCAACTCTTTCATGCCAACCTTCATGATGTTTATCACCAAAATTTCATTGGTGCAAAAAGCAAACATGATATAGGTATTGGGCATTTATTAGGGGATGTACGCCTGTTTGTGAGTGAAGACTCAGGTCAAGCTCGTGCAGGACATATTGAAAATCAACATTTGAGCGGTATTTTTGGGCTTAACCGTAACAATCATACTTTCAGTTTGGGCTATATGCAGTCTTTTGGTGATACAGCTCTTCCGACCTTAGCGGGTTCAGAGCCAGCAGTGTTCTTAGATAGTATGAGTGCTGATTTCACCAACATTAATGAAAAAGTCTATCACGCACGCTATGACTATGACTTTAAAGACACTTCATTGAAAGGTCTAAAGTTTATGACTCGCTATAGTAAAGGCGATGATATTGAAATTCGTAACACCGAGAATCAGACGTTTGAACAAGATGCTCTTGATTTTGAACTCAGCTATCGTGTTCCAACGGGTAAACTCGAAGGTTTAAATATTCGTACACGTTATAGTCGCTACCGTAACGATATCCCACCAGTAGGTATGGCATTTAAGTCGGATGACGAAATGCGTGTCAACATTGATTACACTTGGAAATTTAAATAAAACAAAGTTAAAGGGAGTTCAACGGAACTCCCTTTAACACAAATACCTTTCATCGATCACAGCTCATATTTTAATTTCACATCCATTTCACAAGATTGCCAGTAGATTAAAAAATAAGAATAAATTAGTGGATTGAGATCATGAAACACGTCAAAAAAATTGTGGCTGCGACATTGAGCCTTCCTCTACTCTTTTTATCAGGCTGTGCAAGCATTCCAAGTTACTCTGATGATTATGCTCAAGCAAGATCGATAGTTCAAGGCATCACCATGACGCCTGCCAAAGCTCAAGATATAGGGGTTCGTTTTACCAGTGCATTCAATACTTTAGGTACACCTGAATTCACTAACCGAGCAAGCAATCTGTATGCTGACAGTTTATATATCAATGACACACTTTCACAATTTAGTAAGCGTGAAAATCTAGTCGAACATTTCAAAGGCATGAATAACCGTGTCAGTAATGTTTCAGTCAAATTGCTCAACACATCACATTTTGACGACTCAGCCTATGTGCATTGGCGTATGGCATATGATTTTAAAATCTTCGGCACGACTCGAAGCATGGAATCACATGGAATTAGTGAAATAAAACTCAATGAGCAAGACAAAATTGTGTTCCAGCAAGACTTTTGGGACCCAGCTGATGGCTTATTTCGCTCACTACCATATGCTGGAGGGTTATACGCATGGTTATTACCTTTCAAAAAATCGCAATAATGGCCCTCTCTGCTTTGAGTCTATTCTTCTTACCACTCGCGCATGCACAAAGTGTGCGTGAGTGTGGTCAAGGAGACCTCAAAGTCGGACAAAAAAATGTCGGTAAAGCAACTTATTTCGCTCAAAATTGTCAAAGCACTTGGAAGAATCAAGATATTCGCATGGACTTTGCTTATACTCAAAATATTCCAGAATGGGCTTTTAAAAAGGCTGCAACGCACTTTCTCAAACGAAATGTCAAACAAGCCAATACGTTGAAACAGCTTGACCAGATCACACAATTGTATCAACCCGTTCGATCTGGTGATATTTACAGTCTAAGCTATACCCATACGACCCAGACTTTAACTTTGAGTCTAAATCAAAAAATTTTGGGTAAAATTCAATACATGGATGCCAATGATTATTTTAAAATTTGGCTGGGTTCGTCTCCATTTAGTGATACTTTAAAAAAGCAATTATTGGACTAATCGTGTCGACATGACTAAACATTTTATTTTAATGGTCGAAGATCATTACGAACTTGCTTCTACATTATGTGAATTTTTAGAAGAGCATAATTTTGTGGTTGATCATGCGCGTAATTTGGATGTGGCACGTCAACTGCTTAAACAACATCCTTATCATATTCTACTGTTAGATATTAATTTACCTGACGGTACAGGGTATGACCTGTGTGAATGGCTTCGCAACGAACAAGGACTCGACCTCCCAGTACTGATGCTGACTGCTCGTGATACTTTGGATGATAAATTAAAAGGTTTCCGAGCTGGTACAGATGATTATTTAGTGAAACCATTTGATTTTAATGAATTGGTTTATCGTGTTCGTGCACTGATCAAACGCTCATTAGGAGAAGTATCTAACAGCCAAATCATAATTCACGATCTCACATTAGACCCTGCTTTACAGCAAATCACACGTGCAGGTCAAATGATCGAACTGCCACCTATTCAATTCAAACTTTTAAAATTACTCATGCGAAACTCACCTAAAGTGCTCACTAAACAGGAGATCATGCTTGAGTTATGGGGGGATGAAGAACCAGAAAGCGATGCGCTCAGAAGCCATATCTATAATTTAAGAAAAATGGTCGATAAGCCCTTTGAACAAAAATTAATACACACCGTTTCAGGGGTAGGTCTAAAGATCGCAGTGGAATAAAACTAGTTACTACTGAATTCACACTTCAGATCAAATTCCCCCAAATACACTATTTTGGAGGCTGATCATTCAAGTAAACGACCACAATCAGTCCTGAACTGAGTGACAAGTCAACTTTTGGATGAGTCATCAAATAGTATTCACGATCAAATAACTCTACTCTCCAGCCAAGTTGTTTACATAATTTTTGAACCAGTTGTAGCCCGATACCATGACCTTTGATATCGAGTTGCAGCTGCTGATTCGTTAACTCTTGCACCTTAGAGTTATTCGGTAAATCAATCCCGATACCATTATCTGCGACCAACACTTTATTTTTTTCGAGAATGACATTAATGCTTGTACCTTGAGAGTAATTCAATGCATTTCTTAAAATATTGCTGAATACCATTTTCGTCATCGATGGATATAAATGACGTTTGACCTCATCAACTTCGATGTTTAAATCGATACTCATTCCTTTAGCCAAACTGACACTATTCAAGTCGCTCACAACATCTTGAAGCAGTTCTGATAAGCGTATTTTTTCACTTTGTAAATTGCTTGTGGTATTTCGAGCAATGGCCAAAAGCGTATCAACCAATAACTGCATATCTTCGATTGTGTTTTGCAATCGAGTAAAGGATTTGTTATCACCATAACGGGCCTGACAAAGTTGTACATTGCCCTTCAATATTGTGAGTGGTGTTCGAAGTTCATGACTAACATCGCCAGTAAACTCTCTTTCACGCTGGATGAATTCGCTTAAAACTTGATGATACTTTTCAAGTGCTTGCTTGAGATATTCAGCCTCCAAATTAGAGTCTGTTTTAATTTCTTTAAATGGTGATGCTCGATTATTCTGATGTTCCCAATCAATATGTTCGAGTGCATTGGCTAAGCGTGTGATAGGCGAAAAATAGCGGCGTGCACGGCGATTCCACCACCACAGCACACTGTATAGCAAAAATAAGCTGACCATGAGTGGCGCTAAACCAAACAGCCAAATGAGCTTATTAACATTGCTTTCACCAAACACTAAAAAAACGTGTTCACCATTGCGTGTCCCGTAAACCGTCATCCGGTCTTTACCATCGATATAGTGTCGATGCACACCCGATTGGAGTTTTAAATTACGAAATTCAGAGGGGGCTAATTCGTCATCGGACCAACGATATCCATATAAATTTTTAGTGTCGGGTAAAGCAGCTTCTGGATTACGCTCCATACGCTGCCAGTAATGCTCCATCTCCTGTTCGAGCGCTGTGGTCAGCAATGTTCCTTTAATGACCCAAGCACTGCAACCAATCCCAATCACAATAGATAAGGCAATAAGACCAATTTGTAGCCAATAATAGCGGTTAAACACCTCACCCAAAGGATGATCGCGTTTATCCCTAAATAGCCTCATCATGGACATGTACCCTCTTCACCTTATCGCTAAGCTTAGTTTGAACTTCAAACAGCTCGCTTCTTAAACAAATAATGGCCAATCACCCACTCACGACCTTTGTCATAACCAAACAGTTCTGCACAAGCCATGAAAAAGATTCTCCAACGTTGCCACCAGATTTCCGCATCTTGACCATAAGTTTGCTTAAATAGTGGTTTAAGTAAGTCCTTTTTTTGGTCCATATTATTTAACCATGCATTGGCTGTATGTTCATACTGTTGTCCAGACCATTGCCATTGGTTTTCTAACTGTAAATGATCCTGAAAGTGCAGGAAAGTCGAAACAGCAGGCATTAAACCGCCTGTAAAAAAATATTTAGACATCCAGTCATAATCATTTTTAACTTCAAATGGATAGTGAATAAATCGATGGCAGAAAATATGACACCACAATAAACCATCTGCTTTGAGCCATTGGCTAATATTGGCAAATAATCGCTGATAGTTTCGAACATGCTCAAACATTTCAACGGATACAACACGATCAAAAGAGTTTTGCTCCAACTCGAGTTGATTTACATCACAGGTGATGACTGTCAAATTGTTAAATTGCTTTTCTTTGGCTTGTTGTTGAATGTGAAGACGTTGAGTATTGGAGTTTGATACTACCGTAATGTTGGCATTTGGATAATGCTCTGCCATATACAAACTGAGTGATCCCCAACCACAGCCTATTTCTAAGATGTCCTGACCATCTTGTAATTGCGCACGTTCACAGTAGACCTGCAGGGCAGTTTCCTCAGCTTGATCTAAACTGGTTTTAGCATCATGGAATAAACTGGCACTGTACTTTAAACGCTTGCCCAACACGGCCTGAAAAAATGCTGTAGGCAATTCATAATGTTGTTCATTTGCCTTGTCTGTATCAATCGCGATTTCACTTTTTTTCAAGTCTCTTAATACATCCATATAACGCTGTGAAGCGAATACAGGGTCAAAACGACCTTCTTGCTCAAGACGTTTTTTGCAAAGTGCTTGGATACCAAGACGAATCACTTGATCTGGAACTTTGCCACTTTCAATGAGTTTTAACGATTGTTGAACGATTGAATCCATGTAATTACCTACTTTTTCGGTGGCCAAGGAAGAAACATTGATGTTTTTTGTTGGTACATCTTGTAGTTTGCACCACGATTTTTGAGCGCTTGCTGTTCACTAAATGGAATACCCGTGATGTAGTACAAAAAGAGCCACATCAACACCGGATAGATCCACAACCAAGGCGTTCCCGCCGCTATACCTAAGATTGGATAAGCAAACCAATGTATCCATTCAAAAAAGTAATTCGGATGGCGTGAATATTTCCATAACCCTTGATCCATCGTTTTGCCACGATTATTCGGGTTTAATTTAAATTGATACAACTGATGATCTGCGAGTGCCTCACCAATAAATGCAACCAGCATGATTAATCCTGAAATCAGCAGCAGCAGTTCTGTCGAGTTACTCCACTGCATCGCAGGTATACTGAGCAATTTGATCATTGGATATGAGAATAAGGAGATCAACCCAGCCTGAAATAAAAAGAACAGAAGAAAACCTAAATGTTGAAAGTCTCCCATCGCACGGCGCATATTGGCATAACGCGTGTCCTCAGCATCTTCTCGGATATATCTTCTGAATAAATGCCATGCTAAACGGAGAAACCAAAGACCACTCGCGATCGCTAGAAAAATGCGAACAGATGTAGGGGCTTCATTCATTACATTTGCTGCGATGAGGACATTTAAGGCTATTCCAAAGCTCCAAATGACATCGACCAAACCTGCACGATGATTAAATGTCACCCAAATCCATGCACAAAGCATCAGGAAAACATTCATCACAAATAAATTGAGCAACATCGAGATGTCCTCTCACTGATTTAGTATGGACTTGCTTCAAACAATAAATGCACATCACTAATGACGCCTTCGAGAAAACCTCCTTCGCAATAACATAAATAAAAATCCCACATGCGAATAAAGTTTTCATCAAAGCCCAGTGCTAAAACTTGCTCACGCTGTTCTAGAAAACGTTCACGCCAGCAGTGAATCGTTTGTGCATAACTTAAACCAATATCTTCAAGATGCTTTAGACGTAATTTTTGTTCTGATGCAACGTTGGTCATCACGCTGATACAAGGAATAAAACTACCTGGGAAAATGTATCTTTTGATGTAATCGACCGTACTCAATGCCTTTTCATATCGGGCATCTTCAATGGTGATGGCTTGAATAAGCGCCAAACCATTAGGTTTTAACAGCTGTCTACACTTTTCAAAATATGTCGATAGATATTGAGCACCAACGGCTTCAATCATTTCAATTGAAACCAATTTATCGAATTTACCTTCAAGTAAACGATAATCTTTTAATTTAACTTCAACACGATGAGACAGACCCGCAGCGTCAATTCTAGCTTTAGCTTCGTCATATTGAGCTTGAGAAATGGTAATAGTAGTCACTTTACAACCATAGTTTTGCGCAGCATAGATCGCAAAACCACCCCATCCACTGCCAATTTCAACCAAATGATCCATCGGTTGAAGTTTCAATTTTTGGCATATGATTTCTTTTTTATAATCGGATGCTTGTTCCAAAGTCATAGATTGATCTTTGAATACCGCGCTGGAGTACATCATGCTCGGATCAAGAAATAACTTAAAAAAGTCATTACTTAAATCATAATGCTCAGCAATATTTTTGCGACTACCTTCCAATGAGTTTTTACGCGATGCATACCAAGTTTTGAGCAAGAGTTGACTCGCCTTTGCTAAGGCACTTTGGTTCATACGATCTAAAATATCGCGATTTCTCGCAAGAATTCGCACAATCTTCACTAAATCTGGTGTCGTCCAATATCCTTGAATGAAACCTTCAGCTGCACCAAGAACCCCCTGACGAAAAAGTAGATCCATCAACTTTGCATCATGGACCTCAATCACTGCGTCTAGATCACTCACCTCACCGACTGAACCCTCCCAAATCCCTTTAAAATGAATTTGGCCGTGTTTTAATTTCAGTAAATGACGTAATACCAGCGGTAGTGAAGATTGCTCTCCCATTAACAATGATTTCATATCACAGCTTATCCTTCGTTTTATTGGGATGCCGATAAAATGGAACTCTATTTATCCAAAGCTTAAAGGCATGATAATAAATACCTGCAACCATCTTGATCGGCTCAAATAGTTTAAAAACAGCATAGCGATGAAGTTGTGAAGGAAGTGTGATGGGAGTTAACTCAAAACGCATCGATGCATCAAATTGTAATTTTTCCTCTTTAAACAATTGCATAAGCACATAATTTTGTTTTTCAGCCAAACTAAATGTCCATTGATACTTCAGATCCATTGGCATGAAGGGTGACACGTGAAAAGCTTTGTCAAACTGGAAGTGGAAGCTGGTATATTCGGAATGCTGCTCCCCCCCGGTGCGACAATCGTGAACATATACCTGTCTTTCTAACCAGGGTGTATTGGTGATTTCACTGAGAATGAACTGTAATTTTTGCTGGGCATTAAATAGAAAATAAAAAACCACCGAATTAAATCTGAAGCCAAGCGTGCGCGGCAAAGCCAACACCCGAATTTCAGCGATCTGTATCTGTTCTTCTAAGGTATGCTCTTCCAATACATGCAGAACCTTCTCTCGAATCGTGCCTTGATAGTTTGCCAAGAAGTCATCAGGATTGAGGCTCAGCAAGTTCCATTTTTTCGTTGACCAAAGTATCGAAGTTTGCGCGAAGTGTTTGAGCTGTTCTGGATCAAACCACAAATACGTCAGCTGACTCTGAAAGGCATAAGGCTTAGGCAAGTAACGGCGATGACGAATGTCAGCAACTGCAATTGCAAGCGGATACAGCTGCATAAGTACTCCTAAGCGGCTTGATTTGATGAATTTAATAAGGCTTCAACCACCCATGACGCACTTCTTGCACCATCTTCATGAAAGCCCCATCCCCAATAAGCACCACAAAAATAGGTCCGATTTAAACCGTTTATTTCAGACCATCTTGACTGAGCTGCAATAGCTTCCGCATTAAATACAGGATGACGATAGTTACGCTGAACCCAGACTTTGTTTGGATCTAAATCAAAATTAGGATTTAATGTCGCAAAAATCTGAGTTTCACATTTCAAATTTTGTAGCTGATTCATCCAGTAACTAAATCCATAATGGACACTACTTTGCTGAAATGGAGTGACTTGACCCGCCCTATTCGGTGTGACATGCACATGCCAACTCGCCCACTGACGTTTTGATTTTGGCATAATGCTAGTATCTGAGTGCACCACCATATGATTGTCTTGATACTGAAAATTTTCTAATATTTCTATTTCTTTAACTGTCGGTTCAGCGAGCAACTTCAGTGTGTCATCTGCATGACTTGCAAATACTACCCAATCAAACCGTTCAATTCCCTGTACCGTTTCAATACTCACGTCATTTGCTGAGCGCTTGACTGACTTCACTTCTACTTTTTTAAACTGAATATGCTTTGCTTGAGTTTGAATTGCACGGATATATCTAGAAGACCCGCCTTTTACGGTTAACCATTGTGGTCGATCTTTGAGTTGCAACATACGATGATGTTGAAAAAAACTGACTACAAATTTATATGGAATTTGACCTGCTTGCTCTACTGGGCATGACCATAATGCACCACACATCGGATAGAGATGCTCTTGCCTAAACGCATCCGAGTATCCATGCTCGTTGAGATATTGCTCAATAGTGTAATGCGGGTCGGTCTCATCCACATCCAGATCTTTATTTGCTGCATAAAATCTGAATAAATCGGACAGCATCGCTCTAAAGCGGGTCTTTAAAAAATTCTGTGGTTTGAACAATAATGAGAATTTCTTGGAAGGGTTATATTGCAGTCCTGTGACCTGATTATTAACTGAAAACCCCATATCGCTGCTTTGAGCTGGTACACCAAGCTCCTTCAACATCTCACAAAATAAAGGATAGTTGTGTTCATTAAAAACAATGAATCCGCTATCCACTGCAACTTGCTCACCATCGATCTTTAATTGATGAGTATCAGTATGTCCCCCAAAATAATTATTCTTTTCAAATACGGTCACCTCATGCAACTTACTCAACTTCCAAGCTGCATAAAGTCCTGAAATACCCGATCCAATAATTGCAATTTTCATCTTGATTCCTTTGACTGAACTTGAGAATGTTGGAGTTTTGCCTTTTTCGAACGCGTAATTTTACTTGCTTCATAAACTCGAGCTGGTATGGGTTTCATTCCCCAAACCAAGCCAAACCATGACATAAATTTTAAGATGTAATAGGTCACATCGATCTGCCACCAATAGAACCCTTGGCGCGTACTTCCAGCATAAAAATGATGATTATTGTGCCAGCCTTCACCAAGTGTAATCAGAGATAAAAATAAGTTGTTGCGACTATGATCATTCGTCTCAAAATCTCGGCTTCCATAATGGTGAGCCAGTGAGTTAATGCACAATGTGGCATGAATAAGCAGAACAGTAGAAATTGCGCCTCCCCATACCAATAACTGTAAACCACTGGTTCCCCAATGCGGCCACATCAAGGCAACCCATTCCCCAAGACCATAAATTCCGATAGCCGTTATTAAGACGATCATCAAACTAAAACGATCTAACCAAATCAGCTCCGGAAACTTCAGCCAATCTTTAATGACACTTTTACGCGTTGAAAAATTATATTCATTTAAAAACCAACCAACATGGCTATACCAAAATCCATGCGTTGATGAATGTGGGTCTCGAGGAGTATCTGTATAACGATGATGATATCGATGATGTGCTGCCCACCATAATGGTCCACGCTGCGCACTCATTGTGCCAATTAAAATAAAGATAAATTGCAGCCATCTCGAAGTCTGAAAAGTTTTGTGTGACAAATAACGATGAAAAAAAGCCGTGATTGCGAACATGCGAATAAAATAAAAAAACAACATAAATGCAAAAGCAAACCAAGAAAACCCGACCCAAAACACTGCCAGACAAGCAAGATGCAGTAGGATAAAAGGAATTATTCTGAGCCATTGAATCTGTTTACTCTCAGAGGTCAATGCTTCATGTGGTACGCTTACGGACCAACTATCCAGCCATTGCATGAGGCTTTTCAACATACAGTCATCCCAAACTAAGCAATCGATCTTTATGATTTAAATAAAGTGTAGTTCTTGATATATGAAGTTTATGTGAAGCACACGCTGTATCTTGAATTTCACGCTGAATCATTGAATTTAATATTAATTTAATTTCATCATATAAACTTAACTCACCCTCATTTTGACTACACAAATGCTGATCAATGAGCACTTCAACCCCTTTTATACCCTCGTTGAGTTACATGACTGCACACTGATAAACCAAACCAAAAAGGTATGTATCTCGATTCAACAAAATAATCATAGGCAAACCTATTGAATCTCGATATAAACTATAGGGAGAAATAAAAAACCAAGAATATTGATGAAAAAGTTGAGACAACGATGTCTGAAACGAATGTAGAAACTGTATCGGATTCTAAACGCGACCCTGATTTAAGAATGGTGCAAATCAATCAAAATTATGTTGCTTGTGAAGAGTGCGATACGCTCTTTCGTAAATCCGATTTATATAAGAATGAACGTGCCTATTGTTCGGCTTGCGGTTCCGAGCTCTATCGTAAAATTCCAACATTTAACACACTGTTGGCCTTAGTCTGTACTGCGTTAATTATCTTTGCGATTGCCAATAGTTTTTCAATTGTCAAAGTTGAACTCCAAGGCATTTATTCAGAAACCACATTATTGGGTGCGGCTTGGGCAATGTTCGAGGCAGATCGTGCTTTTGTAGGCTTTCTTATTCTGATGACCACTTTTGTTGTCCCTTTGGCCTACTTACTTCTGATGGGATATATTCTTTTGATGGCCATGTTCAATAAAAATGTTATTGCAACCCAACAGTATGCATCACTTAAACTCGCATTACGGTCACTATTTCAATTGAGAGCTTGGGGAATGGTTGAAGTCTTTCTGATCGGCGTTTTAGTCACCTTAGTGAAATTAGTGGGAATGGTGGTTGTGATTCCTGGAATTGCCTTATGGGCATTTGCCATTTTAAGTGTTTTGTTGGTCTATTTAGTATCAATCAAAATCAAGGATCTATGGAATGTAATTGATGGAAATCAAATCTCATGACCATTACTTCCACTCATACGAATCAACCCGATCAGATGAAGCATTCGCCACACCTTGTGCAGAAACTTGTCTCATTAGAAACGCTTGCACCGCGTGCAATTGATCTTGAGCTCACACTTTGTCATTGCTGTGGAACACTCAACCGCATGACGTCGTTGTCTGCCATGGAACAAGCACGAAAATCCCGCTGTACTCGTTGTGATAGCCCATTACATACCCGTAAAACCCGAAGTTTAGAACGAACTTTAGCTTATTTAATTGCAGCAAGTATCCTTTATATACCAGCCAATGTTTTACCGATGACGATTACAGAATCTATTCTTGGTCGTCAACAAGACACGATTATGAGTGGAGTCATTTATTTTTGGAAAAGTGGTGACTATTTCGTTTCGTCCGTTATTTTTATCGCCAGTATATTTATTCCACTACTGAAATTGGTCATCCTTGCTCTCCTGCTTAGTGCTGTTCATTTACAAGCCTCAAAAAAAATTCACCTCTCACCGAAGCATTGCTCGATCATGTATAGAGTCGTGGAGTTTATTGGCCGTTGGTCAATGATTGATGTTTTCGTTGTCGCCATGCTCGCAGCACTGATCCAAATTCAGTCATTGGCAACTATTTTAGCAGGCACAGGTGCAGTCGCTTTTGGTGCAGTTGTGGTTTTGACCATGTTAGCCTCACTGAGTTTTGATCCTAGAATCATTTGGGACAACTATTACGTTTCAATCCTGAGTCAACATGAGAAAAAAAATGACGCTACAGAACATTGAGATTTACATAAAACCCTTTCACTTCTTGCTTGATCTTCATATGATGAAGCGTACGAACAACAAACACATTACGATTTAATAAGATCAATAACTATGTCAGAAAACCAATCGAGTAATGGTCATCCTCATGATGAACAAGTTCTGAGTAAGGTCGGTGTACCTGATAAGAAACGTAGCAAATGGAAACCTTCTCTCATTTGGATTATTCCAATTGTGGCATTACTCATTGCATTATCATTAGCTCTCAAGGCGTATTTGAATACTGGTCCTATTATTGAGGTTTCTTTTAGGACTGCAGAAGGCATTGAAGCTGGCAAAACTACAGTTCGTTATCGTCAAGTCAATGTGGGTCTAGTACGCGAAATCGACCTTTCGGAAGATCGGTCTCATATCATTGCTAAAATTGAACTTCGGAAAGATGCCAGTAATTTTGCTACGGAAGATTCACGTTTTTGGGTAGTGAGACCACGTATCGGTGCAAGTGGGGTTTCAGGTATCGATACTTTACTTTCTGGTGCATATATTGAAGTGGATGGCGGTAAATCAGATGTCAAAACCACTTCATTTAAAGGGCTAGAAACTCCACCCGTCGTGACTTCCGATGTTCCCGGAAAAATCTTTTTCTTAAAGGCACAAGATTTAGGTTCGCTCGATTTCGGCTCACCTATTTATTATCGAAGAATCAACGTTGGACAAGTGACCTCTTACCAACTGGCTGATGATGGAAAAAGCGTTGAACTTCAAACTTTCATTAAGTCACCTTATGATAAATTTGTCACCACGGATGCGCGTTTCTGGCAAGCCAGTGGTGTAGATGTCAATTTGAATGCTTCGGGCTTTAGTTTAAACACACAATCTTTGGCAAGCATCATTTCGGGAGGGATCGCATTTGGTTATCCTGAAGATTCTGATGCAGCTCCTGCTCCGAATAAAATGAAATTTGAATTATTTGACTCTGAAAAGCTTGCGCTTAAAGAGCCTGATCTTAATCCAAGACGGATCGTAATGTATTTCAATGAGTCATTGCGAGGTTTATCAGTAGGAGCTCCAATTGATTTCATGGGTGTCGAAGTCGGTACTGTGAAAAAAATCAACACTGAGTTCTACAATAATCACTCGCAAATTCGAATGCGTGTTGATGCAGAAGTTTATCCTTCACGTATTGCTGGTGGTCATGAGTTGGACCCGCAAGGTACAGTATTCAAACAATTTGTTGAGCGTGGTTGGCGAGCACAAATGCGGACTGGCAATTTACTTACAGGTCAAAACTACATTAGCTTTGATCTTTTCCCTAAAGCTAAATATGCCACCGCAATCCGTCGAAATGATGGTGTAGTTGAAGTTCCAACAACTCCAACAGAATTAAAAGGCCTTCAAGCACAAGTGTCCCAAATCGCCGATAATGTATCTAAATTTCCATTGGTTGAAATTGGTCAGGACGTTCGTCAAACCTTGGCAAACTTAGACAAAACTATACGATCTTCAAAAAGTTTGGTCGATCAACTTGATGGCAAAGTTGCGCCTAATTTACAAGCCACCTTGGATGATGTTCGTAAAACAGTTCAGTCTTCTGAAACCATCTTGGCAAGTGATGCACCATTACAACAAGATCTACGTCGTGCTTTACAACAAATTACCCGTGCCGCAGCTTCATTACAGTTGATGGCAGATCAAATAGAACAAAATCCTGAGTCACTGATTCGTGGAAAAACAGCGGAGCCGAAGAAAGATGACAGAGAATAAATTATTGAAAACTCAGCAACGCTGCTACCTAAAAGTCCTTTCAAGCTTGAGTGTTGGTTTGTTTGCACTCATCGTCAGTGGGTGCTCTTCATCCCCTACGCCTAAGTTCTATTCATTGAGCACTCAAACGCTAACATCATCTTCGTCAAATCAAAAAGTGAGGATGATTGAGGTGCTTCCTGTTGGATTATCTGATCGTTTAAACCGAATTCCCTTGGTGATTCAACAAGAAAATGGGCAGGCTAAAGTATTGTTCGATGATCGTTGGACTTCTACTTTGTCGGCTGAATTGAGAGATGCTGTTTCTGCGCGTTTACAGCAAACATTAGGTGCAGTGGATCGTTATAATAGTGGTATGACTGGTGGACAAGCAGCTTATCGAATTGCCTTAGATTTTTCTAACTTTGATTTCATCGAAAAATCAAATCAGCAACGCTTTATACTCATGAATACGACTTGGACTTTAAGATATGATGATCCCAATCGCCCCTTATCTACACCCAAAAACGCTCAAACATTACCTAAACATCATCAACTCAGTTGTCGGATGAGTTTTTATGAAGAAATTCCACAAAAATCTAAAGACTTAAATACTTTAGTCACTGTTTCGCAAAAAGCCATTGATCAACTTTCAATCAGTATTGCAAGTTCAGTCAAGCACTTAGAAAATAGGAATCAGCCGATTACTGGTGCGGTATGTAGTTAAGCATATATCGATCACAAACTGATTTTTTATTTTAAAAAAATCATGTCTTTTTAGATCTAAAGGATTAAGCAAGATCTATGACGTATTGAGATGGATCCTTTAAATAGTCAATGACTTATAGATTTGATTCAACTAATTGTTCCCCAAAATGGGCCTCATGATGTTGAAGATTTCTCCCCACCTTAGGATTGAATCGTATCACCTCCTACTAAATGATGGGAGAATGTTTTGTTAAGTACTGAATCACGTATGATTTCTTTTTCATTGCCGATCTCAGAATTTCAGCACTCGTCTGATCAATATACCGAATCGCTAAGCCTTCATCTTTAAGGCTTCCAAACAAATGAGGGTAGTGCGCTGATGTACATATTTGAGTAGGTCGCCACAGTTTGAAACTGTCATTAAACACATGGCTTCCTTTTGATATTGTGCTTATTTTAAAGCTGGAGGATTATTTTTGATAGTTTCAAGACATATTTCCCCATCTTGGTTTTGAATGAGTTTTAAAAATCATCAATCTCTTTTGACTCTATACAAATTGTCTGCATAAGAAATTCTTTCTTAGACACTAATATTCATACGCACTCCGGCAATTAAATCTCACCATATTTAAAAAAATAATTTTTGACTTAAACGATAGAAAAAACGTGTTGTGAGGATGACAAATATCAAGCGTGATAATTGAAATGCCACAATAATCGGAACAGACAAGCCCAAAACTTTTGCCATCAAAGACATTTCAGCAATGCCACCTGGAGAAAGCCCGAGCAGTAAAACTTTTTCATCTACAGAAATAAGTTGAATCAGTTCAAGTACAAATAAAATTGAAAGGATCAGTGCCAGCACATTAAATAAAATGGTCAAAACGAGAAATCGCTGACTGTCTTTTAAAAAGCTAAATGGGAATTTACTGCCCAAAGACCAACCAATACACAGCTGCCCCAAAGCAATCAGCCAATGCGGTAAGCTATGCTCAAGTACACCGAGATAAGACAGCAAACCAATAATTAAAATCGGACCTAAAATCCAAGCATTCAGGACATTGAAATAATCAAATAACTTGGCAACCAATAAAGCTATAACAAAAATTAAAAGTGTAGAAACCACATCAAAATATTGCACAGTCACAGAAGACGTTTTCCAATCAACCCCCAAATAAAGGCTCATAAAAATGGGGACTAACACCACCAAAATCACAATTCTTAAGCTATGTGTCGCTGCAACTTTATCGACCTGCGCTTGATACTTTTCTGCAATATTGACCATTTCACTGGCACTACCAATCGCTGATGCAAACCATGCCGTTGACCAATCCAAGTGGTTAAAACGATACTGCAACGTGGCTAAAAGCAGATTCAGCACCATGGACCATAAAATTCCAATGAAAATAAATACCCAATAAATTGATAAGGCATTCATAAGTGCAGGGGTAAAATAAAGTCCCAAAGCCATTCCAATAATCACTTGCCCAGTTTGACGCCAACGAACATGACATGGATTCGAAATACCAAAACTACCAATGATGAGCGTGATGAGAAGTGGACCTAATAGCCAGGGCAATGGGAGACCAACGAGTATTCCAAGCCATGCACCTAACAATGCAATTGCCAATCCTTTGGCATTCGATTTTATGTTTTCCATATTCTTCACCAATGAAGGTCAACATAGCGTTGACCTTCATGTTTGGATTAGATTGTTTTTTGCTTTTTGATGAATAAGTACTTACGTACAAAAGGAAGGATTAAAAGCAATGCCGACATGATCCACAGACCGATGCTAATACCACTACTCCACAGGATGCTGAGTTCACCTTGAGAAATCGATAATGCACGACGCAAATTCGATTCCATCAATTCACCCAATACAAAACCTAAAATGAGTGGTGCAAGTGGGAAATCAAACTTACGTAAGATATAGCCAATGATCCCCAAACCCATACACAGCAATAAGTCAAATATCGTGCTATGAATTGCGTAAACACCAACGAAACTTACAGTTGCAATAATAGGAATTAAAATATAACTCGGAATACTGAGTAATCGTGCAAAGAAGCCTACCAATGGTAAGTTCAATACCAGTAGAATGATATTACCCACCATCAGTGATGCAATCAGCGCCCAAACCAACGTTGGCTGTTCAGCAAACAGTTGAGGGCCAGGTGTGATGTTATACATGGTTAATGCACCCATCATCACAGCAGTCGTACCCGAACCTGGCACACCCAGCGTCAACATTGGCACAAAAGAGCCACACGCTGCTGCATTATTGGCACTTTCAGGTGCAGCCAGACCACGTAGATCCCCTTTACCAAATTTACTGCCATCACTCGCCATTTTACGTTCAGTAGTATACGCCATTGCACTGGCAACACTCGCACCCGCACCTGGTAAAATTCCTGAGAAGAAGCCCAACAATGAACCACGAATCATGGTCGCTAATGTACTCATGAATTCTTTAAAGTTAAATAAAGAACGCTTACCCTGTTCTAAAACAACTTTTCCTAGCGTAGTACGCTCAAGTAAAAGTAAGATTTCACTGATACTAAACAGACCAATAACAACTGTAGTAAACGCAATACCATCACTCAGACCAACACTATCAAAGGTAAAACGATAAACACCTGTAATCGCATCCATCCCAACAGTTGAAAGTGCTAAACCCATTAAAGCCATAATGAGGGTTTTAAACGGTTGTGTACTGACTAGACCTGTCAAACACACAATCGCAAATACCATGAGTGCAAAGTATTCTGCAGGACCGAAAGACACCGCCCAACGTGCTAAAATTGGAGCAAATAATACGATCCCGATAAATGCAATCGTACTACCAATAAAAGAACTAATAGAGGACAAAGAAAGTGCAATACCCGCTTTACCTTGCTGTGCTAGCGGGTAACCATCTAAAGTGGTCATAATCGCACCAGCATCTCCAGGTACATTCAGCAAAATTGCGGAGATACGACCGCCGTACTCACAGCCTAAATATACTGCTGCTAATAAAATCAGTGCGCTATCTACAGGTAAACCTAAGGCATAAGCAAACGGTAACAGGATCGCGACGCCATTAATTGGACCTAAACCCGGTAAAAGACCGACCACCGTTCCAATAAACGCACCAATAAAGGCAATTAATAGATTCTGAGGCTGAAGTGCAACCTCAAAACCCATCATGAGAAAATTTAATACATCCATGGGGTGTTATCCTTAACCAAAGAATCCAAGTGGTAATGGAACATCAAGTACGCGATCAAAGAGATAATAGGTACTTAAACTCAGCACAATCCCTGTGATCACAGTCGCAATGGTTTTCCCGCCAAATAATTTACCCAGTGCAATCGTCATGAGCAGTGTTGCAATGACAAAACCAAAGAATTCGAAAATCATCGCGTAAATGGTGAGTGCGACAGCACACAGTACTAATTTACCGAGCAAATGTTTGGTCCAGCCCAGCTCTACAGGCTCAAACATAATGGCTGGACGAACAGTTAGATAAACAGCACTAAAAGTGATCAACCCCATCAAAAGAATTGGAAAGGCTTTCGGCCCAACAGGATCATAAGAAATCGGTGCTTCAAAATTGCACGCGTAGATCAATAATCCCAATCCAATAACTGAAATGATGGCTGTAAGAATGCGTTCAGATTTCATCATCTTCCCTCTAAACAAAAACTGAGTTAGAACATGCGCCCCAACTCAGTTTGTTTGTTATTTTGATAATTTGTATTCTTCGGATAATTGACGCATTTCATCCGTTTGTTTATAGACGTATGCTTGGATTTCCTCGCCTGTCATTTCAAATGGGAGTAAATCTTGGTTTTCACGTACTGCATCAAATTTCTGATCTACCATCATCTTGTCAAAGGCATTTTTCCACCAACTATATGCTTCATCACTCACTTTAGGTCCCATATAGAAACCACGTATCACAGGCCATTCCAGGTCATAGCCTTGTTCAAGTGCTGTCGGCAAACTTGCAAATTTGCCTTCCAAACGATTTTTAGAAAATACAGCCAGTACACGGATTGAACCTGACTGTAAATGTGAGCCAATTTCACTGACGTTCCCTACACCGACTTGAATGTGCTGACCTAAAAGTGAAGTGAGAACTTCACCCCCACCCTCTAGAGCAACAAAACTCATATCAGCAGGATTGATACCTGCCTTTTTCGCCAAAATTGCGGTTTGCATCCAGTCCTGACCACCGACACTCCCAGCACCACCAAAACTGATTTTCTTTGGATTGTCCCGCAACGCTTTCATGAGATCATCAAGGTTTTTAAGAGGTGAATCCTTGTGAACAGCGACAAGACCATAATCAACCGCAACGCCTGAAAGCCACTTCACATCTTTCTCTGTGAAATTACCGAATTTGCCTTGAGCTAAGTTCAATAGCGATCCCGTTGAAAATGCTACAACAGCGTTGTTATTTGCAGGATCGTTGTTGACGATTTTGTTATAAGCCACTGCACCTACACCGCCTGGCATATAAGTTACACGCATTGGGTCAGTCATCACGCCAGTTTCTTTAAAACCAGATTGTATTAATTTACAGGTCATATCGAATCCGCCACCTGGCTTAGCAGGTGCAATACATTCTGCACGCTTAGGTTGACCAGGTTCTTTGGAGGCATTTCCTGTACCACAGCCCATTAACACAGCGCCCGTACATGCCAATGCTAACCATTTCATTTTTTTCATAGCAAACTATCCTTATTGCTGAATTATTAATTGATGTATGTCCATGTTTTACCTATTTCCAATCTAAGCCTCTGGCCTAGATTGGTCTGGGTCTTTACTTCGTTTTAGCTCGTTGTTTTGCAATTCGCTCTTCGACAGCGAACTTTAATAAAGCTGCACTGCGGTAGAAACCGTGAGCGAACTTACCAAAGGGAATTGTTAAGAAGAAAGTCATGACAGTCGCTAGATGAATAATCAGCAATAACGCCATGGCTGAAGTATCACGGAATGCCAACAACAATAAGCCTGTGACACTGATCAGCAGAAGCAAGAAAATAAATCCACGGTCCATTGGCTTTTGCTTCACATCACCATGTAAAGGATGACGTTTAATATTGAGATATAACAATCCTACTGGGCCAATGATTAAGCCAATCCCACCCAACGTACCTAAAATTACGGGTAAACTGCTGTAGGCATATGGTGCTTGAAGACCAAGAAAATAGTGATAGAACGTTGCAACGCTTGTTGCTGCAAAACAGAGTAAAAAGCCATACATCGTGAAGTGATGATAAACACGACGGATTTGTGTATATCGATCATCTTCTTCATTACACCCTTTGCCATGCCCACCATCTAAATATTTGAGCGTCAGAACATTTTTAGATGCTTGTAGAATATCTGGCTGCGCCACGCCTTCAGGAATAATTTTAGAGGTTTGCTTCCAGAATTTAGCAATGCCTAAACCCAATAGCACAAACGCTAAAATAAACACTGAACCAAACAGCACTGCTAAGAAATTGTGAGGAAAAATGGCGTAGAAATCACCTTGGTAGCGACCAAATAGATCGGTGCCATTCATCCAAACACCTGCCAACATCAGTAAGAAAAATAGTACTGACATTGCAGAAACCAGTGGAATGCCTGTTTTTTGATAGATTGATCCAAATGCAGCAGGGACTGCAAATTCTTGATAAGTCTCTAATCGAACTTGTGCCATGGCTTGCGGAATATTGACGCCAAATTCATGCGGTGGCGCATATTGGCAAGCATGTAAACATGCACCACAGTTATGACAAAGATTAGCCATATAGTGGATATCCGCCTGCGTAAACTCAAGACGTTTGGTCATGGCAGGGAAAACCGCACAAAATGTTTCACAGTAACGACAAGCATTACAAATCTGTAAGGCTTGTTTGACTTGATATTCGTTCTGACTCAACTGCACGATAGGAATTAAATTTTTTGCATTGGCATTCATAATTAAACTCCCAACATCAGTGCAGCATTCGCCGCATTTTTTCCTGCAATACGACCAAATGTCGTTCCAATTGACATCCCCACACCTGCGGTATAACCCTGACCTAACACATTGCCAGCCATCATTTCACCTGCAACGAATAAATTTGGGCTTGGCCGATTATTGAAACGAACGGCCGCATCATCCTCTACTTTTAAGCCGAGATAAGTAAAAGTGATCCCCGGACGAAGTGCATAAGCATAGAAAGGGGGTTGATTCAGCGGAACAGCCCAATGGGTTTTCGCAGGGCTTAAATTTTCAGTATGACAATTATCAAGCACAGTATGATTAAACTCACCAACAACACAGGCTTGGTTAAACTCATCCACCGTTTTCGAGAGGGTCGCCACATCTAAATTTAGCTTTGCTGCTAACTCTTCAATGCTATCTGCTTTCGTGCCTTCAAATACGGGGGGCATGAAACGTCCAACGGATTTTGAATCAATTATTGAATAGGCAATTTGATTCGGCTGCTTCGCAACTAAACGCCCCCAAATCGCATAACGTTTTGGCCAGAAGTCTTCACCTTCATCGTAGAAACGCTCTGCATTTTTGTTGACGACAATCCCTAAAGATACACAGTCAATACGGGTACAAATTCCACCATCATATAAAGGAGCACGTGCATCGACAGCGACACAATGCGATTGAGATGGATCGCCAATGATATCGGCTCCTTGATCCATCATAAATTTGAGTAAGTTGCCTTGGTTGAAACGTGTACCACGAATAATAAAATTATCCGCTGGCCACTCACCATTTTCGTTTTGTCCCCAAGCTTCTTTAAGCCATGCGATGTTCGATTCAAAACCACCTGCAGCAAGAACACAAGCCGCTCCTTCAAAACGTGTACCATCTTCAGCAATAGCAGCTTTGAAAGTATTGTCTTCTATGTCCAAGTCAACAATTTTGGTGCTATAGCGAACCTCAACACCTAAATCTTGTGCGCTTCTAAAATAGGCATTAACTAAAGCTTTTCCACCGCCCATAAAAAATGCATTAGTACGTGCGACATGCAGTGCCCCTGACAGCGGTGGTTGGAAATTCACCCCATGCTTACGCATCCAATCTCGACAAGTTGCTGTACTTCGAATCACCAAGCGTGCCAAATGTTCATTGGTCTTGCCCGCGGTAACTTTTAACAAATCCTGCCAGTACTCTTCCTCAGGATAAGCGTCCACCAAAACATCTTGTGGTGCGTCATGCATACAACGTAAATTACGAGTGTGCTGAGAGTTCCCCCCACGCCACTCTTTGGGTGCAGCTTCCAATAATAAGACAGATGCGCCTTGTTCTCTTGCTGTCAGTGCAGCACACAATGCGGCATTCCCACCGCCAATCACAATTACATCATGCATTCGATGTCTTCCCTCTCGAATTTGATGTAATTTAAGACTAAAAGTGCGAATTAACGTGATAGGCAGAATTTAAATAGGTGTTTAATAAAATTAAATAGGTTAAAAGTCTAATAACTCAGCACTTGGCCATAGTCCTTTCTGAATCAAGCTTTTAACTGTGCTTTTAATCGCCACTTTAGTTGCTAAGCTCGCGGGTGAAAGCTCTTCTTCAGCCAAACTAATTAAATAATTAATTCGATCAAGTTCTGGTTCAACCACTTTTAATAAACAAATATCCGACTTTAGATAATCAAAATGTGCACTGACAGGTTGAATGGTTGCCATGTTTAAATTGCTAACACAATTCATCAGAAGATGTAGACCATCTACTTCATAGTCAACATCTAATAATTCAACTTTTTGATCAAGAAATTTACGCAAACCATGTCTCTGACTTGGCAATACAAGTGGTAAGCTATTCACTTTTTCTAAATCAATTTTTCCTTCTAAAATACATTGTTCATAACCCTGCTCTTTTAACAAAGCACAATTGGCCATCATGAACATTTGCTCTTTCAATAAAGGTTGAACAGCCCAGTTACTATCGACATCTTTAGTAAAAATGATCGCAATATCTAGTTGCCTTGCATTGACTAAATTGGTGAGATTACCAGATAGGCTCTCGACTAAATGAATTTTTATATCGGGATAACGCTCCGACATTAGTTGCATGAAGGGAATGCCGAGTACTGATGCAATACTGGGTGAAAATCCCACACTCACATGACCTGTCAAGCGTGATGAATGCGCCGCTTCTATTGCATATTGCGCATGACGAAGTGAAAGTTGTGCCTGTTTGAAAAACGCTAAACCTGCAGGCGTTGGAGTCACACCTGTAGAGTTACGTTGCAATAACCGTGTACACAGCTCATCTTCTAACTTTGCAATTTGCTGGCTAAGTGCTGATGTGCCCACATCTAACTTCTGCGCAGCTTTACCTAAACTTCCTGACTCAACAATCGTAATAAAGTATCTAAGTTGCTTCAGTTCCATATGCCTCCCCCTACCCATACGAATATTAAATAAGCATCGTACTTTTTCGTTTTATCAGTTTTAATTAGCAATAAAAAAGCCACTTAAAAAAGTGGCTGATTTATAACAAGAATTTTGGTGGAGATGGCGTCGATTGAACTCAAATCCTAAACCAATGATTTCAAAGCTTAATTTATATAATAGATAAATTTTGTACCCAATATTTACCCAAATTAGATTTAGTGAATTGAATACTAAAACTAATTTTGTTCAAACCCACTTCTAGGATTTGAATTTAGGTACTGAGTTTAACATGTATGGATTCAATATAAAACGGTATGTTATATCATTACTTTTATATGTTTCTTTTTTTCATGTATCATTTGATAGTACAATTTCAGGGACAAGGCTATGTTTGAAAATATTGATGCTTTAAAGAAAAAATTAGATCAGCATCGTCCTCTTTCTCCTGCTATTGTAAAAAACCTTCAAGAAGATCTTATTCTACGTTGGACATATCACTCAAATGCAATTGAAGGCAATACGCTTACATTGCTAGAAACAAAAGTAGTTTTGGAAGGCATAACTGTTGGTGGAAAAGCTTTACGAGAACATTTCGAAGCAATCAACCATAGAAATGCTATCTACTATGTTGAAGATATTATTCGAAAAGAAGAACCGTTTTCTGAATGGCAGATTCGCAATATTCACCAACTTATCCTAAAAAATATTGATGATGACAATGCAGGACGTTATCGCCAACAAAACGTATTGATTTCAGGTGCTACCACTACTCCACCCGACTATACATTATTGAATGACAAGATGGCTCAGCTCGTGGATTGGTATAATTCCGAAGCGCACAAGCTTCACCCTATTGAACGTGCTGCTAAAGTACATGCCGATTTTGTTGGCATTCATCCATTTATTGATGGCAATGGACGTACATCTCGTCTCTTAATGAACCTTGAGTTACTCAAAGCTGGATATCCGCCTTGCGTTATTACAGTCGAAAATCGCCTAGCCTACTATGAAGCTCTGGATCAGTGGATGGCTTATGGAAAAACTGAGCCTTTCATTCAGTTGGTTGCTGAAGCTGTGCTAGAGGGGTTTAAACCATATCAATTAATTTTAGGAATCTAAAAATTCCCTATTATTTTTTCAGAATGATGATAGGGAAAATATTAGGTTATTAGCAACTCTGATATTTTAAACAATCACACTAGTCTATTAATTGCATTAACTCTTTACTCACATCCGTTTTCGGTTGAAGCATATCTGTTGCAAGTACGCGTTTACTCCCTAAAAGTCTATCCAATTTCACTTCAAAAGTTTCTAATTCCTCCCCATCAGGTGCAGAGATCGTTGGGTAATACACATAAACTTCTTTCTGCTGACCGATACGATAAGCGCGGTCAGTTGCTTGATCTTCTTTAGCAGGATTCCAGCTACGTGTATAATGAATAACATGATTTGCCGCTTGGATATTTACCCCGAACCCTACTGCTGTAGTAGAAAGAAGAATTACATTAAATCCTGGCTTTTCTTGAAACTTATCAATTAAATTTTGTCTAGTTAACCCACTTTTACTGCTTGTATTGGTATCGCCATTTACAGTGGTGACATTTAAGCCAAAACGTTCCATTAAAACGCGCTTCAGAAATACTTGGATTTCTCTAAACTCCGTAAAAATAATGGCCTTTTCATTCCTTTGCTGAATCATCTGCAGGGTATTGAACAACCAATCTACTTTTGGTGAATCTTTGAGTGTTGCCATTGGATCTTCTGCTAAAGGATGTGCACAAATCATTCTCAATTTGTGTAAGCTACTGAGCATGGCGCCACGATTTCCCTCAGCAGACAACTTACGAAAATGTTGGGCCACATCGGCATATAATTTTCTTTGTAAGTTAGAAATATGAATTGTTTTACAACTATCTACTTCAATTTTAGGTGGTAAATCAGCCACATCATTTTTCATTCGTCTTAGGACTTGAGGATCAATCAATGCTCTCAGCTCATTTAAGACTTTCTCATCACTGACTTCAGCATCTTCTATCGGTCTACGATATTTTTTCCCAAACTCATTTAACGGACCAAGTAAATTTTCCTGAATAAAATCGAATAGACACCATAAATCGGTCAAAGAGTTTTCCACGGGTGTACCGGTACAAGCAATTTTAAAATCCGCTTTTTGCGCTTTAGCCGCTTTAGTCACCATTGAGGTTGGCACTTTAATTTTTTGTGCTTCGTCACACACCATGATCCCCCAGTCTTCCCGTGCCAAAGAGAATTCTAAATCACGTAAGGTTTCATAAGTGGTTAACACAATCTCTGCATCACCACGCCAGTCTTCTTCTAACAGATGCGTAATGCCATGATTTTCACGCAGCTGTGCGGATATCAAGTGTTTAGGAATTTTTCTTGTTTTAAGATGATCGCCATATAAGCTTAAAATTTTAGGAAATTGGCGACTAAAAAAGCGATTGGCTTCCGCTTCCCAGTTTTCAAGTAATGAAACCGGCGCAACCACGAGCACAGGCTTTTTATTTTTGGCATTTTCCAAATATTCGCCAATAAAACATAATAGCTGTAAGGTTTTACCTAAACCCATATCATCCGCCAATAGACATCCACTGACCTGTTCAGGCGCATATTGATGGAGATGCTGTAGCCACGCAACACCATAACGTTGATGCTGTTTTAAACTAAATTCGCTTTGCCTAAAACTTGTTGGCAATCTTGGTGCAGGAAAATTGTTTCGATCAAATGCAAGTTGTGCTGCACGTTGTTTACTATACTCAGCCTCATCAATGTTATTAGCAATTAAGAGCGTATCTCTCTTTTTTTTCTGAGCAGAATTTTCTTCTTGCCTCACTTCTTTGTTATTCAGTGCATGATGTTTTTGACGTAATTCTTCTAAAAGTTGTTTGCTTTGCTCAATTGACAACTTTTGATCCGCATGTGGCAACGCCACTTCTGTTAAACCATCCTGTTCTGCAGCTTGAATACATTTTTCAAGTGCAGTAACCATGTCCTCTAGTTGAGCATCAGTATCAGTCTGATCATATAGATCAATTAAATGCTGTGGTAACCAACCTGATTCTCCACTGTTTCTCTGAATAAATTCTGAATGAAGCTTTGGTGCTTCACCAATGCCAATGACTCGATCACTATAGTTCGATAAATCCAAAACTTGCTGTGCTTGTGCTGCATCCTGATATTTTTGGATGGTCTCTAAGTCTTGCTTGAGTGTTTTTATCTCTTGGTCTAAAACACTTGTACGTTCAATTTCATAACCCGCCCATACAAAAAATGGCGTATTTCGTTCATATGCCTGAATGAAATATGCGCTTTGTTCTAGATTACTCAGCGCTAAGACAATTGGGTTTGTATCTCTTTCAGAATTTTCGAGCAAGTTGAGCGTTGCCGAGGTATAGAGATTTAATTCATTGTAATTTTTGTGAATACTTAAGGTGTAGCTGTAAATTTCAGCTTGTTGTTTGGCTGCTTCAAAACTTTCAGGTGTCACCACATCTAGAGCATCTTCGCCCAACTGTGCAAATGGATTATGTAAAAATGCCTGAGCTTGCTCACCTGCCACACGCCGATTTGGCATTTTTTTAATTTCTTGCAGCACATGTTTCACCTCAGGCTCAATCACAACATGGGCAATTTCCCCATCTGGCAAACTAATACTGTACTGATCCTGAACCTGCTGATATTGATCAAACGTTGTTAACCAGTCATTTGGCGCTTCATCGAATACCGGCTGTACTTCGACCACCGCTTCTTGGCTAATCAGATTTTTTCTTAAATTTAATTGTAGCTTTTCCGGTGCCAATACAATGGTTTTTCTTAAAAAATTATCTAAATTGGCATTGGCTTTTTTGGCTAGATTTCTAATCTTAGCCAAATATCTTTGATTTAATGCTTTATCTTTATTTTGTATTCTTGAAAATTCTTTTAGCTGCTCTACGACTTTAAAATTTTGTTCATTCAACAAATATTCTTGACCATCTATTCTTAAAATGGCGCCAATACGCTCAGGCTGATTTTTGAGTCTAATATTTTGTTCATTCAGCCAACCATCTAAAATGATTTTAAAAGTTGAATCGCTTAAACCACCTTCACTTTTAATGATTGGGCGTACATTGGCTTTACTAGGTAAATGTAATAGATGAATCACACTTGCATGATCTTCATCATTTAAAATCTGGAATAGTTCTTCCCAAGGTAAGACATAGCCCTCATCCGTCAAATATGCCAGAGCTTCTTCTTCAAGACTTTGCCAATAGAAATCCGCATCCGTCATAGCATTTCGTAAAGACGGATACGTAATACCTAAGTCATTGTAGGTTAAGGACTGTGTTGGTGCTTGTGGCACGTGCGCTTCAATAACCTCATCAGCTGACTTCTTTCTTTTCCAAAATGCTAATTTCATAGTCTATAGCTCTTTACCTTCTATTTCTCGAAAAAATTCCAAGACGTGCTAAAGCATTATCAAAACGAGGTTGCCAGTTACCATTTCGTGTCTGACGATCTATACAGGTTTCCTGATTCCTCAATGATTTAATATCTATTCTTCCAACATAATCTTTATAAGGCAATCTATTATAGAAGTAACATGCATGACCTTTTTCTGAAAAATCGACAATATAGATATTGCCTATTTTTAAAAGAAACGCATTATTTGTTGATGTTGTTGACCCACTTAGCTCTTTCAGTCTCCCCCTATTCATTTTTCTAAAATTAAGATGTTGGTGTCGTGTAGAGTTTAATGCGCTAGTTCCTAGGAATATTTGAGAGAAGCTAATTTGGTCAATATATCTCATCCAATATTCAAATCTTTGAACATCTGCTTTTTCACTAAATAGATTAAAGAACGCTTCCAAGTCGGCTTTGACAAACCATTGAACCACCATACGTTTTGTATCAGGATTTACATTATTCCAACCTGCTGAAGAATCATATTGTGGATTCCCCCATTGATCTAATGCCATTTGCTTGAGTGTTTCATGTACCTTGTCACGTTCAGATGTTTTTGCATAACGCTCTAACAACGCCGCTAGAATATCTCGACGATATAAGCTATTCTGCTCTGACAGCGTAATAAAACGTGCAATAGATTTGAAATAGTCTTTTTCATTCATCTGTCGAATGGACTGAATAGAAGACTTGATTAAATCATCCCAAAACCAACTATTCGGTGCAATTCTTAGACTTTCGAGTTCCTTTTGAATCCCACTCGCATCATTGTCTTGTAAGAACTGTTTCACAAATGCTTTGGTTGGTGTATCAGATAAAATGTCTGCATGATCAATTAAAGTTGTCATCCATTGTTTTGGACGTTGCGTACTTTTATAAACATTCGACTTATGACGATTCAATATATCTCGCAATGTCAACCAAACCGCTGGCTTCGCTGCAATATCTTCTTTCGCTAAAGCAAAATAACTATACAATAATGGAAAATAAACCAAGTTAATGATGCTCTGTTCTGCTTGATTAAAATGCTGAACAATACGTTTGCCAATATCATTAAAAATAAGTTTTTCTTGGGTATCCGGCAAAACCTTACTTAATGCCCAAGCTAAATTTTTCCAATCTCTTCGAGTAAATTGTTCAAATCCTGAATGCTCAAGTTTCGAAATCGTTTTGAATATTTTGGCGTCTACTGGAATTGCATTTTCAAGATCATCAAATTTTCGCTCTAATACCTGTAAGGTTTTCGTTAAACGTACAGGCTGAACAAACTTACTATATGTAGTTTCTTTAGGGAAAAGCTGGCTTAAACTATGTTCTAACCGACGTTGCAAACGTTCTATTGTCATCGCATTACCTCGCCAACTGACAAGTTTCAACAGGAGATGAGACGAAATGTGGCTGTGGTTCAGCATTTTCCTTTTCTTTTAAGCCATAAAACTGCATTCTTAATTCCACACGCCGCGAGGCTTCTTTACTGTCCTTTGCTGAGTTAAATGAAACACCACCTGCTAAGAAAAGCTGTTTCACTTGCTGTTTTTCCTGTTCAGTTAAAGACAAACCTGAACTAAACTTTGGATCAAGTAAGCTACACATCACCCATTCTGAACGTCTTAAACTTAAATTAAGATTGTATAAATAAGAGCCATCCGTATCAGTAAAACCCTCAATGACAATTTGTTTAAACCATTTTTCACCTAAAGGATTATTCGCTTCCTCAAGAATAATCGGCACGATGGTATTGAGGCGGTGACGCCCCACCTCATTTAAACGATAGTCATTATGTGCAAAACGTCCAGCTTCCCCAAAATTGATACGGTTGTTTTTACAGTCCACTTCAATGCCAGCATCTTTTAAACGTGCACTGTTCTGAATATTTTGACAAATATTTAAAATATCCGCATTACGCTGATCTTCTGCTTGCGTCGCTTCATTAATTTTCTTGGTCACAATCATTAAAGACACAGCCATAACCACAAGAAACAAGGTCATTAAGGCCGTCATCAGATCGGCAAAAGAAATCCAAAATGGCTTTTCACCTTCATCTTTAGATCGTGAGGTATTAGAGTACCGATTACCAAACATGACTTAAGTACTCCAATATTAATGTTTCTTCTGAGTCACAAGCTCTTCAAGATCTTCAACAAACTTACTTAATCCTTCAATCCCGACTGACAAGCGTTGAACTGCTTGATCAAGTGTATTGTCATAAACTTTAAGCGAGTGATTCAGGCTAGTTTCAACAGAAGTACCAAAGCTTTGAAAACTTTTCTCCATCACGTCGCCAATTTGATCAAGATAATCCTGCATTTCTTTCTTCACTTGATTTAATGCAGAAGTCATGTGATTCATATCTTCAAGCATTTTGCTACTCATACCAACTTCTGTCTGTGCTTGTTGAATAAGCCCTTCAAGTGTCGCGATTGCCTTATTCACACTGTCTTGTGAGTTTTTATAATCACCGAGCAAGGAAATCAGATTGCTACTTGCGCTTGTCAAATGGGTGGATGTTGTTGTGACCTCTGAAATCAACTGTGATGTTTTATCTGTAACCGTGGTTAACGATGAACCTGCCGTATTAAAGTGATCTGCAGCAAGACGCATTTTTTCAGCACCAGTATTCATTCCTGAAATACTTTCTGTGGTCACTTGTGTCAGTTTATCCATATTGTTTTTATATGCATTTACAGCATGTTGGCTATGCACAATCAATTCTTTGATTTCTGCACCCAAGTGATCAATCAATGCTGAGGATTGCTCATGCAATTTTTGCTGGTTGCTAGCAACTAATTCATCTTGTTCCATACGTTGTTTTGCAATATCTGCCATTACATTCGACATGGTGCCACCCATATGGCCAATTAACTCAGATACCTTGCCATTTAACTGCTCAATTGCATATTGTCCCTGCTCACCAATTTTTTCAGCACCTTGCGATAAATGTTCCACCATTTGATTCATTTGCTCAGACATCGCATTTTGCTTCGCCTGAATATCTTCAATCATTTTAGTGATCTGCATTTGCAAATTTTCCGATGCACTTTCACTATTGAGTTTCATATCTGTAATAAGCTGGCTAAACCCCAATTGCATTTCTTTCATCGCAGATACAGATTGAGTCATCATCTCGCCCATGCCCTGCATTTGTGCACCAAAAGTAGATTCAAGTTTGGACATAAACCCTGTTAAAACATCGGTAATTAACTCTTGTACCCGACTACCCTGATCTCCACTAACCTGTTGTACACTTGATGCAATCTTGTCTAACGGTGCTTGCAAAGTATCTGTAATGGATTGACCAATTTGCGTCGCCATATCCTGACTTGTTTTGGCATAACTCTCGGTGAGTTGGCTCGCAAATGCGAGTTGATTCTTTTTATTTTCCTCGACTAAGTTTGTCATCATTACTTTTAAATCATTGACCAAACTGTCTTTTAATTGACGTGCATTGGTTTCATTCGCTTGACTAGATTTTAAAAGTTGTGCGAGATACTCTTCACCTGTTTCATCAGGTTCAAATTTCAAATCAATGACGCTAGTCAGTGTCTCGAGCTTTGCATAGCATTCTCTTAGCCAATACTTTTCTTTCCAAGTAATAAACATTGCAATACAGATCGCAAGCCCAGATGCCATAAATGCCTCACCAACACCCCCTAAAAGTAAGGCAAGACTGTTTTGGACTTTGGATGGATCACCAGCTGGATCAAAAGCTAGCAAACCAAATAGCAATCCAACAAAGGTAGCAATAATACCAACACCGGTAATAATGCCCGGAATGTGTTTATAGAAATCAACTTTCAGTGGTGTATCAATAATCGCGATTTGAGAAAAAAAAGCATCGCTTGAAACAGTTGATCGGGAGGCAATAATTTTTGACTCACCATCGACTTCTTCACGAATATCATGCAGAGAGTTCTTATAATTCTCCCAAGCATGTTTCAGTTCGCCATCTTCTGAAAAAATTTCGTCAAGCACATGTTTAGCTGTATGTGACTGCTGATCTTCTTTCAATTTTTGAATAATTTCATCAAAATTCTGCGCTAATCTCTTGGCAGGAAACCAATATTGTTTGACAAAAAAATACATTACAAAGGAGACAAAAATCACCATTGCAACCGGTATGACATAATAACTTTGTAAAAATTCTGCTATTGTCAAAAAACTCACTGCATACCCCATAGTATTTTTATAAATTACAATTAGAAAATTATATCAAACAACTCAATATGAATATCTCTTCTTTACTATGTCTAGGATAAAGAAGAGATATTTTAGAAAAACTAATTGGTGTTTAAAGACAACTTTTCCAAGATTTTTAGCTTAGCTTGATCAAGTAAATCTGGATTAGTTTTTAGGCTTAATGACTCTCGTGCTTTATTCCCCAAGAAATATGCAATTCTTTCAGCATTTGCACCAGATGGGTGTGGCAATCCAAACAATACCTGCTGGTCTTGTAATGATCCCTGCTGAATTAGATACTCAAAAACTTGGCTAACTTTAGGGCCAAGAGGAATATAAATTGCTTTCGGCAATTTGCTAATTTCTTCCATTAAATAGACATCAATCATGTCACGTAATAACGGGTGTTTCAGCATATTAGGTGTTGACCCACTATAATCTTTACCATTAATAAATACAGGGTGCCTTAATACAGAAGTCGTATGCACTAAATAAGCATCTTTATCAAAAAGACTTGAAGTACTTGATATACCTAGCTTTTTATGTAAGCCAATATGGTCTAATAATTTGATCAAATTTTTACGTAGTGTTCCACTAAATGCCCCTTCATTCTTAGCTATTTTAAGAACATCCTCTTGCTCTAGCCCTTTCATTAAAGATCTTTGCACAGATGATAAAGCATTAAATAATTGAGTTTTACCTGGAGTTATACCTACTAGGACTACTTTCGCTTTTTCTGATACATAATCAAACGGAATGTAGTAACTACTAATATTTCCATGTTCCAAGATTTTTAATGAATCTAAGGCTGATAAATCTTTCGAATTTTCCAGATTCACTTTTTTAATAGCTGTAAGCATTTCTGAGTAAGATTTAGTAGCCATATTTTCCTATTTAAAAAACTTATTAAGAAACAATTAAGTTAAAACATTTCTTGTAATCAATAAAAGTTATTCTTCAATTTTTATTATTTTTGAGGTGGTGGCAGTTTAACTCACCCAAAATCACTAATGAAATCTAAGCATTAAAAAAATTAAGGATCTAGATTTTTACCCCAATTTACCCCATTGTCTTATCAGCCTTTCCAGTACGTCACAAATTGTCGTAATAACTAGTCTTTTAATATTTCTAGCCAAATCTTTTAAATTTATTTTTATCTCTTTTTTGCTAATATTCAGTTCAACTTCCATTCAAGCTTTTATACTGCAGTTACTATGGCTATTAAAAAATCAGAACTCTATTCTTCACTTTGGGAAAGCTGTGACAACCTTCGTGGAGGCATGGATTCAAGCCAATACAAAGATTATATTTTGGTTTTACTTTTCATCAAATATGTTAGTGATAAAAAAGAACAATTAGATTTTATCGATATCCCAGAATCTGCGACTTTTAGTGCCATGATTGAGCTCAAAGGTAATGCCGAAATTGGCGACTTGATTAACAAGCAAATCGTTGCCCCGCTTGCCGAAGCCTGTGCGCTAAATGTTAAAGCAATGCCTGACTTTAATGACTCAACCAAACTTGGTGATGGTCAAGAAAAAGTAGATCGTTTAACTGACCTTATTGCGATTTTCCAACGACCAGAACTTGATTTCTCAAATCACCTTGCCAATGGCGATGACTTACTTGGCGATGCGTTTGAGTATCTCATGGGGCACTTTGCTTCTGAAAGCGGTAAGAGTAAAGGACAATTCTATACACCAACAGAAGTCAGCCGTATTGTTGCCTCAATTGTGGGTATTGATGAATTTGAAGCACGTGGTGACACCACTGTTTATGACCCAACCTGTGGTTCAGGCTCCCTCCTCCTTCGTGTCGCTGCTAAAGCGAACCGTGATGATATTTCGTTATACGGTCAAGAAAAAGATGCTTCGACGAGCATTTTGGCACAAATGAACATGTTCTTGCATGGTTCGCCAACGGCAGAAATCCGCCAAGGGAATACCCTTTCAACGCCTAAATTTCTTGTCGATGGTGAACTCCAACGTTTTGATTTCATTGTAGCTAACCCACCATTTTCAGATAAAAAATGGTCAATGGGCTTAGATATTTCTACCGCTGATGCTGATGTGTATGGTCGTTTTGAAGATTTTGGTATTCCTCCATCAAAACAAGGGGACTACGCTTACCTGCTCCATATCATTAAATCATTAAAATCGACAGGTAAAGCAGCATGTATTCTGCCTCACGGTGTTTTATTCCGTGGTAATGCCGAAGCGGATATTCGCCAAAAATTAGTGGATTATGGTTTTATTAAAGCCATTATTGGTTTACCTGCTAACTTGTTCTACGGTACAGGTATCCCTGCTTGTATTATCGTGATTGATCGTGAAAATGCTGCAGCACGTAAAGGCATTTTAATGATTGATGCAAGCCAAGGCTTTATTAAAGATGGCGCAAAAAACCGTTTACGTGAGCGTGATTTACATAAAATCATTGATGCCTTTAAAAATCCTGAAGCGCATGACGAGCGTTATGCACGTATGGTCGGTTTAGATGAAATCATTAAAAACGGCTATAACCTGAATTTGCCACGTTATATCGACAATAGTGAAGCTGAAGATATCCAAGATATTGAAGCGCATTTACAAGGTGGTATTCCAAATGCAGATATTGAAGATTTAGCCAACTATTGGAAAGTTTGTCCTCAGCTTAAGAGCAAACTCTTTAGTCCCCTACGTGATGGTTATGCCGCGCTTAACTGTGCAACACATGAAGTAAAAAGCTTTATTAACCAAGATGCTGAATTCGTTGCATTCAAAGAAAAAATGCAAGCACATTTCCAAGTTTGGGCAGATCAAGCTGAAGTCAAACTTAAATCACTCAAAGCCAATGAATTCGAACCTAAAGAATTAATTACTGAACTGTCAGAATCTTTACTTGCTCACTATCAAGGGCAAGATCTTGTCGATCATTACAGTATCTACCAAATTTTGATGGATTACTGGGAAGGCATTATGCAGGATGATGCTTATATCATTGCTGCAGATGATTGGAAGGTCAATGCCGAGCGTATTATTGAAACCATAAAAGGTCAGCAAAAAGATAAAGGTTGGAAAGCCGATTTAGTACCAAAAGAAGTGGTGATTAATCGTTACTTTGCTGATCGTCGTGATGAGTTAGCACGTGAGCAGGCCAAGTTAGATGAGCTCACTCAAGAACTGACTGAGCATGAAGAAAATCATTCAGGTGATGAGGATATTCTTGAGCAAGGGATTAAAGAAAAAGACGTGAAAGAGCTTTGGCAATCTGAAGTATTAGATGCTGCACCAAAAGCTTATGCGGCTGATTTTTCAATTTACAGTGCAGCGCAGCAACAACTGGAAAATGCGCAAGGGATTTTGGACTGTTTAGAAAAAGAAAATACGATTATTGCCTTAATGCTGAAAGCCAAAAATACCACAGCCAAAAAGATGGCTGCTTTTGCTGAACAACAGTCAAGTGAAGAAAAGTCGATTATTGAGCGTTATGCTACAGCCTTTACTCAGTTAAAAAATGCAAAAAGCCTCATGAAAAATAAATATGAGATTTTTGAAAATGGTATTTCTGAGTTAATCAAAAATAATCAAGGTGAAGATTCGCTAGATAATTTTGATAATTTGGCGGTGCTGTATCGTTGGATGGATTTAACCAATAAGATTAAAGCTCAAAAGACTTTGGTCAAAGATTTAGAAACTAAATTGGATACGGATACCTTTAATTATTATGCTAATTTAACCGAGTCAGAAATTAAGGAATTGGTGACGGATGATAAATGGCTAGCCGATTTAGCCAAGCAGATTAATGCCGATGTTGAGCGTGTGGCACAGCGTTTAACCGTGCGTGTACGTGAGTTGGCAGAGCGTTATGAGTTTACTTTAGGACAACTGACGCAAAGTGTTGAAGATTTGGAAAAGCAAGTGGAGGCTCATTTGGTTGCAATGGGGTTTGAGCTATGAGTGCATTACAACAATGGACACCAACAACGTTAGGCGAGCTATTAATCTTTACAGGGGGCTCTCAACCCCCTCTTAGCGTTTTCTCTAAAACTGAGCACGAAGGATACATTCGACTTATCCAAATTCGTGATTATAAGACAGATAAATATACGACTTATATTCCAAAAGATTTAGCTCGCCGATTCTGCGATGCTGATGACATTATGATTGGTCGATATGGTCCACCTATCTTTCAAATTTTGAGAGGACTAGAAGGCGCTTATAATGTTGCATTAATCAAAGTTACGCCTAAAGGAAATATTCTCAAAGATTTTGCGTGGCACTATCTAAGAAATGATCGTCTTTTCAAACATATCGATAAGCTATCTCGTCGGACATCTGGGCAAACAGGCGTGGACTTGAATGAGTTAGAAAATTATCCAATTCAGTTACCACCACTAGCCGAACAACAAAAAATCGCTCAAGCCTTAACCGATGTAGACAACTATATTTCTACATTAGAAAAACTCATCGAAAAGAAAAAGATGATCAAAGAAGGCTTAATGGTCAATCTTTTAACAGGCAAACAGCGTTTAAAAGAGTTTGCTTTTAATGAAGATGGTACGGCAAAAGGCTATAAAGACTCTGAGTTAGGTAAAATTCCTGAGGATTGGGAAATTTTTAATATAGGCGATCTTTTATCAATTACTACTGGAGATAAGAACACTCAAGATAAAGTAAGTGATGGAGCGTATCCTTTCTTCGTTAGATCTCAAACTATTGAAACAAGTAATACATACTCTTTCGATGGTGAAGGTGTTCTTACTGCTGGAGATGGAGTAGGCACAGGTAAGATTTTTCATTACATAAATGGGAAATGTGATATCCATCAACGTGTTTATTTGATGTCGAATTTCCATAAAAAATTACATGGATACTTTTTCTATCTGTATTTCAGTAGAAATTTTTATAATCGTATTATGTCGATGACAGCTAAATCATCCGTAGACTCTGTACGTAAAGAAATGATCGCTGATATGAAAATTTATTTACCTATTTTGGAAGAACAGATTGAAATATCTAAACTAATTCAAAATAGCACTGCTGAATTGAATAACTTAGAACAGAAATTATCAAAGTTCAAAAAAATCAAGCAAGGTATGATGCAAAAACTACTCACTGGCGAAATTCGTTTGGCCTAGAGCATTTATAAAATTTTAGGGGGAGTAATACACAACATGACTTTAGACGCAATCAATATGGACTATACCGTAAACAATGAAGCACATACTCAACAACAAGTCATTGATGTATTACAATCCCTAGGCTTTAGCTATTTAGGTAACTGGCAGTACCGTGAAAACAATAGCAATATTGAACCTAAATATTTAACCGAATTCTTAAAATCTCAAGGTCATTCAGATCAAGAGATCAGCAAGGTTTATGATGAGTTAAATAAAGTCTTATCGAATAAGTACGATGGCTTATATGAAGTCAATAAAACCTTCTATGGCAAATTGCGTATGGGTGTCGGCGTGAAAATGAGCGCCGAAGAAAATGAAAAAACTATTTTTCTCATCGACTGGAAAAACCGAGCAAATAATCGCTTTTATGTGGCTGAAGAAGTCACACTAAAAGGCGTTGAAGCAGACCGTCGCCCTGACCTCGTGTTATACATTAATGGTATTGCTATTGGTGTCATCGAACTCAAACGTGGCAGTGTATCGCTTGGTGAAGGTATTGCTCAACTGGTGTCCAATCAACAAGCTGAGTTTAATCCTTGGTTCTTTAATACCACACAACTCTTAATTGCAGGTAATACGTCACAAGGCTTGCAATATGGGACGACCCTTACCCCATCTAAATTTTACTTAAATTGGAAAGAAGACGCAGATGTTGAAGAAGACAATATCCTGTTTAAATATTTGCGTCGTTTGTGTAACAAAGAACGCTTATTAGAAATCATCTACGACTGCATTATCTTCGATGCTGGCGTCAAAAAACTGCCTCGTTCACACCAGTATTTTGGTTTAAAAGCAGCGCAACAATACGTCAATAAAAAACAAGGCGGGATTATTTGGCATACCCAAGGTGCAGGTAAAAGTATCTTGATGGTGATGCTTGCCAAATGGATTTTACAAAATAAACCCCATGCCCGTGTTGTGGTTATTACTGACCGTGACGAACTCGATAAACAAATTGAAAAGGTATTTACTCAATCAGGTCGAAAAGTCACCCGAGCAAGCAGTGGCGCAAACTTAATGAGTGCGCTACAAAATCCTGAGGAACGCTTGCTCTGTACCCTGATCCATAAGTTTGGACAACGTGATGTCGAAGATATCGATACCTTCATTGCTGATCTTGCTAAACAAAAATCTAAGGTCTTTGGTGAAGTGATCGTCTTTATTGATGAATGTCACCGTACTCAAAGTGGTGATTTACATCGCTATATGAAAGCCATCATTCCACAAGCCGTGATGATTGGTTTTACAGGAACACCTCTTCTTAAAAAAGATGCTAAAAACAGTTTAGAAGTCTTTGGTGGCTATATTCATACCTACTTATTTAAAGAAGCAGTAGAAGATGGTGTGATTCTAGATTTGGCATACGAATCTCGTGATGTCGATCAATACATCTCAGATCAAGATGCGATTGACGATTGGTTTAAAGAAACCGTGCGCAACCGTAACTTAAACGAATGGCAACAAGTCGAACTCAAAAAAGAATGGGGTACGCGTCAAAAGCTGAATAGCTCTGAGCAACGTATGCGTAAAATCATGCTTGATATAAATAATGACTTTATGCAAAGAATTCCACGCCTTAAACAACGTGGTACAGCTATCTTAGTGGCATCTAGTATTTATGAAGCATGTAAATACTACAATCTCATTCAAGATAGTAACTCGCCGATTCTACGAAAACGTTGTGCACTGATTACCTCTTATGAGCCAAGTCCTGCGAAAGTCAGCAAATCTATTGTAGATAGCCATACCGAAACGGAAGACCAATACATTTATGCAACCTATGACAAGATTTTGCAAAATGTAAAATCTGAACCGCAAAAAACCAAGGCAGAAACCTATACCGATAACGCTAAGAAAAAATTTGTCGATCATCCAACAGAAATGAAATTACTCATTGTTGTCGATAAACTTTTAACAGGTTTTGATGCGCCCTCTTGTTCGGTCTTGTACTTAGATAAATCGATGCAAAATCATGGACTTTTCCAAGCCATTTGTCGTACTAACCGTTTGGACACTACTGACAAAGAATATGGTTTAATCATTGACTATAAAAACCTATTTCAGAAAATGGCAAAAGCTATTGCCGTTTATAACTCAGAATTAGACACTTCAGCATCTGAAGAAGCACAAATTGAGATTAAAAATCGTAAGATTATGGCGAAAGAGCATTTAGACAATGCGATGGAGCAACTCAATTTGCTGATGCAAATGGTGCAACCCAATAGCTGTGAAGAAGATCGCTTAAAATTCTTTTGTGGCAACTCAGAAAACCCTGATGACCTTAAACTAACCTATCAAAGACGTATCACACTATATAAGTCTGTTGCAACCTTCTTCCGTGCCTTCGCCAATGCCAAAGATGAATTGGCAGAAATTGGCTATTCAGCAGACGAGATTAAAGAGATAAAAGCAAAAGAGGTTTTTTATTTAGATTTAAGAGAAAAGGTTCGTTTACGTGCGGGTGAATATCTCGACCTCAAAACATTTGAAGCAGATATGCGTTATCTGATTGATAATTATATCGATGCTAAAAATTCAGTAAAAGTCAGTTCATTTGAAGATAAAACTCTGATTCAATTGATTGTGGAAACTGGCATTGCAGAAACCATTACCAATAAATTAAACAATATGAAGGATCGAAATTCAGTTGCAGAAACGATTGAAAATAACATCCGTAGTACCTTAATTAAAGACCATTTAGCAGACCCTGCTTTCCATGCCAAAATGTCAGGGCTGTTAGAAGAAGTTATCAAAATCCGTAAGGACAGTGCAGATCGCTATGCTGAATATTTAAAGCAAATCGAACAACTAGCGAAAGATGTACATTCAGGTACAGTGGTAAAAACCAGCGCAAAAATCGATACAAAAGGTAAAAAGGCGCTCTTTAATTTATTTCAACATGAAGAGCAAGCTCTCGAAATGCACGAGTTTGTACTCAACAATAAACCTGCAGGTTGGCAAACACATTCGCTTAAAACCTCAAAATTACGCAATATGATTAAGAAACAAATCCAAGATGAAGATTTATTAGATAAACTAATGGATATCTTCACAGGACATGACGAGTTTAGATGATTATCCATATTGGTGATATCACGATTGATTTAACACTTAAAGATGTTGAAAACATTCATTTAAGTGTTTATCCACCTGAAGGTGCTGTCAAAATGACAGCACCCTCTTATGTGTCTGAAGAATCTTTAAAACTATATGCAATTTCTAAGCTTTCTTGGATCAAAAAAGAACAAAAAAAGTTTAAGGAACAATCCCGAGAAAGCAAACGGCTTTATGTCGAACGTGAGAGTATTTACATTTGGGGACAACGTTACTTACTCAGCATTGCTAAGGCTAAACGCCCATCTATTCAATATGATTCATTCAATATGGTTTTCTTCTGCTCAGAAGATTACACCTTAGAACAACGTCAAAACTACGTAAATCGTTGGTATCGTAAAGAGTTACGCAAATTTGCTGAACCTCTTATTCTACAATGGGCTGAAAAACTACACGTTCAGCCTAATAAACTGCTTGTAAGTACAATGAAAACCAAATGGGGAAGCTGCAACCCCAAAGACAAAAATATTCGTTTAAATACCGAACTTGCTAAAAAGCCAAAAGCGAGTGTTGAATATATTATTGTTCATGAGCTGTTGCATTTACTTGAAGCAAATCATGGTGACCGATTTATCAGCCTTTTAGATGAGCATATGCCTGACTGGCAACAACGAAAGCAAATGCTGAGCGAGATGCCTTTACATTTTGGTTAGATTATCAGTCACTAACCACTCCATATGACATAATTTTTTCTTTTGCTTGGCGATACGCCTACATCCGCCAACTTATGTGAACGTTCTTTATCTGTTAAAAATCCAAGTACAGAAATCCGATCTACAATTATCAAATCCTGTTCTTCATTCTGCTCCTGCCACTGATGCAAAAACTCATCTGATACAAGTAGATTACTTTTCTTAGAATTACAGATTGAATCAGCATGTAACGTAGCTTATGTAAATTCATCCGCCTATTGGTTGTAATAATCTATTGTTTTCATTTTTACTACTTAGGCTAAAAATTAAACTTAGTCTACTAAAAAACAAAAAAATAAGGGAGCAATAGCTCCCTTTCTATTCACGGCTCGCCAACTTATTTTCAATCCATTGATGGATCTCATAAGCTGACCAACCGATACGGTTTTGGGTAATTTTGACTTTCTTTGGAAAAGTCGGATCGTAGTAGGGTGAATTTTCATCCATCATTTCATAGATGGTTGAACGTCCAACGCCAACTAGCTCTACGACCTGCTTGATACTAATCAGCTGGTTCATCTGGAATGTTTGTCCTACAAATGTACTCATAGTGCTTACTCCGATCTCATGATTTCGAGCAACTCGCTCATGAGATACGGCAATCCCGTAAGGTTTTACCTTGTCCGATTCAGTTCAATGCTGTCACGGAACTTTTTAATCCCTGTTGGATATTAAAAGCTTCACTCGGAGCTAATGACTGCTGTTGCTCTTCCCCCTGATAAAACTCCTCCACTACATCTAATCCTTCCTCTAGATCCATTTCAAACTTCGCATTAGCAAAGCCCTGTCGTGCCATTTGATCGAGTGCCTCTTGATTAAATCCCACCTGCTTACTTTGTTGATCAATCTCACGTGCTGTGTGAATCGCTGACTGCAAATCCACGCCTTCTCTTAATGTTAAATCCACGTAATACACAGGCTGACGATAACTTTGTGTTGTACTCTTACCTCGTAACGTCAGTTGCAGTGGCAAGCATGAAAGCAAGCCGTTCGATGCTGCATGGTAGTAGCTCAAGCGAGCTGCCAAAGTCCGAATGCTGTTAAAGCCTGTGGTTCTAAAGATGAAGGTGCCAAATTCATCCGACTCATCTAAGTTCACATGCAAACGACCATAGGGCTTACAATGCCCACCCTGAGCTAAAGGACATAAATCAGGTGAAGGACACGGATGCTGTTCAACGCCCTGGTTGTTTAAACGCTGACAAGTTTGACCATCACCGACACAAACAGGTCGTCCTGTCTGACGATCAAACAAGGAGTACTCTGCTCGTAGGTTCAGATCAGGATCATTAAAGATCATGCGGACAGGGATAGAACGGAGTTTCTGATTCGGAGCATTCGCTCGAAGCTGTTCATCTAATGGGTGCTTGACCCATCCTTCTTTATTTTGGATTTGCGAAGTAATGGTGAACTGGTCATCTTTCTCAGGTAGACGTTTACCATTCTTTTCCACGACTCGACCAATACTGATACGCCCAAGTGTAGGCGGTGTGATCGCTAGACCTTTAATCATTTTAATACTCCAATTAAATCTTTAAGGCGTAGGGTTCTTATATGTAAGTTTCAACGACTGCTATAAAGTAGAAATAATTACTAAAAAGCGAGTGTTGACTGCAAAAATCGCGACCGATTTGCTCTCTACAAATGTTGTAGAGAGCGGGGAGCGATTTTTGTGCATTTTTGATGAGGTGAATGATGTGGGCTTAGTCGGTATAGATATTGAAGCGACGACTGCCCTGTCTTTTTAATGGATATTGTTCAATAAGATCAGGCTGATGCTTGAGTAGAGCTTTGGTATCCAAACTGACACTGTCATTGGCTTTCTTCCAAACCACTGAACCACGACTGAATGTGGCACGCTCTGCATCCTTCATCATCATTTGGATTTGATGCTTTAGCTCATCAAAACGTTCTTGTTTATGCTGAATCTCTTCTTTCAGTTTGATCAGCTTATCGAACATGAGGTTGGCTGTTTCATTCTGTGATAGATCTTCAACTGTCAGTGGTACATGCATTGGATACAACTGCTGAATGGCTTTGGCTGCCGATTCACTCGCATCCACAGATGGTGGTGTATCCTTTTCCACACATTCCCAAAAGTAACGTTCCGCATTAATAATGTGCTGAATCACAGATTCAGAACGAGTCACTTTAAATATTTTAGTTTCATGCCCACAAAGCAATACACACACATGGGCTGCCTGTTTTCCTGTCACTGCTAATTGGTGCTGTACCTGACAAAGTACATAGAGTGGTACACCATCACGCCACAGCTTCGCGCCATGTTCCCCTGCTGTTTTGCATTCAAGAATTTGGACTTCATCACTCCCTACAACAGCGTAGTCCAAGTTTGCCAACATAAAATGCTTATCAGGATCAGGGTGCTGTAATACAGCATTGACTCGACGTACCTTATTGTTGGTATGCATGCTGTAATACTCAGCGACCAAAGGTTCAAGCTGTTTGCCCCAATACAGTGGTGCAACACCTGAGCTTTCATCTTCGATGGACTGAGTTTGACGACCTGTTTTGATCAGCCAGAGCTCTAGCATCGACATGTAGGGATTTAAACCACATGCTGTTGCCGCGTCACTACTCCCAATACCTTGTTTACGAACTTCAAGCCAATCTTGATACGCCATATCCTTGGTGCTGACTAAGCGTTTAGCAGAGTTAGCTCGCTTGGTTGTGGTTAATGGATTTAATGCTGTTTGCACACCTGCCTGTACAGGCTGATTTGAAATCGGTGCGATTTGATTCATAGTTCTATCCTTATAAATTTCAGTTTTTTGTAAAAAAGAAGCGTGTAAATAAGCCATACCCGACACGAGGTCGGGTATGGCGATATGTATGCTGATTCAGATTGTTGATTGTGAGTTGAAAGTAGGGAGAGTTACGTGTGTGCTGTACTCAGCAATTGTTGAGACTTGCGGGGTTACGATTACATGAGCTTAGGCTATCAAAGATAAAGCCTGTTCGAGTCCACGTTGTTTAAGACCTGCGCCTGCACCAAACCATGCTGAATCGAGACGATGATCCGTACTCATGGCACGACGTTCATGATCAACAAATTCCGTGATCGAACAGAGTAAGCCATAAGCCGTACCTTTAGCAGATGAAAGTTCTGCTCCTCGTCCCTGACCATTAAACATGTCGAGTGCTTTAGTCATGGCTCTTCCATTGGGTTCAGTTTTATTTTGCTGTGGTGGGTTGCTTGCTACCTGACGATAGAACTGAATAATGTTCTCTTCAGGATCAGCAATTGACATAGTGCTATTGTTGAACACAGCATCAAAATAAGCCTTGGCTTCTTGCTGACTAACCTTACGTTGTGTGAGTTGTTTCATTTCATACATGTGCTCATCCCATGCACGCACTGAAATACCCAATTGTTGTTTCACCTTCTCAGCATCGAACTTGGTACTATGTGGAACTTTGACTACACCTGCACTCGCAGTTGCACCTTTCAGCGCAATGGCAAGCGTGTTGTTACATACGACTCGAATACTGGTGAATTGTGCTGTAGTTGCTAGCGTACCATCACATGCAGAGGCAAGGAGCACATAGCCATTACTAACATCCTTTCCTTTCAACGCTGTGCTTTGACCTGTACGTGCTAAAGCCCAGAACTTCTTACCACCTTTCAGCACGCCTGCTGTTTCTAACTCAAAGCCAGATTGTTCAGTCAGATCACGGTAGAACTCTAGAATTTCTTTAGGTTGTACTTCCTGATAACGCTGACTGACCACAGATAACGGTGCATGAGTATCTGAGCGATACAGCACACGTTGTTCTTCAAAGGGCATGATGATGCTTTGACCACGTTCATTCTGAGCCATGTAACTGACATTGGATGATTCGATGCGCCAATCCATGCCTGCTTGTTGTGCCCAAACCTCGAGTGGCTGATTTGGACTGAGTTGATTACCTAAGCCATGCCAAGGGGTTTCGCCCACATAGGCCATTTGTTCTAATTGATGTGCCATGATTTTAACCTCTATATTTGTGCAATCTTCAGCTGCATACAAAAAGGCCTGCTGGGGAAGCAGACCAAACTTGGACATGTAGATATTCAATCACTGTGAAATCTACAAAAGATTCATTTAGATGTTATATATCTCTATTTTTTTATAATTGATGGATACATTTGTTTAAAATTCAGCTTAAAGTTTAGCTCGGTCAAATTGACCTAAACCCTTTCAACGATTATGATTCTAGCGCTGGCCTACATTGCCAGTCGGTTTTAGCAGACCGTAGATCCAAGCAAGAAATGGCTCAGGTTATTTCTTGGGAATCCTCTCGTCTCCCTTTTTTCTTAATGGTAGGACGGAAGGGGGACACCTACGGGTGTGCTGGTTCCTTGGATCCCAGTCTGCTAACCCCTTTTCGTTCTGCCACCATTAATTAGCAGTAATGCGGTAGAACTTCTTAATTCCAAGGAGTCAACCATGACCAATTTTTCTTATTTATATCCCTCGCCTTCATTGCAGCGAATGAATACCCAACGCTTTTGTATGGGTGTGTATTCACACAAATCAAAATAATTACATTCACCCACATTTTTTGGTGATTACTTTTTAACTTAGCCTTTCTTTGAGGAAGGTATGAGTGTTTTGTCATGAAAAAATTTTGCTTTTTGATGCTCATCATTTTTGGGATAAGTGCTTGTCATTCAGATTCGTCTTCACCTGTATCTGTACGTCTTGACCTCATGCCGAATCAATTCTATATCCCTAACAATCCCTATACCCCTGCTTATTTCAATTCCGTGATTATTCAAGCAACTAAAGATCAAGTCACTATAGAAAACATTGTCATTAATCGTGGGCAATGTCCTTTATCTTCGTGGAGAAAAAACATGTCCACACTGAAGTTTGGGCAAAGCTATCAAAGTGTTATCGATTGCCACATTGAGCAAGTCAGAGAAGTCACCGTTAAGACCAATCAAGGTGAATTTACTTTTAATTTTTAACACGCTTTTACATCAATATTTATAAATAATGAGGACATAATAATGAAAGGTAAGATTTTAGATTTTTCAGTACAAGATCAAACAGGTCTAATTTTGGGTGATAATCAACAACGCTTTACATTCGACATTCACGAATGGAAGGATTCTCTCGCTCCAGTACGTGGACTATCGGTAGATTTCGACGTCAACTCAGAACAACAAGCAATAGCCATTTATCTGGATATCCATCAGCAACAACCGAGCCATGCATCTCAAACCCTTGGTTCCGACTCAAATAATACGCTTCAACAAGATGAATCTAGTCAGTCAAACCCATCGTTGTTGGCTAAATTTGAAAAGTCTGAAAATCATTATCGTCAAGCCATTATCGCTTGCTTTAAAAAGTTTGCTGATTTTAAAGGCCGTGCACGTCGTCGTGAGTTTTGGTATTTCGAACTCTTTTGTGTATTGCTCAGTCTTGTGCTTAGTCTGTTTAGCGATAGCTTAGCCACTTTGGCAATGCTCATCACTTTCATTCCAAATCTTGCTGTTAGTGTAAGACGTTTGCATGACATCGGTCGTTCTGGTTGGTGGATGCTCTTGGTCTTTATTCCCATCATTGGCATCTTGTGGCTTTTATTTTGGGCAACTCAAGAAGGCACTACAGGTTCAAATCAATATGGTGAATCACCTAAAAACTAAAACACGATTCTTTATATTACTAATTCAAGGATTTAAGCATGAAAAAAAGAATTTTATTCCCTAGTTTGATCGTCTGTTTGGCATTATTCGGTTGCCAACAAAAAGATACAACGAATGATCAAGTAGACACACAGGCACAACAAAATAGTGAGCCTACACCACCATCGGGAATCAAACATTCTAAATTAGGAATAATGGCAATCGAAAGCTATGCTCAAGCTGAGCTACAAACATTGCTTGATTCTGAATTTCCCAATACCTATACCGCTTTACCTCTTCTTAATGTGCAATATCTTCGTCGAAATGATCAAGGTCTTTATCTCTACTCAAGCAGTTTAAGATTTAAAGAAAATAGTTCAGGGCAAATTCTGGGTTGTGATCAGTCTGAAATATCGTGGAATATTGACACCAATGACATTGGTATCGGACTTCAAGGTAGCTGCTTTAATGCTGTAGATGATCAGACTGAATATTCAGGAGATCATTCATCACAAACTATTCCCAAAGAATCACCTATTAAAATTAGCCTTGAGCCTAATCCTGCTCATAACTTTATGTCGATTCTCAAAATTCAATCTGTGGTGGATGAAGTAACGGTACAAGACGTTCATTTAAATCGTGGAAACTGTCCACTTTACGCAAAAATGAATAGTCCTCGCAAAGTCACTTTTGGCAACTGGATTTCAGTGGATGCCAATTGCAATAAAAATAAAATTATTGAAGTGACGATTTCAACAGATCAAGGTGACTGGATCTTTAAGCCTTAAGAAAACCAAAGTCACGTTAACAACATGGGAGCAATACCACTCCCATGTTTTTTTTAATTTAGTAAAACTTTTGTCCACAATGTTGGCATTGAAAATAAGAATGTGTCACTGCTGTAGATTGACTCCCAAATACATTATCTAACAGCCCACCTACAACAATGCCTGCAATACCTCCAACTAATGGTGAGATCGGTAAGCTTTTGGAGAGGGTCGCTCCGATTGTGGCAAATGATGCAGAGGATGAGAAAATATTCTGAGAAGGATGATTTGACGGTTGTGGCATGATACGGACAACATGCTCCGAATGGCAGTATGGACAGTTAATTTGCATAAAATATACCTCTATAAAAGAAAAAGGCTTATCAGGGATCAGCCTAAAAAGAGAAGATGTTTCTCATCTAGATGATATATATTCATAATGTTTTTTAATTAACGTTGAGACATGCCAAAGGTTCGCATCTTTTTACTGGTCTTTACTCTCAAATATTGATCTTTATCAGGTCGTGCTAAATAAGAAAGCGTTGAACGCATCTTCTTGGCTTGATAAGGAACATTACTAAAAATAACACCAACACCCAAAACATCTTGTTCTTCATATTGCTTTAAGTATCTACGATCATGGCAATTGAAATAATTACCATCACCTGTTGTAATCTCTTCCCATAACTCACCTATAGCTTTGGCAATAGGCCATGCATTGGTTCGTTTACGCTCATCAAAAACTAATGCGATATGATAGTGGTAACCTTTCTTCTCTCCCTGCTCTATTGCCCATACAAGAAGTAATAGGTCATCTCCATAAATAGATCGATTGATTCTTCTGCGCAGTACTTCTAAATCATGATCAACCTGCTCGATATCTGGACTCATCGTATAAGCTAAATCCACACGAACCACCAATAAAGCAGAATAATCTTCTTGCAGCTCAATCAATCGAGCATCTAACTTATCTGCATTTAATCTTTCGTTATAACGATGTTGACGCATTTCATTTAAGTGGCCAGCTCTTGCCTGTTTGAAATATTTTTGCCATTCATTAAATGACCTTTGTTTTAACCGATTGTAAAGGGAATGTTCTGTTTCACACCTCAAATCATAATCGTACAATAAACAACAAAAGAGATCGATTAGGCGTGAATAGCTAAAATCAGGATTATAAAATTGATGAAAATCTAAAAGAATATCTGTAAAGTTTTCATAGAATGATCTTGGTTGTCTTCTTGACTCTATGACTGATAGAACAAACCTCTCAATTTCTATCAATAGTGATGCTTCTTTAATTCTTGCTTGATTAATCATTTTATTCATACTCACTTACCTTTAGTTTAAGACTATAGGAAGTGACTAATATGTATTTTTAAAAATATTAATAGTGAATAAATCATTAACTTAGTGTTTATTACTAAACAAATAATAAAATCATTACACCAAAATTTAGTTTTTTTGTATATCAATAAATAAGTTTATCTGTTCGACCTAGTCATTAATTACTTATAATTTGAAATAATTTGCTTTAATTCGAACAGGTCAAGTTATCCGACGTTTGAAAACTTCTACTGCCAATTTACGTTACTTCATCAAAGTATAGGTAAGTCGAATTGCAACCCTTATGTAAAATCATACCAAAATCAACGTACATCAGATCAAAAAACATATAAATTGTTGATTTTTTTTTAAATCTTATTTTTTTAATACTTGTAAACACCTACAAAAAACCGTATATTACACACTTAAAATACTACGACAATTCTACAAAAATCATGTTACGTACTTTTAATGAAAATGAAAAACAAGAGCTTCAAAAATTTCTGCGAGAATTTAGAGACGAAAACATAATTTGGATTGTGTTTGAATGGTTCCGTTTAGAATTAAAAGAGAGTAAAGAAAGTTTTTTGCGTTTTTTGAATAACAAGCAGGACTTGAAATTACTTTCAGAATATATTGACACCGAACTAAGTAATTTGACTATCGAACATAGAACTGATTTCATTAAATATTGCCGAAGAATTCATTTAAATATTATTCCTCAACACCAGTTAAAATTTTTATCAAATGACCATCGGTTGTGCTGGTTCATTATTAATATTCACTTTAGAAATAATTCGATTTTAGACATTATTAATTCAGATTATGAATTCCCCATCAACCCTTATTTTTTATTATTATTTCACATTTATTCAGATAATATTTATACAGATACCAATAGAGATAATATTAATTTCGAAAAAATAATAGAATATAAAAACAAGATGTATAGAGATTCAAATCCAAATAATTTACTAAATAAATACATAGATAATGAATATTTTCCTACATGGGCTCTAGAATATACTAAAAATAAATTAAGGCATTATATTCAATTTAGATATCATAATCCTTCAAATAGTGAACAAGCTCTGGAATTACTTTTGATTATTTGGGATCTCCAATACTATGATAATTATGATAAGTATATACTTGGTATACAAAAATTAAAAAAAGCTTGGCAACAAAAACAATTTAGAGATAAGGGTGGTCTTAAAAAACAATACCATCTTCCTTTAACCAAAAAGACTAAATCACAATTAGTAGGACTAGCTGAAAAAATGAATATTTCTGAAACAAAAGTTTTAGAAAAATTAATTGAAGATGCGTACCAAAATGAGATGCTTGATGAAAAAGGAAAGGCTCTTTATTGAGCCATCCATTCTTTAACCTTATCACCGTACCACTCCATTATCTTCACACGCTCATCCCAGTACTGTGCACGGTTATAAGCAGAACGAATACGATTCTGTGGTACATGAGCAAGCTGACGTTCAATGGCATCAGAATTAAATAAATTTGACTCATTTAATACTGTACTGAAAAGTGATCTAAAGCCATGTGTTGTCATACGACCTGTATAACCTGAGCGCTTAATCACAGCCAGTATCGATTCACTACGCATAGGTTCTTTGTTATTTAAACGATGTGGAAATAATAAATCTTGATTATGTGTCAAACGTAGTCCCTGAAGTTCATCGATCATCATATCTGTTAGGGGTACACGATGGGGTAAACCGTTCTTCATACGTTCCGCAGGAATATCCCATTTACGCTCTTCTAAATCAAACTCGTCCCAACGTGCTTTTAGTAACTCACTTACTCGAACGCCCGTCAACATGATCAAAATAATTGCATGATGCGTTTTCTCGTCGGCAGGATAGGCTTTAATACATCTAAGAAATTCAGGCATTTCATTTTCTGATAAAGAGGCTAAATTCTTTACTTTTTTATTCTTAAGGGCATAAACCAAATCACTTGCTGGATTGTCATATCTATAGCCATGTGCAATGGCATATTTCATCACCATGCCACAACGGGATAACGTGCGTTTAGCAATTTCGGTAGATCCTCTTGCCTCAATCTTTTTGATGACTTGCAGTATCTCCGGTGCTTGGATCTGATTGATGCGTTTATTGGCAAGCGTACTGTAAAGCTCATCTAAAGATGCTCGTACATTACTGATATGCTTGATTGACCAAGTCTCTCTTTGATTCTCAAACCAATCTTCAGCTACCTCTTTAAAAAATGGTTTGATATCTTCATGCAAAACTGACTTAGAATGTTTGTATTTAAGTTCAAGTGCAAGCTCCCTTGCTCTTTTTAAACTCAAGTCAGGATATGGACCAAGCGACTCTGACTTTCGTTCACCATGAACGGTATAGCGTACATTCCAGTATTTTTGTCCTGCTGGCGTCACAAGAAGTGAAAGACCATTTTCATCTGAGAGACGGTATCGCTTTTCTTTTGGTGTCGCTTTCCTACATTCGGTATCGGTGAGTTTCATGTGTATTTACCCTTTATCAATCATAAAATTATTGGGTAAATTTTCCCAATAATTACCCACTAAAGGCAAAAATTGGGTCACACAGCTTAGGATAAGGTCGGATAAGACAGCCAATAAAAAAGCCCTCAAACTTAATATTTAAGGGCTTTTTTACATTCAGTCGAACTTCTCTGAATTGAATTTTGGTGGAGATGGCGGGAGTCGAACCCGCGTCCGCAAGCACTACACTCGAGATTACTACATGCTTAGATATCGTCTATTGTTTTAACCCTCAAAGACCCGACGAACAGGGTTAAGAGAGCGATCCTTTAAGTTTAGTACAACACCCCAAGGCTTGATGTTATACGGACTTGTGTGCGTGCGCTTCAGTCGGGATCTCTAACCACAAGTATTCAGAGATGCGGACAAGCTGCCCTTAGGCAGCTAGAGCGTAAGATTCGTCGTTTGCGACTATTTAAAATGCAAATTTTATTTACGAGAGAAAATGCGCTCTCGGCATGCATCTATGAGTTTCATCACCAGCGTCGAAGCCAGGAACATCCCCAAAGTACAACGCAATCATAGCATAAAAGTTTGAAAATACGACCTCAAATTTCACAACAATTACACATACACATGCGCTTATTTCAATAATTGAGATAAAATCCCTTTTTTCAAGTTCAAAATTGCATATTTTATGAGTTATTTACTTGCACTGGATCAAGGGACGACGTCAAGTCGTGCGATCATTTTTGATGAACATGGAAACGTTCATGCAACAGCTCAAAGAGAAACTAAAATACGAACACCACAGTCAGGCTGGGTAGAGCAAAATGCACAAGAGATTTGGAGTTCACAAATCACAGTAGTGCAGCAAGCAATTGCTGATGCACGATTACTGCCTAAAGATATCAAAGCTTTAGGCCTAACCAATCAACGCGAAACGACAGTGATTTGGGATAAAAAAACTGGTGAACCTCTAGCCCCTGCGATTATTTGGCAAGATCGCAGAGCAAGTGATTGGTGTAATTCCCTCATTCAACAAGACTTACAAAACAAGATAAATTACACCACAGGACTCCGCATTGATCCTTATTTCAGTGCTGGAAAATTAGTGTGGTTACTTGAAAATATTGATGGTTTAAGAGCTCGTGCGGAACAAGGCGAAGTGGCTTTTGGAACCATTGATAGCTGGCTAGTTTGGAATCTCACTCAAGGTGCTGAACACGTGATTGAAGTCTCGAATGCTTCAAGAACCATGTTAATGAATCTGCATACCCAGCAATGGGATGACGAATTACTCGCACTATTTAATATCCCAAAAGCAATACTACCCAAAATCGTGGCTTCTGATTGCCATATTGCCAATACAGCAAAAGGTCTCTTAGGTGCAGAAATTCCAATTACAGGGATTTTAGGTGATCAACAATCAGCGTTATTTGGTCAATCATGTTTTGACGTAGGCTCAGCTAAAAATACCTATGGTACTGGCTGCTTTATGTTATTCAATACAGGTGATCAAATTCAACTGAGTCAGAATCAGCTTCTCTCCACTTTAGCTTGGCAATGCAAAGAACACACCTCGTATGCGCTTGAAGGTAGTGTTTTTATGGCTGGTGCGATTGTGCAATGGTTACGTGATGGACTAGGAATTATTCAAAGTAGCCAAGAAGTTGAACAATTGGCGTGTCAAGTTAACAATACCGATGGTGTCGTACTTGTTCCTGCCTTTACAGGCTTAGGAGCACCTCATTGGGATACGGATGCCCGCGCATTATTATGCGGTATGTCTAGAGGGACAAATAAAGCACATATTGCGCGAGCAGCTCTCGAATCAATCGCATTTCAAGTCGCTGACGTTTTGAATGCCATGCAATCTGATATTCGAAACCCTTTAAAAGAATTACGTGTAGATGGTGGTGCGAGTCAAAATGATATGTTGATGCAGTTTCAAGCCGACTTACTGAATGTTCCTGTATTAAGACCGCAACTTTTGGAGTCAACGGCTTGGGGAGCTGCGGCAATGGCAGGTTTAACTGCAGGTGTATTTAAAAATCCGTCTGATATTGCGGCATCATGGAAATTGGAAAAAGCCTTTGAGCCAACAATGTCTGAAGATCAACGTCAATTTCATTTACATCAATGGAATAGTGCGTTAAAACGTTCAAGATCAGATGTTTAGTATAAAAAACCGCCTACAAGGGCGGTTTTCTTATAAGAGATACATAGATTTTTCAATATGCGTATGAAGCAATACCTGTTGCAATTGCTTTACCTTCATCATTCACCATATTCATGCGCATCGTACAACCTTTGCGACCCATGCGTAGGACTTCAGCAGTGGCAATAAAATACTTTCCGCGCCCTGGTGATAAATAATCCACTCGCATATCCACTGTTGCTAAACGTGAAACTTTCTTTAAAGTTTCAGGCAACATATCAGGCTCTGCACGCTTGTAAAGCTCGCCCATTGCAACAATCCCGCCAATACTATCGAGTAATGTTGCTGCTACACCGCCATGCAAAATTTGGAAAGAAATATTACCAATGAGATTAGGTTTCATCTCAATATAACCTTGGATTTCACCTTCTACGACACGCATTTGCATTTCGTTGTAAGCGAAATAAGGAGAGGTATTAAATACTTGAGTGAGTTGATTTAATACCACTTCAAGATCTGGTTTAGCACCTAAATGGAGGTTACCCATCCATTTTTTTTGGGAATCGTTCATACAAAACTCAAATTAACATCATGAGAAAAAACCATCAGCATTTTCCCAAAAACCGCCTTAAGGGGGCTACAATTAGACCCAAGTAAAATACCAAACATCGAGATTGTGATGACTTATACGTTTAATCGCCCTGCTTTTCCTGCAACACGCATGCGCCGTATTCGAAAAAATGACAAACTCAGAGCGATGGTGAGAGAAACACATCTTTCTGCTGAACATCTCATTTATCCGGTATTTGTTCTACCAGGTCAAAATCAAACCCAAGAAATACCTAGTATGCCAAATATTCACCGTCTTTCAGCTGATTTGTTGTTAAACAAAGCTGAAAAACTTTTAGAATTAGGTGTATCTAAATTAGCTTTATTCCCAGTTACCCCACAAGAAGACAAAAGTTTAACTGCTGAAGCAGCATGGAGAGATGATGGTTTAGTTCAAAGCACTGTCCGTCTTCTAAAAAAAGAATTACCAGAAATGGTACTCATCACTGATGGCGCTTTAGACCCTTATACAACACACGGTCAGGATGGCATCATAGATGAAACAGGTTATGTCCTGAATGATGAAACTGTTGAGTGTCTGATTAAACAAGGTTTAAGCCATGCAGAAGCAGGAGCCGATGTTTTCGCACCGAGTGATATGATGGATGGTCGTATTGCTGCGATTCGTCAAGCATTTGAAGCAAATGGTCATATTTATACCAATATCATGGCTTATTCTGCCAAATATGCATCAAGCTTCTATGGTCCTTTCCGTGATGCAGTGGGTTCAGCATCTAATTTAAAAGGTGGTAATAAGTATAACTACCAAATGGATGTAGGAAACCGAGCTGAAGCTCTTCACGAAATTGCACTAGATATTCAAGAAGGTGCAGACATGGTGATCGTAAAACCAGGGATGCCATATCTAGATATTGTACGTGAAGTTAAAGACACATTTGGCATTCCAACATTTGTTTATCAAGTGAGTGGTGAATATGCCATGTTGGCAGCAGCAATCCAAAACGGCTGGCTTTCTGAAAGTGTGATTTTAGAATCATTGATGAGCTGTCGTCGTGCTGGTGCAGATGGAATTTGGACCTATTTTGCTGAAGATGCTGCAAAAATGCTTAAAGATCTGTAATACACTATTGAATCAAAAGCGCTTTTACATAAAGCGCTTTTTTTCTACTACAATCATCATCATTGTATTCGAGACCCAACTTTTAACTCACTCATTTAACATCTTACATCTCATCGATCTCTTTTCATCATTGAGATTATTTGCACGATTAGAGCTTGAATATGGTCTAATACACCCCGTCATTTTGAAGGTGGATAAAAATGCACGTTGCCATCATTGGATGTGGAATTAGCGGCTTACTAACAGCGCTTGAATTACTCGAACAAGGTTGTGAAATTACCCTCATTGATCAAAAACAAGCAGCTAAAGCTGCATCTTGGGCAGGTGGTGGTATTTTGTCACCTATGTATCCTTGGCGTTATCCCAAAGCAGTCAATCAATTGGCACAACTTGGTAAATCGTTATATCAATCTTGGAATCAAAAAATTCAACCATTGAGTGGCATTGATTTCGAAATTCACGATTCAGGCATGTTAATTTTTGATGAAGATGATTTTGAGATTGGACTCAGTTATAAGGCGCAATATAACGAGCCGATGCAGCATTGCGATTTACTCGACGAGACTCAATTAAGAAATCTGAATCCACGAGTTTCTAATACTTTCAAGCAGGCTTTGCATTTTCCACAATTGTCTAATGTTCGTAATCCTCGTCTTTTAAAGTCTATTCTGACTTATCTTAAATCACATTCAAAAGTAAAGATTATCGAGCATAAGTGGGTAGAAAAATTACTGATTCAAAATCAGCAAGTTCAATCCATTGTTCTGCATGATCGACATCAAATTAAAGCTGATCAGTATGTTATCGCTACTGGAGCTTGGTCGGCACATTGGGCATCACAACTCGATTTCAATATCCCTGTTCAACCTGTTCAGGGGCAGATGATCCTATTCAAAACCCCTGAAAACTGGCTACCCACGATGTGTATGTACAAGGTCATGTATATGATTCCACGTCGAGATGGCCATATCGTCTGTGGTTCCAGTATGGCGGAATTAGGTTTTGAACATCGCCCAAATTTGAAAACACAACAATCCATTTACCAAGCATGCATTCAACTCATACCTGAACTTAAAAATTTCCCGATTGTGCAACAATGGGCAGGCTTGAGACCTAGCTCACCTGATGGAATTCCATATATCGGTTTAATGCCTGAAATGAAAAACTTATGGGCGAATTTTGGTCACTTTAGGAATGGTTTATGCATGGGGCCAGCTGCAGCGCAGTTACTACGACAGCTCATGCTGAATCAGACCACCCTCGTTGATCCTAGACCCTATGACCCATCTTTGAAGTTTCAAGTTTAATGTGATGGAAGTAGTTGCTCCAACGCCATTTTGAGTTCTGGATACTGAAATGTATAACCTGCTTGAATAAGTGCTTCTGGTATAACGTATTGTCCATTTAAAACCAATTGAGACTGCTCACCTAACATGATTTTAAACAATGAATCAGGCAGACTTAAAAGCGGTTTCTTGTTTAAAATTTTTGCTGCGGTGCGAACAAAATACACCTGATTCGTTTGTTCAGGAGCAACGAAATTAAAAACTTCGTTTGGAGTGTCATTCAACATCAGAAATTCAATCGCCTTAATCACGTCCTGAATATGAATCCATGCTAAGGGCTGCTGACCTGAACCAATTTTACCTAACAGATTAAATCGAATCGGTAAGAGTAATTGTTGTAAAATTCCTCCGCCATGCCCAAACACCACGCCTAAACGAATGACCTTAATATCAAACTGATTTTTGTATTGGAGCGCCGACCTCTCCCACTCTTGGCAAAGTTCGGACATAAAGATCGGTTGAGATGATCCCTGCTCATTGTTTTTTTCTGACCATTCTTGATCAGGATCAATACCATAATACCCCACAGCAGAACCAGAAATAATTCGCTTGGGATGTTGCTGATGGGTCAGCAGATAATGAAATAATGCATCGGTCGTCTTCACCCGACTGTCGATGAGTTTTTGTTTTCGCCTTTGTGTCCAGCGACCATCACCAATACTTTCACCCGCTAAGTTAATAACATAATCAATTTGAGCGTGTTGAATATCATCGAAAGATTGAACCCATGTCAAACGTGGATGCTTCATTTTGGGATTGGACTGTCGGCTTAAACCAATCACCTGATAATCTTGATCTAGCAGATATGCAACCAAATAAGATCCAATAAAACCTGTTGCACCAGTAACTAAAACGCAAGGATGATACATGGAAATACTCTTATGATCTGATCCCTCTATCATGGTGAAAGATGCCTTTGAGCTCAATTCATGATTACTTATTTACCACCAATTTATTCGCCATGCGCTTCGCTTGTGGACCATAAAACCAAAAGGTAATTAAATATAATGGGATCGCCAGCATCAAAATCATAATTGCACTGAGACTTAAGAAACTGGAATTTTGGACATAGATTAAAAAGTTCTGCCAAATTTCAGGGTCTTTTCTCGAGAAAAATAAAATACTTAAAAAAACACCAAGAAAGTTATAGCCCCAAAAAATCAATGTAAAGCCTAATGTGAATTTTTTACGTTCTTGATCCGAAGGTGCACGTTGTTGTTGATCAATAAATTTATATAAAACAACAATCATCGCAATTAAATATGGAAGTGCAGTGACTATTCCTGCAATTGCCGAAGGCAATAACGCTGCCAAAATACCTGCAACCAGCGTTAATCCTAAGCAAAGTAAAAAGAACCATAAAAAATATTTTCTTAAAGAAACCATAACTCTCAGACGCAATAAATTCCTGTCACAAAGCATAACCGAAAATAAATCAAATATTTTTAATTTTCTTGTCAACCGAATCACAACCTTATGCGTTATATAAGGTACAAGGTCAGTAGCAACCGCGTAGTCATTGCACCGGCATCCGCAATGATACACGGTGACCTTATACCCCAATGAGACCTATAAATCATGCTTCTTGCAGAAAATTTAGTTTAGCAGCCTAAATTTGAATGACTGAAGTATTTTGGCCGACGATTTCACATCACTCGAATCGTCGGCTTTATTTTTGAACTTAATAAATTTTCTAAATATACTTTTATCCATAAAGATGAGATAACAATCAGAATAAATCCTAGTCGCAATGTATAAAGAAAAAATTAAACATAAAATTAGTCTAAAAAAACGTCTAAATTTTAAATCAGACTTTTGGGATGTATTGAATTATCCATTCAATCGCTTTCTTATCAGTATCGTATTAGTTTGCTATTGCTTTGTTTTTATTAAAGCATTTATTAATCATCAATTTCACATACCGCTTACAATCATCAGTTTACTCTGTGGTGTTTTTTATCAAAGTTATCAAATCATTAGAAACAAAGAAAAAATCTTAATTTATTCAATTTTAAGCCTATTTTTGAGTGCACTTTCATTTATTTCTATACAGAGTAATAGCTCGAATCCATTAATAATTTGGGTCTATTTCTATCTTGGTGCTTACTTAATAGTTTTTTCTGTAGAGCATCATCAGAGTTTAACCACACCTTTTGGTGAAGGTCTTAGTTTTTTATTCGCACTTGGAATTTGCTATTGGTTTTTCGAAAAACAGATGCTTGGTGTTGATACAGTATTATCGACATTTATCACAATAATCTTGTTAATATTTTTACTTTATTCGATTGTACATGCCTTTTTTGAAATTAAGCATCATCATTTAAGCCGTTTTCTACTGAGTTTCTTTACTTGTTGTTCAATTTTAATTTTGTCTATTGATCAAATTATAGAACTTTATTCACAGGGCGATATTACATCTGAGCATCGTTGGGTTGAGCGTTTAATTTTATTATTTCGATATTTTTTACTCGGTATATCGTCTTTATATCTTTTTCAAAACTTAATGCTGCTTCTCAGCTATTTTCCCAATAAATACACGCGTTCTTATTTTTCAGATGTCAAACAAAATACGCTGATCCATATCAAACGTTTTGCAGAAGATCAAATTTCTAAAACAGAAGCTTGGTTTGCACTCATTTTTACGGTTTCAGTCTATTCTTTAAATTATATCTATCAAATAATTCCCATCAATATGAGTATTTGGCTAAGCATTCTATTGGTACCCTTAGTCATCCAATCTTTTTTTTCATCATAAAATAGATCAATCGTTAACAGCAGCTAAACTGCATGCATCCTCTTCTCATAAGCAAATCTCGATCAACTCGAGAATCAAAAATAGAAAAAAGAGAAAAAGACGAAAAAAGAGTAAATCGAATAAAAAATAGCGATTAAAAGCTGTCTTATAGAGATGTTAAAAATTTCGATGTTTTAAAGTCCGATATTGGATAAGATGACAATTGAGATGTTTTGGGGTTCGGTAATGGCAGTGCGTTTTTTTCATACTTCAGATTGGCATTTGGGGCAATTTTTTCACAATCATGATCGTGACTATGAACACACACAATTTTTAAACTGGCTACTTGCGCAAATTCAACAAAAACAACCGAATGCCCTGCTGATTGCCGGTGATATTTTTGATGTGGTCAATCCTGCATCATCTGCTCAAAAACAGTTATACCAGTTTCTCACCGATGCCCATGCCATTGCCCCGCATATGCAAACCTTAATGATCGCAGGTAATCATGATTCCGGTTACCGCATTGAACAGGTTGAACCTTTTCTAGCGAAATTCAATGCCAAAGCGGTCGGTATTATTGGCAAACAGGATGGTGAATTTGATCTCGATCGTTTGTTGGTACCTATTTATGATGCTGATAAAAATATCGTTGCTTGGTGCTTAACCCTGCCTTATTTACGCAGTGCCGAAATTACAGGCTTAAATGAAAATACCACCAACAGCCAAAATGCGATTGCCTATTTACACCAACAACTTATTGCGGAAGCTAAAGCGCGTAAACAACCCAATCAAGCCTTAATTTTGATGTCACATGCCCATATGCAAGGCGGTGAAACCTCAGATTCCGAACGTCCAATTGTGATTGGTAACGAAGAGGCTTTATCCACTGCATTATTTGATGATGTGATTGATTATGTGGCACTCGGTCATTTGCATAAACCGCAAAAAGTTGGACAGGAACATATTCGCTACAGTGGCTCACCTATTCCACTGTCTTTTAGTGAACGCAACTATAAACATCAAGTGGTTGAAGTCACCATTGACCCCGAAGCTGATGAACAAAATCATTTTCAATATCAAGCGCACATTATTCCACGTACCGTGGATTTGATTCGAATTCGTGAACCCTTGTCTGAATTAATCACTACGGTACATGCCCTGCCAAAAGGCGAAATTGACAATCTCAATGCACGACATTTTCTAGAGATTGAATATACGACAGATGCCCCACCGCCTGTAGACTTACGTCAGCAGATTGAACTGGCACTGCCACCAAATCGTTATCGTTTACTGCGTATAGCTCGAATTTATCAAAAAGCAACGGAGCAAAACGATGAAAGTCACAAAGTCGATTTAGCGCCCCCCACCCCTGAAAAATTATTTTTAAGCTTGTGGGAAAAAATGGGCTATGAGCAGGATGAATCGGTGAAGCGTGATTTCTTAACTTTGCTTGAAGCGGCACAACACGATTTGGATCAAAAAGCGCACTAAGGACAGGTCATGAAAATTATTCGACTCAGTTTAAACAACTTGGCCTCTTTAGCCGGTGAACAACATATCCATTTTGAACAAGCGCCATTGGCTCAGGCAGGTCTGATTGCCATTACTGGTAAAACAGGTGCAGGAAAATCGACGCTGCTCGATGCCATGTGTTTAGCTTTGTACGATGAAATCCCACGTTTACGTGGCGCAGCTGGCAGCATGAAAGATGTAGGCGGTAAAGACATTTCAATTAAAGATTCGAAGAATATTCTGCGTCGTGGTACCACCGCTGGTTTTGCTGAACTTGAATTTCTTGCCCTTGATGGTAAACGCTATTTGGCGCGGTGGGACATTAGCCGTGCGCGTAAAAAAGTTGATGGCAATTTAAAAGTCGAGCGCTTTGTTCAATGTTTAGATGATGGCGCGACCTTAACGCAAAAAATCTCGGAAGTGACGCCACTGATTGAAAAGCTGATTGGTCTCAGTTTTGAGCAATTTACCCGTGCAGTCCTGTTAGCACAGTCTGAAGTCGGTGCATTTTTAAAAGCCAAAGACCATGAACGTGCAGACTTACTCGAATATTTAACCAATTCGCAAATTTTTAGTGAAGTCAGTAAAAAAGCCGCTGATAAATTTAGTGAAATTAAACAGCAACGTACTGATTTAGAAAAACTGATTGGACATTTGGAAATTCTCTCAGAAGATGAATTGACCGAACTGAATCAACAACATCATGCGCTGAAACTTGTGTTAGAAAATCTTGCACAAGCAGAAAAGCTCCTCGAAAATGATCTAAAATGGCATAAAGACCGCCATGAGCTCTATGCAGGCACGCAAGCAAAAAAAGAAGTCTATGAGGTACAATTAGACGCTGATCTCAAACTGCAACCACAAAAACAACTACTTGCCCAACTCGATGTATTTCAAGAAATTCGTGCCCAATATCAAATACAGAAAGACAGTCAATTAAAACTCAATCAACTGACGCACGATCTTAAAAATTTCCAACCGAAATTACAGCAAGTACACACTCAACATGAGCAAGCGACTCAGCAGTTGCATCAAGCTGAGCAGAATCTGAATCTATGGCAAAGCCAACTGGAACAACTGAAACCGCAATTAGAAAAAGCCACACAGCTTGATCATGAGATTCAAAGTAAAATTCAACAACATCAAATCATCAAACAAGAGCAACAACAGTTTTTTGTAAACCAAGTTCAACCACTTGAACTGCAATGTCAGCAACAGCAAATTGCTTTAAACCAAGCACTACAATCCAAACAACAATTTGAACAGCAATTGCAACAGTCTCAAGAATGGGCTGTTTTTGATGATTCATTTGCCACAACCACACAACGTTTAAACGATTATGTTCAGCAATATCAGCAACTGCAAAGTACGCAACCCACGTTATTGCAACACTCACTCGAGGCATTACAGCAACAACAGTCTGAATTACAACAGCGTATTTCAGTTTGGAAAAATCAGTATCAAGAACTTGCCTTACTGGAACAAAAACTACAACAAAAACAGCAGATCATTCAGAAATATGACCAATCTTCACGTATTTTGGAGCGCCTTGAACAACAGGCTATGCAGATAGTGCACAATGAACAACAGTATCAGCAACTTATTGAACAGCAAGAGCGTAATCAGAAAATTGCAGATGATTTAAAGCAACAGGTCAGCGTACAACAGCAACAGGTCCAACAGATTCAAATTGCTCTACAACAACTTGAGCAAATTTTCGAGCAACAGCGCCTATTGCAACATCAAAGCGTGCAGGATTTGCGTGCCCAGTTGAAACCGAATGAAGCCTGTATGGTCTGTGGTAGCCATACGCATCCTTTTGTTGAACATGCAGATTTACTCAGCAATGCTTTGGGACAATTGCAAGACCAACAGCTACAGCAAGCAAAGCAAGAAGATGATCAACTTCGCCAACAGCTTAAAAAATTGGAAATTGAAGTGTCAAAAGCTGATGCAACTTTGCAGCAACAGCAACGCCAGATTGATGTTCTGGCGCAAAACATCGACTTACAAGTACAGAAACTACATGCTGAATTACAAACCCAAGCTTTAAAGATTGATGCTCAACAACCGATCACAGAAATCTTACACGTGATTCGTACCCATCAAGAACAGACCTCGAAAACCATTGGGCAATTAAAGCTTGAATTAGAACAGGATCAACAGATCCTACACACATGGCGATTGGCACAGCAAAAAGCTGAACAAATGCAATTTGGCTTACAACAACGTCAGCAACTCGAACAACTAATCGAAGCCATCGTAACTCAGTTTAATGACCCTCAACGGCAACATTGGCAGGCAAATCCGCTGCATTATGCCGAGCAAATATTGCAACACTTGCGACAGCGCCAACAGCTTTTGACAGCGGTCACTGAGCAACACAAATACTGTGAGCACGTAAAAACTGAGTTAAATCAACAACAACTTAAACTTGAGCTCGTGCAAAAACAATCACAGGAAAAATTAGATCAATTGGCTGAAATTGCGCATATTGGAAAATCGCTACGTCATCAACTGAATACCCTGACTGAAGCCTATGCAGGTCGTCAGTATCAGAAGGTGAGCGAATGGCAAGCAACGCTGGATCAAGAGCAACAACAGTTACAACAAGCCATTGCCACACAGCGCCTGCAGTTAAAAGCTAGTGAAGAACAGCGCCAACAACTACAACTGCAACAACAGCATTTAGACAGCCAAATCACACTCAATACTCAACAACTGCAACAGGCGACTGAGCAAATTTCCACATGGATGAAGACTCATCCAGAGATGCAACCGAGTGTGATCGAACAATGTCTTGCAATTGAACATAATCAACACCGACAAATTCGGCAGAACTTGCTCAATCATCAACAGGCTTTAGAAAGTGCAAAAACAGCATGGCAAACACTTGAGGAACACTATGCTAAACATCTCGAACAACAACCTGAACTCAGCTTCGAAGAGGCTCAAAGCAAACTCGCTGAATTGGCATTAGAAAAAACCACACAGCAAAATGCCTGTAATGTAGCTGGTGCAAAGCTACTCATGAATGCGAACAATCAAGCCAACTATGCTAAGTATCAAAGCCAAATTGAGCAAATTAAAGCAGAAGAATATCGTTGGGGTCGTATCTACGATTTGATTGGGCATAAGGAAGGCACCAAGTTTAAAAAGATTGCTCAAGAACACCATTTAGATATTTTGGTGGAATATGCCAACCAACAACTGCAACCCCTATCACAGCGTTATCAATTACATCGTATTCCAGATAGTTTAAGTTTAGCAATTATCGATCTCGATATGAACAGCGAAGTCCGACCTGTGTTGTCCTTATCAGGAGGTGAAACTTTCCTGGTGTCACTTGCCCTTGCTCTTGCAATTGCCAATATGGCATCAGGTTCAATGAAACTTGAATCACTGTTTATTGATGAAGGCTTTGGTACGCTCGACCCAGCATCCTTACATATGGTCATGAATGCCCTCGATCATTTACAAAGCCAAGGTCGTAAGGTCGTGCTCATCTCTCATGTACAAGAAATGCATGAACGTATTCCGGTACAGATTCAAGTCAAACCTGTAGGTGCAGGTGCGAGTACCATTAATATTGTCGGTTAATGATTCATGATAAAAAGTTGAAGCCGTCAAATGACGGCTTTAATCTAAGCCTGTTTTCTTAAAGTTAAAATTTGCTCAGCTCGTCCAAAAGGTCCATTCAGATCATGAAGAATAGATGAAGTTAACCCGATACCGTCATCACCATATTGTTGCACTGTTTCCAGACCTAGCCACTTACCTATTGGCATACGATAGAGATGTATCTGTAAATCTAAATTTGGAAAAGTATAGTTAAACGGCCAACCTTGTCGTGTGACAATTCCATTCGCTGTATCGACCATTCCCATCAACTTCACAAAGTCTGAATGTATTTGTCCTTCAACCATGTCATAAGGATTGGTTAGCCATACAATGCCCTTGCCTGCCCGTCGATCTAAACGGCGTGCCTCAAGTGATTGAATATAGCCTCCAGGCCAGTTTCTAATTTCTTCCCATAAGATCCCCTCGTCAGGATCAGCAACTTTTTGATCTTCTAATCCTGCGACTGCCTGAGTATCACTCATCATCATTCGCCAAGTACGTGCCTGAATACAGCTTTTACCATATGCAGACATGGTCGACTCGATCAATTCAATGGTTTTTCCAGGTCGAATAATTCGAGTTTCAATTTGAAACTCCCCAGCGGGTATCAGGCCCAAAATATCTAAACTTATACGTCCAATCCGTAGGTCAGACCGAGCAGAAAAGTGATCCAACTCTGCACAAATAATCCCTGTTGCGGGCGCCATATGCTGTTCGTGCGCATTCCATGCACCTTGAGCATGTATAGTCGACTTATACTTAGCCAGTACTGATCCATCATCACACACTTTTCGTTCTAAAAGCTGATAATACGAACTCATCCAATTCTTCCCTGTTTTATGATTATGTGAAATATATTGGTTTATTTTTATACATAAAAAGTTGTATTTACAATGACAGCGACTGAACCCGAAAGTTCAGTGCAGACTGAATCCAATCATTTTGAGTAATCTCGCGCCCCAAATAAGGCCGTCCCTATGCGAACCATAGTCGATCCAGCGCTAATCGCATCTTGTAAATCACCCGACATTCCCATACTCAAGGTATCCCAATCAGAAGGATGTGCATGATGCTCTTTCATCTGATCAAAAAGTGTCTTGGCATCATAGAGTGCATCTACATTGCCAGGTGCTGGAATGACCATTAATCCTCGTAATCGAAGTCGAGGTAATATGCTCATTTGAGCAACCAGATCTTCGACCTCTGAAACTGCACAACCATCTTTGCTTTCTTGAGCATCAATATTCACTTGAAGACAAATATTGATAGGCTCCTGTTCGATTGTGCGTTGATTAGAGAGTCGCTCTGCGATAATAAAGCGATCAACCCCATGCACCCATGCAAATTGTTCAGCCAACTGTTTGGTTTTATTGCGTTGTACATGACCAATAAAATGCCATTCGATGTCTAAATCATTCAGCGCTTTGATTTTATCTAATGCTTCTTGCAGGTAATTCTCACCAAATGCTCGTTGACCAGTCTGATACATTTCTCTCAAAATATCCGCTGGATGCGTTTTGGAAACAGCAAGGAGTTTAACCTCGTTAGATTGTCGTTGAGCAACTTCACAGGCTTGTTCAATTTGTTGAATGACACTATTTCTCGCTTGCTCTAGACTCATCATGTATAGCTATCTCAGTTAATTCATCTTTTTTTACTTTCTTGCACGCTAACTGTTGGTTAAGCTGTAGGAAAGCCTTATTATTCTATCAAAATAATTACGATTTTAATGCGTTCGGGGAATTTATGGATATTACAGAATTACTGGCATTTTCAGTGAAAAACGGGGCGTCTGACTTGCACCTTTCTGCAGGAATGCCACCGATGATTCGTGTTGATGGTGAAGTTCGTCGTATTAACTTACCAGCCTTAGAACACAAAGAAGTACACCGCTTAATCTACGACATCATGAATGATAAACAACGTCGCGATTATGAAGAAAAATTAGAAACCGATTTCTCATTTGAAGTACCCGGTGTAGCACGCTTCCGTGTCAACGCATTCAACCAAAATCGTGGCGCTGGCGCGGTATTCCGTACCATTCCTTCTCAAGTGATTTCTATGGAAGACTTGGGCATGGGGCAAATTTTCAAAGACATTTGCGCCTATCCACGAGGAATTGTTTTGGTCACAGGACCAACGGGTTCAGGTAAATCGACTACTCTTGCGGCAATGATGGATTACATTAACGACAACCGTTACGACCATATTTTAACCGTCGAAGATCCAATTGAATTTGTGCACCAATCCAAAAAGTGTTTGATTAACCAGCGTGAAGTGCATCGTGACACACACGGTTTTAATGAAGCGCTACGCTCTGCACTGCGTGAAGATCCAGATATTATTCTCGTCGGTGAAATGCGGGACCTCGAAACCATTCGACTTGCACTTACTGCTGCGGAAACTGGTCACTTGGTGTTTGGAACACTGCATACCACATCTGCCGCAAAAACAATTGACCGTATTATCGACGTGTTTCCTGCCGATGAGAAAGACATGGTTCGTGCCATGCTTTCTGAATCGCTTCAAGCCGTCATCTCTCAAACACTTTTAAAGAAAACAGGTGGCGGTCGGGTAGCTGCTCACGAAATTATGATTGGAATTCCAGCGATTCGAAATCTCATCCGTGAGAACAAAGTTGCACAAATGTATTCTGCAATACAAACCGGTGCAAATTATGGCATGACCACTCTCGATCAAAGTCTCAAAAATCTTGTCGCGAAAGGCATTATTACCCCGCAAGTTGCACGTACAGCGGCTAAACAACCAGAATCATTTTTATAAAAAAGTGAACGTCATTTGATTTAGGGGAATCAAAATGGATTTTAATGACCTGCTCGACATGATGATTGCGCGCAAGGCTTCAGATTTATTTATCAGTGCAGATATTGAACCATCAATGAAAATTAATGGTGAAATTGTGCCTGTAGTTAAAACAAAGCTCACTGGTGAAATCATAGGTCAATTGATTCACTCGATTATGAGTGAAAGACAACGAATTGAATTTGCTGCAACACACGAATGTAATTTTGCTATTGCCAATCGTGATAAAACTGCACGTTTTCGTGTCAGTGCTTTTCAGCAACGTGATCAACCTGGCATGGTTTTACGTCGGATTGAAACTGTCATTCCAAGTATTGATGAGCTGAAACTACCGCCCGTCCTTAAAGATCTAGCAATGACTAAGCGCGGTATCATCTTATTTGTAGGTGCTACTGGTACAGGTAAATCGACTTCGCTTGCAGCAATGATCGGTCATCGTAATCAAAATTCTAAAGGTCATATCATTACCATTGAAGACCCAATCGAATTTATTCATCAACATCAAGGCTGTATCATTACTCAACGTGAAGTTGGCATTGATACAGACTCATTTGAAATTGCACTGAAAAACACACTCCGCCAAGCACCTGATGTCATTCTTATTGGTGAAATTCGCTCACGTGAAACCATGAACTATGCGATTAGTTTCGCTGAAACAGGTCATTTAGTATTTGCGACCTTACATGCCAATAATGCCAACCAAGCCTTAGATCGTATTATTCATTTCTTTGAGACGGATCGTCACAGCCAACTGTTTATGGACCTCTCACTGAATTTGAAGGCGATCATTGCACAACAGTTAATTGCGACTCCTGATAAAAAATCACGTCATCCTGCAATTGAAATCTTAATCAATTCTCCACTGATTTCAGACTTAGTGCGTAAAGGAGAAGTTCATGAAATTAAGGAAGTCATGAAGCGTTCCCGTGAAATTGGAATGCAGACGTTTGATCAAGCGCTATTTGACTTATATAAAGCTGAGAAAATCACTTATGACGAAGCATTGCGTCATGCTGACTCTGCCAACGATTTACGCTTACAAATCAAACTCTCTGAAGAAGATCCAAACTATCTGTTGAATTCTGGCCCCCGCCTCACTTTTGATGGTCAAGATGATTAATCAATAGTGAATAAAAAAGGAGCAATCATTGCTCCTTTTTTACTTTAATCAAGATTTATTTTTTACGGTATGCTTCTTGGCATTCAGGCGCATCGCAATAACCATATAAATTCAAAGAGTGACCTGTTAAAACAAAACCAAGTTGTTCAGCAACATTATGTTGTTCTTGTTCAATCAAATCATTGTGGAATTCAACAACTTTGTTGCAGTTCTGGCAGACCATATGATCGTGGTGATCATCTTGCATGATTTCGAATACAGAGTGATTATTCTCGAAATGATGACGTTGGATAATACCAGCAGCTTCAAACTGAGTTAACACACGATATACAGTTGCTAGACCGACATCTTCGCCTTGCTCAAGTAAGGTCTTATAGATATCTTCCGCGCTCAAATGATGCTGTCTTGAATTTTCTAATAATTCCAAAATCTTGATTCGTGGAAGGGTAACTTTAAGTCCAGCTTTGCGTAAATCTTGATTTGAAATAGGCATATAAAAAGGTCTCTCAACAAATTTTAAGTTGGAATATGCAACAGAGTTGAGATGCAGTATGATCTATCCTTGGATCAATTGCATCATAATTAATTTGGGATAGTGTAGCAAAATGCAAAAAATCATGCTGACGTTATTCGTCGCTTCTTTACTGGGTGGTTGTTCTGTCTTTGGTGTATACAAAGTTGATATTCCTCAAGGAACACCATTAACCCAAGCGCAAGCTTCAAAAATTCAAGTCGGGATGACTTACCAACAAGTTCGTTTTTTACTTGGTAGCCCAACCATTTCAGATCCTTTGAATCCTTTACGTTGGGATTACATCTACAATTATACCCCAGGTACATATGCTAAAAAAGCAAATATTCCTGCAACTCAAGGTCAGCATCTAAAAGTATATTTCGATGGTTCTGGCGTCGTGAATAAAATCGAAGGTTTAGAAACTATCCCAGAAACTCAACCTGGTTTACCAGGTTCGAAAGATGCGATTTTGAACGCGCCACCACTATAAAGAATTAGACATAAAAGAAAACCCCTCAAAGAGGGGTTTTTCATATCATTTCAATTGTTTAAAGCGATTGCCACGACAATAGCGCCCAACTGGATTCGCTGCTGCCCGCTTACGGCGAATATCTTTTGGATTAATCGTTAATGCCCGATAGATTTCCACCCGATCACCTGCTTGCAGAACATGCGATTGATCTTGTACTTTCGTCCCAAAAATTCCAACAGCATACTCGTCTGGCAACTGCGTACACGACGCGATACCACTTTGTGTAATAGCATCCGCAACAGACATGCCTTCCACAAATTCAAGTTCAATGTGAAACTGCTGGTCTACAGCAGCATAAGCAACCCAAACTTTTGCATTTTGGATCATGGTAACAATTGACCTAAGTAAGAAATCATTGCAGCCACAATTGCTAAAGGTGTCACAATACGTACAGCCACACGCCAGATATTATAAAAAGCTTCATTACTAAAATTCAGCGCTTTACGTAAATGACTAATTTTCATGATCCAACCCACGAAAATTGCATAGATTAAACAAATGCTTAATCCCCAAAGCATTAAAATCGGAGTTAAAAATAGATCGGCTGCAGGGAATACCCAAATTAAAAGTGGTGCAAGCAATAAAAAATATTGCACCGCTTGTGCTAATCCACGATGTGCGAGTTGTTCCTTACCAAGTTGCAGGAGTAAAGCTACTGCAAATATTGTCGCGATTAAAACGATATATGCTGGAATTGCAGCACTAATTGCAAAATATCCAAATCCAGCCACAGCCACCAGTTGCGCTAGCCAAATCGGTAAAGTTTTTGGCGTTGCAGCATCTTGTTTCTCTTGATTGAGATTTGTCTGCCAATATAATCCAAGCCCGAGACCTGAAGCTACTAAAGCGAGAATAGTTGCATTGCCCCACTCTTTAAACTCAACAGGAGTCAGCTGCCAATCATTGACTTGGACACCAAAAACCTGAGCCGCGATTAAACTTGCAATCGTTGCAATCGCAGTAAGTACAACCAATACAGAACGTTGAAGAAATGATAAACCAAATGCAATGAATGCTGCGATACCCATCAAAATATTTGAACCAATACCAAAATCATTTTGTTGTGCTACAGCATTAGAAGTATTAAGTAATATACCGCCTGCTAAGAATGGAATAAAAATAACAGCAAGCCAACCAACCACTCTCCAACGTTGGTGCGCATCGGCTTCACGGGTCAATTTTGATAATGCGTTCAGCGCTGATGTTTGAGCTCGTTTCGCCAATCCAATTTCTAAATAGATAATTGGCAACGCTAAAAACAACATCGTTGCAAACCAAAGCAACCAAAAATCGAGTTGTCGATCGATTTGCAAGCCTAAGCTTGGTGCCAGACCCACAATAATGATAAATGATAAACAAAATGCCATCAGCGGCGATAACCATCGTGACATAGCGGTGTCCTGCATGAGGTATTCCATTAAAAAGTTTTACGCTATTTTGCCTAGCTCAATCATTAAAATCAAAGTCTGGCGTTAAAAAAGTAAGTGTAGATCTTAGACACTTCACATTAAATTTTTAATACTGATCCGCGCGAGTAACACGCTTCAAGCTTGGGTCACGGGCTTCTCTGACCAATCGCTCAACGTGAGTTATGGTACGTAGTGTTGGCTTACCATCCTGAAATAAAATCATTTCGCCGGGCGTATATGCAAACCAAGCTTCATTATCTGTTAATGGTTCTGTCGTAATTACAGCCACACGATCTTCAGGTGTCGTGACCTGACTAAAATCGACTTCAACATCAATATCAATTAATCGTGCAGGTTGAAATGGATATTCGCGAACAATCCAGTGTAATTTTGTGGTCGCATAACTATACAAAGCCTGTCCATTTGATAAACAAAAATTGAATGTCCCATGCTCTGCTATTGTTGGTGAAATTTCTTCTAATGCATGAAATACATCTTGGACACTTGGCTCTACATAACCAAACTTTTGTACGAGATGTTCTAATAAATAGCAAAATGCAAGCTCACTATCTGTATTACCTACTGGTGTGAACTGTCCCGACAACCTTGGATGAAAATTATGCAGATCGCCATTATGCGCGAAAATCCATTGTCTCCCCCACAATTCACGAATAAATGGATGAGAATTTTCTAAAGTAATTTTTCCCTGTGTTGCTTTACGAATATGGGCAATGACATTACGCGATTTAATCGGGTAATTACGAACTAATTCTGCAATTGGAGACTCGACTGCAGATTGGTTATCAACAAATAAGCGACATGCCTTATCCTCAAAGAAAGCGATGCCAAAACCATCTGAGTGATCTGACGTTATTCCAGCGCGCTGAGAAAAACCACGAAAAGAAAACGTAATATCCGTAGGGGTGGCACAATTCATTCCAAGTAGTTGGCACATAATCTTTCATTTTGCTTTAATTATCAGTTTTATTGTGCATCAGCCTTATAGATCTTGCAAATATGAATATAGCAATTGAATATGTTTTATGCTGGATATATGGGACATAAAACGATTATTCTTATCAAACAAAAAAAGCCACCGAAGTGACTTTTTATTATGTGATTATGAATTAGTGCGCCGACTTAGAACGATTGGTAATCAATGTTCCAACACCGTGATCCGTAAAAATTTCCAACAAAGTCGCATGTGGAACACGACCATCCACAATATGCGCGCTCACTACACCCCCTTTCACCGCATCAAGCGCACATCCCACTTTCGGAATCATACCGCCGTAGATCACACCTGTATCGATCAAGCGATCGACTTCTTGTGTTGTTAGTCCAGTGAGTAGGTTTTTATTCTCATCCAATACACCACTGATATTCGTAAGAAGAATTAACTTTTCTGCACCCAAAGCTTCAGCAACTTTACCAGCAACTAAATCTGCATTGATATTGTAAGTATTACCTTCCTCATCAACACCGAGTGGCGCAATCACTGGAATAAAATCACTTTGAGTGAACATTTCCAGAACGTCAGTTTTTACACCGACCACTTCACCCACTAACCCAAGATCAATTTGTTGAACAGATCCATCCTCTTGGGTTTTTTCCATCAACAACTTTTGAGCACGAATTAAGTTACCGTCTTTACCCGTTAATCCAATTGCACGACCACCATGTTGATTGATCAAATTCACAATAGACTTATTTACACTTCCGCCCAACACCATTTCTACAACTTCCATAGTTGCAGGATCAGTTACACGCATTCCATCAATACGGTCTGATTCACGCCCAAGTTGTTTCAAAAATGAATCGACTTGAGGACCACCACCATGAACCACAACCGGATTAAGACCAACTGTTTTCAGAAGCACGATATCACGGGCAAACGAACTTTCTAATGCAGGATCAGTCATTGCATTGCCGCCATATTTCACTACAAGTGTTTTACCTGTAAATCTTTGGATGTATGGCAAAGCTTCTGTCAAAATTTGAGCTTTGTCGATGCCAGTTTGTTGGTGTGGCATTCGCCTCTCCTTCATTCCTACATTAGTGTGCATTCAAAATACTTTGAGCAAGCACAGGATATTTTTCATTTAAAATTTTTACAAAATGCTGGCGAATTTCATAAAGTTTTGATGGACTATCTGCATCAAACCGTACCGTGAAGTATTCACCAGTATTTGATGCTCGCATAATGCCAAATCCGTAGTCAAAATCAAGGCGAATACCATCGATTTTACTCATTTTAGCCCCAGTACTTTTACAATTCTGCTCTATCAAGGCTAGGACGTCTTGCGGATTTGCATCTTGAGTTTCAATATAGGTATCTTCAGTACCAAAGCGATCTGGGAATTGAGCGAGATATTCAGATAGCGTGATATTAAGTTGACTCAATGCCTCCATGACCCGTAATGCTGCATAGATACCATCATCGTAACCAAAACCACGACCATCATTGAAGACATAATGACCCGCATATTCTCCCCCAAAAACAGCTCGACCTTTGGATTGGGAAATATAACGGCGCATGAAACTGCTGCCAGTACGAATCATTTTTGCGATGCCTTGTAATTGTTCAATGGTTTTTGACACCATCGTTGAACATTTTACGTCATAAACAATTTCATGATGTGGATGCTGAGTTAAACACAATGATGCGAATAATGCCAACAAGCGATCAGCAGACACAATGTGAGCATTCTCATCCAGAATGACGGCACGATCACCATCACCATCGAGAGCAATCCCTAAATCCGCCTGATGCAACAAAATTTTTTCTTTTAACTGCGTCAAATGCTTCGCTTGTGAAGGGTCTGGAGGATGATCTGGAAACTCTCCATTTTCACAACAACGTATTGAAATGACTTCGCATCCCATTTTTTGTAGTACTAAATCAGCACAACGCCCAGCGGCACCATGCATACCATCTAATACAACCTTGAGTGGACGCTTTAATTGAATATCCTTGAGCAAAGCATGCTGATAAGCCAAGCAATACTCTGATTTAATCTGATGTGTCAGTTGAGGTGGCGTTGGAAAGTGATCATGTTGAAAATAGAAACCTTCTGCATACTCCCCAACATTTTGAATCATGTCTGGACAAGGTGGTTCATATTCAATAATCCATTTAATCCCATTATCATGTTTAGGGTTATGACTCGCGGTCACCATGATGCCATTGCCATTTTTATGTCGAGCAGCAAAATACATTTGTGGGGTTGAACAACATCCAATGTTCTCGACATTCATCCCTTGTTTTTTGAAGACTGATTCAATAATCCAAGCAAAAGTAGGTCCAGTCAGTCGAGCGTCGTAACCTAGCACGATACTTTTCTGACCACGTGATTGATACTGAGCAACGAGCCCATGTGCAATCGCATAAATTGTTCTTGTATCCAATTGACTGACTTTTCCGCGAATATCATAAGCACGGAAAATTTGTCTTGGAAAAATAAGTGGTTGGGTATTCATTCTTAATTAACACCGTTGACTGCTGAGTCAGAACAGCGTGATGAGAGTTGATCCAAATAAATTTTGAATATATTGAGTAATAAAAAATATCGTTATTCTTTATATAACGTGTACCAATTTCAATTTATATAATCTTTGTTAATATTTTGCAACATATAAATAAAAGCCTGATTTTACAGGCTTTTATCCAAAATACTATTGTTTTCCAGTGTGTCCGAATCCACCAGCTCCTCGCTCACTTGCCTTGAATTCGTCAACTAAATCAAATTCAGCTTGTAAAACAGGAACCAATACGTATTGAGCCAATCGCTCACCTGGCTCTAATGTAAATGCATTTTGACTGCGGTTCCAAACTGAAACCATTAATTCACCTTGATAATCTGAATCAATTAGACCGACGAGATTTCCTAATACAATCCCGTGTTTATGACCTAAGCCAGAACGAGGCAAAATCAAACCCGCATAACTTGGGTCTTCGATATAAATTGCCATACCTGTTTTAACTAAAACAGTCTGACCAGGCTCAATAGTGATCGCTTCATCTACACATGCACGTAAATCTAAACCTGCTGATCCTGTTGTTGCATAAGTAGGTAATGGCCATTCTTGACCAAGTCGTTGGTCAAGTACTTTAACTTGAACTTTCATATTCAATCCTGTTTTAAAATGTAATTAACGTTTGAGTAAAGCTTTCAGATTTTGCAGATAATGCTGTGCCTGTAATTTTGGATCGATATTTTCAGCCAATTTCTTTTTTCGACCTAGCCAATCGACTTCATCTTGTGGCAATTCGTCCAAGAAGCGACTTGGTGTCATTTGTTTCATCTGACCACCATTTTTACGCTGTTCTGCAAGCGTCAAAGTCAGACCTTGTTTGGCACGGGTAATACCAACGTACATCAGTCGACGTTCTTCTTCGATGGTGTCAGCCACAATTGAATTCTTGTGCGGAAGCAACTCTTCCTCAAGCCCCATAATATAAACAAATGGGAATTCCAAGCCTTTAGAAGCATGCAAAGTCAGTAAATTTACTTTATCAATATCTTCATCTTCTTGCTGTTGCTCCAACATATCCAGCAACACCATCTTACGAATGACACTTTCGATATTTTTTTCATCGACATCTTCAGCACGATTGATCAAACTTTGAATACTGCTATAAAGCACTTCAATATTGTCAATTTTAGTTTTTTCTTGTGCTGGCGTCGCTGCCGTTTCTTTGATGTAGTCGATATATCCTGCCTCAACCATCATTTGGCGGACTTTAGGTACAGGTTCATCATCATCTAACAATTCACGCGTAAAACCTTCGATAAAATCGGCAAACTCAGCCAATTGAGATGTCGCCTTCTTCGGTAATACCATACTTAGACGCTGATCATTCGCGGCACCTAGTAGAGAAAGATTATTCTCTTGCGCAAATAAACCTAGTTTTTCTAAAGTCACAGGTCCTATGGCGCGTTTAGGTGTGTTGATAATCCGTAAGAAAGCACTGTCATCTTCAGGATTAATAATGAGACGTAGATAGCTCATAATATCCTTGATTTCAGCACGACCAAAGAACGACTGACCACCAGAAAGTTTGTAAGGAATCTGCATCTGACGAAGTTGTGTTTCTAAAACACGTGCTTGGAAGTTTCCACGGTATAACACGGCGTAATCTTTCCAATTTTTGCCATTCATCAATTTATGAGTCAGCAAATCTTTAACAACACGTTCCGCTTCATCATCATCATTACGACAAGTAATAATACGGATCACCTCACCATGTCCTTTATCACTCCACAATTTTTTATCAAAAATATGTGGGTTATTCTCAATCACATGGTTTGCAGCTTTTAAAATACGACTGGTTGAACGATAGTTTTGCTCAAGCTTAATGACTTTTAAATTGGGGAAATCTTCCTTCAATAAGGCCATGTTTTCTGGCTTTGCCCCCCGCCAAGCATAAATTGATTGGTCATCATCCCCTACAGCCGTAAATTGTCCCATGACACCAACAAGTAGTTTGACCAAGATATATTGGGCGGTATTGGTATCTTGATATTCATCAACCAATAAATAACGTACACGGTTTTGCCATTTATCACGGACTTCAGCATTTTCTTGAAGAAGGCGTGTCGGCATTACGATTAAATCGTCAAAATCGACCGCATTATAGGCACGTAAATTACGCTCATAAAGTTGATAGAGATGCGCAAATTGAACATCTTCAGCCGTTTCACAAGTCGTATGTGCTTGCTCAGGCAAAATTAGATCGTTTTTCCAATCTGAGATCATCTTCATCGCTTTTGCGATCAGCTCTTTACTTTCTGCACCAGACAAATTATCTCGGTGCATTAAATCCATTAAAATACGCTTACAGTCATCAGCATCTAAAATGGAAAAGTTTGCTTTAAGTGGCGTATGTTTTAATTCTAGTCTTAATAAATTCAAACCAAAGGTGTGAAAGGTAGAAACAGATAAACCCTTTCCATCCTCTTTACCAAGCAATTTACCGACACGCTCTTTCATCTCTCGTGCAGCTTTGTTGGTAAAAGTCATCGCCGTAATACGATGTGCTGGTATACCGCATTTTTTGACTAAATATGCAATTTTCTGTGTGATTACAGAGGTCTTACCTGAGCCTGCCCCAGCAAGTACTAACAAGGGTCCTTGAGTGTATTTCATGGCTTCAAGTTGCTTGTCGTTCAAATGACTGGCTGATGACATATTCTTTCCTCTTTTCCTTCAGCGCTCGATTATAGTCATCTGCTTCGAATATGACTAACGTTAAATTTAATGAAGGTATATTTGAATAAATTTCAGACATAAAAAAACCACCCGAAGGTGGCTTTTTTAAGATCATGTATTATTGAACTGCGTAAACAGCAATCTCTACACGACGGTTTTGTTCTTTACCTGCTGCAGTTGTGTTATCTGCAATTGGGTTTGAAGAACCTAAACCTTGAGCATTAATACGTGCTGTAGAAACACCCTTAGATGCTAAATAGCTAGCAACAGATTGAGCACGTGCTTGTGACAATGGGATGTTAATCGCATCATTACCTGAACTATCAGTATAACCAGTTACAAGGATACCGCTCTTGTTGTCTTCAGTTAAAACTTGTGCAACACGGTTTAAAGTGTCATAGAAGTTTGGCTTGATATTTGATTTATTTGTATCAAACGTAATAGCACCTGGCATTACTAAGTTAATAGAGCCATCTGGATTACGGTTTACATCAATACCTGTACCAGCAGTTGCTTGGCGTAATTTTTTCTCTTTATTGTCGAGATATACACCTGCAGCACCACCTAATACAGCACCAATCGCTGCTGCACGGTTATTTTGACGGCTAGTGTTCGCATTACCTTTAGAAACACCGTAACCAGCTGCTGCACCAATTAAAGCACCCAATGCAGTTTTGTCATACTCGACGCCACCAATATTGTTACCAGTTGTTTGACAACCAGAAAGTACCATTGCCCCAACCACTGCAGCTGAAATAGCTAATGCACGCATGGGATGACTCCTTTTATATGTTTTTGTATGTGATGAATAATGATTTGTTAGAAACAATTTAACCATTACTATTTTGTTAATAATAAACAGTTTATTAACAATATGTAATCTTTTGTAGCATCTTTCGTTAATGCTTCATCATATTTTATACATAGTTAAGAAAACGGGCTTTGTGATTTGAGCGACTCGATTTATAGTGTTTTAAAAATTTCAATCACATGCAATCACTTTTTAGGACTGTGCAATGGCAGCAGAGAAGCAGAAACAACCTATTTTAAAAAAAATTTCTAAGGGTTTAACCGTAGGTTCTGTGATCACAGGAAGTACATTTTTTCGTGGCCCACCTATTCTTGCATTAGGTTTGACTAAACTCGTAAAAAAATCATCAAAAATCGATGAAACCAATATCAATATCGCCAATGGTTGGATTGGTACGAATAACTGGCTCATTGAAAAAGTTCTCCCTGAGCTTAAATGGCACATCACGATTGATGAAGATCTAGATCTCAATCTACAAGGTCATTACATCATGACCTGTAATCACCAAAGCTGGGTGGATACAACTGTTACTCAATATTTTGGTCTTAAACGTATGCCGCTCACACGTTTTTTTACGAAATGGGAACTCATTTTTATTCCTTTTGTTGGGCAAGCATTCAAGATCCTTGGTTTTCCTATGATGAAGCGTCATACCAAAGCGCAAATCGAAAAAAATCCTGCGCTGAAATATCGTGATATGGAAGAAGCGCGTAAATCGTGTGAACAACTGCTCAGCCAACCTTTTACCTTATTAAATTATTTAGAAGGTACGCGCTATACGCCCGAAAAACATGCTCAACAAAAATCTCCGTATAAAAATTTACTCAAGCCTAAAGCGGGTGGTCTAGCACTTGCCCTAAATATTCTAGGAAGTGAAATTGATGCGCTGGTCGATATGACCATTGTCTATCCAGATGGTGTGCCAGGTTATGGAGATTTTTGGTTAGGAGAAGTTTCTCAAATTGGCGTAAATTTAAGAAAAATTGAAATTCCTGCTTGGGTTCATGGCGGCAATTATGAGGATGATGCCGACTATCGCGCTCGTTTCCAAAAATGGGTTGATGAGCTTTGGACAGAAAAAGATCAGTTAATTACACAGTTAAAACAACAGCTTCAAGCTGAATCTGTAAATTAAGCTGTCCTCAGAATGTATTGCATATGACAGAACGCATGACTAATTCTCGAAAAACTTTCCGTCCACAGCGTCATGACACGTTATTTTGGAAGATGTTCCTGATTTATGACATCTTTATGATGCTCATTATTTTAGTCAACTTGTTTTGTCTATGTGCCAATGCAATTTTAATGAGTAATTTTGGCTCATGGGTCTTTGATACGGTTCAATTACCTCAAATTCTGGAGTTTTATAAATCCGAGCTTCACCCATGGGTCATCATTACCGAAAGTTGGTTTATCACATTTTTAATTGTCGAACTCGCTGTAAGATGGCTGATTGCAATCGTCAATAAACATCATCAGCGTTGGTTTTTCTTTCCCTTCATTCATTGGTATGAAATATTAGCCATTATCCCTTACCTTCGCTTTTTACGTTTAATTCGCGTCGGAGTGATTGCCTATAGACTGCATGAGCTAGGCTATAAAGTCATACCTAATAAATGGTTCAGACGTCTTAATTTTTACTATAACGTGATCATGGAAGAGCTCTCTGATCGTGTGGTGATTACTGTCATTGATAGTGTAAAAAAAGAGTTAGACACTAGCTCGACCCATAAAAAAATCATTCATGATCTGGTGAATCACCATCGAGACATGTTTGCCAAGACATTAGCGCAAGTCTTACAAGAATCTTTAGCAACCGAATTAAAACTTCAAAAAGATAATATCTCGCAAGGCGTTGGTCACATTGTCATTAAAGCAATTGAAGACACACCAGAACTAACACAGCTCTTAAAGCTGATTCCATTGGTGGGTGGTCGTATAGAACAGCAAATCCACAACATTGGTCAACGATTAGGTGAAAATATTACCGACGGTTTAGTTGAACCTTTTATTTCTGGAACCATTGATAAACCGAATGTGCATTATCAACTCATTGCTGAAAAAATTAGCCAGCTCAATATTGATAATCATGCATTAGAACAACTCGTTGAATCTGTCGTTTATGAAAGTCTTGAGTCTTTAAGAAAACAGGTCGCAGTAAAACAATGGCAAATAGAGTTATCAAAAAACAATCAAGTCAAGGAATGATCATTTCTCTATTAATTTAATATATCCGCTAGAGAATTCTTGAGAATTGAACTAGCATTTGCACAATTAACAATTTTTACTTCGATTATAAAGCGCGAAGCAAGCAAGGAATGAATATGGCAGATATTCGGATTACCGGTAGAATGGTGAATTTTACCCGAATTACCTTTGACACCAATGATCATAATGTTATCCGCCAACAATTAAGTGCCATGATGAGTGAAACCTCTTATGAAGGTGCGCTTGTCATTCTTGACACAACCGTTGAACAAGAACTCATTGGACTCATTCAATTGGTCATCAGTTTAGGGTTACAGCCAATGGCTGTCGTTGATGGTTTAATGGGTGATGAAGCACGTGCGATCCAATTCCCAGTTCTTGCGGCTGATCGTCCTTTGCAGCGCATCAAAGCAACAAAAGAACAAGTGGTAGAAGCTCCAGCAAATACCCCTGAAGCTGAGAAGGCTCCAACACACATAGCTCCTGCAACCACACATAAAACTTCGTATCACAATGAAGTGCTTAGAACAGGACAATGTCTGGTACAAGATCACGGCGATATTATTTTAACTGCTGGAATTAATAGTGGCTCTGAAATCATCGCTTCAGGAAATATACATATTTATGGCTCTGCTCGTGGTAGAGTCATCGCCGGCGCCGGTGGCAATACAGCAGCACGAATTTTCTGTCATGTTTTAGAAGCTGAATTAGTATCTATCGCAGGAACATATTGTGTTGCAGATGATATTCCACCACATATGCTAAAAAAGTCAGTACATATCTATTTAAATGATGCTCAAGAGCTTGTCTTTGAAGCACTCGAATTTTAATGTATAACTAAACATGAGAACCCCTATAGTATTGGGGATAAACATAACAGGAGTGGATTCGGTGGCGAAAATTGTTGTCGTAACATCAGGTAAAGGTGGCGTAGGTAAAACAACTACCAGTGCATCTTTTGCAACAGGTTTAGCCCTTCGTGGCCACAAAACTGTTGTAATCGATTTTGACGTAGGTTTACGTAACCTCGACCTTATCATGGGTTGTGAGCGTCGTGTTGTTTATGATTTTGTGAATGTATTAAATAACGAAGCGAGATTACAACAAGCACTTATTCGCGATAAAGAAATCGAAAATCTATATATTTTACCTGCATCACAAACCCGTGATAAAGATGCGTTAACCGATGAAGGTGTTGCACGTGTTATGGACGAACTTTCTCAAGAGTTCGACTACATCATTTGTGACTCTCCTGCAGGTATTGAACGTGGTGCGATTTTAGCAATGTACCATGCTGATGAAGCAATCATTGTAACGAACCCTGAAATTTCATCTGTCCGAGATTCCGATCGTATTATTGGTATGTTGGACAGTAAAACGAAGAAAGTAGAAAATAACGAAGGTCGTATTCGTAAGCATCTTTGTATCACACGCTTCAACCCTGAACGTGCTGACAAGCAAGAAATGTTAACAGTCGATGATATTTCTAAAGATATCCTTCGCGTGCCAACGCTCGGTGTAATTCCTGAATGTAAAAGCGTGTTACAAGCTTCGAATGAAGGTAAGCCTGTTATTCTTTATACTGAAGAAGCAGCTGGACAAGCTTATGACGATCTTGTTGCACGCTTCCTTGGTGAAGAACGTCCATATCGTCACATCTCTGTGAAGCCGAAAGGCTGGTTAGCACGTTTATTTGGAGCATAAAGATGGCAGGATTCTGGAGTAAACTTTTTAGTAGTGATGACAAACCATCAAGTGCACAAACAGCTAAAGATCGCTTAAAAGTTATCGTGGCATCTGAAAATGGTCTAGGTAAGCGTTTAAGCCAAGATAAAATTGATTTAATGAAAAAAGAAATCATGCAAGTTGTGAATCGTTATGTGCGTGGTGTAGATGAACAGCATATACAAATGTCGGTTCGCTCTGAAGCAAATATCGAAATGCTAGAAATGAATATCAATTTGCCTGAAGAACGTTAATCTGATTTTTGATTAGTCAAGCAAATTGAATCAGGGCAAAATATGAGAGTGGCAGAAATAGGCTATTAGCTATATTCCGCCCACTTGAAGCAGAGCTTCAAGTCTTGCGACTAGACAAAGCAGTGCTTTGCTCATCTAGTCTCATATTTTGCCCTTTTTTATTGATTAAAAATACCAAGGAGATTGTGATGGCATTATCACAGCCAGCCACGTTCAATGAAGAATGGTCAGACGAGCGTGTTTTTGCCTATTTAAATCAGTTACCTCCTGAAGGTGTAAACGCTGATTTTCATGTTCTCTATCATGCTTTTAAACATATGCGTGCTAATGACTATGAGCGTTTACTTACTAAATTTATAGCAGATGGTCGTAATCTTAACGCTCAAAATCCTGAAGGCAAACGTATTCATGATGTGATCGCAGAATTCCCACGCCAAAGTGCAGAATTCCTTGCTGTTTTAGCAAAATTTGCCTAAAAACAGATAAAAAAGCCTGCTTGAGCAGGCTTTTTTGATTTAAATCTATCTTATACCTGTTAAAAAATAGTTTCGTATTAAGGTTACTTATACGTTTGGGTGAAACTTAGATTATTTCCATTGCCAACCCAATGCAATAGCACCACCAACATCACCTTGTGAACTTGCGGTTCCAGATGCTTTATAGACAAAGCGATTCGTTTCAGAAACCCCACTAAATCCAATGGCAATACCTTGCTCACCATCCCATGTACCAGCAGCTGCACTGAACATACTTGCACCAGCATAAGTTGGCTGGGGTAATGAAGCGACAGCCAAAGACGCTGCAATAGCTGCTCGAGTGTCACGTCGTTCATCGGCAAAACTCTGTTCTAAAGCATTTACACGTCGACTAGTATACTCATTGGCCTGATTCAATATTTCATTGGTTCGTATATTCGTATATTCCTGTGCATCGCTCAAAACTTGCTGATCTGCTTGACGCATTTGTTTTACATTGACTGCGTCGGTATCCGCTGTACCTGCTGCCACATTAACAATTTGGCGCTGTTGCGTAGAGGAACCCACTGAAACCGTATTGTCCCGATCGGTAGACGAAGCATTTCCTAAAAGAACAGCATTATTTGCGTCAGACGTTATATTATTCCCAAGAGCTACAGTACTATTTCCTGAAATATTGTTGAAATTACCAACTGAATGCGTATTTTCACCCGTAACCGTATTGTGATTTCCTAAAGCTGTTGCATGTTCACCAGCGACTTGTGATTCAGCCCCAATTACAATACTCTCACGACCCGATGCTACTGATGAACTTCCGATTGCAAGAGCATCTTCACCTGTTGCATTTGGTAATATTGCATTTTCACTAGGATTTGTTCCAACAGATATTGCGACAGTTCCACCACTAGCCAAAGACGTTAGCCACTGTTGTTCGGTGCCATTAAAGCCATTTTGTACAGCAATCTCAAAAGCACTAAAACCTTGATCACCTTTGTCACCTTTTAAGCCTTGAAGTCCTTGATCACCTTTATCGCCCTTGTCGCCTTTTAAGCCTTGAAGTCCTTGATCACCTTGATCTCCCTTATCACCTTTCAATCCTTGAGGACCTTGGTTACCTTTATCTCCTTTGAGTGACGTCAGCCAATCTTGCTCTGTTCCTACAAATCCATTATTCACCGCCACTTGGTAAGCACTATCACCTTGTGGTCCTACACCGCCACCAGGTCCACCGCTTGCACCTGGTATACCTTGATCCCCTTTGTCACCTTTCAACCCTTGTGGACCTTGATCACCTTTATCTCCCTTATCGCCTTTTTCACCTTTTAATGATGTAAGCCAATCTGTTTCAGAGCCCTCAAATCCATTACTCACAGCAACCTCGTACGCACTTGGTCCAGCTGGTCCAGTGGTACCTGTACCTGTTTCACCACCAACACCATTATTTTCGAGTGCAGACACTCGGTCTTTTAACGCTGTAAATTCAATATCAATCCCTCTAATTGTTTGATTTACGTTTTGGTATGTAGAGCCTTGCATTTCAAATGAAAGGGGCATCACACTCCCCTGAAACATAGTCACCCCAGTACCCAGAATTCTTTGTAAACTGGCTGTCAATTGATCAACATTAATAGCATCATGAGTATCTAATCCCCATGCTAAGTTCATGATTCGGCGTTTTAATTGATCACTACCGACTGAAATAACATTCTCTCGATCTGCAACCGATGCACTACCTAAAGCAACAGAGTTGCTCGCATAAACCTGACTCAGCTCACCAATCGCGACTGACTCTCTTACGGATGTATAATTTGGTCCTGGTCGAATAATAATAGAACCACCGACAGCCACATTAGTGTGACCTTGCACATTACTGTTGGAGGCAAATATATGAGAACTCGTCGCACCAACCTCATTAAATCCACCAAAAATCATCGAGCCATTAGTGTTGACGTCGTGAATATTATTCATACCAACAACAACAGATTTTACAGACGAGTTTAAATTTGAAATACCTATAGAGATACCCCCTTCAGCAGTATTTGAACTACCGATCGCAATACTCCCTTCCCCCTTAACCACTTGATTATTACCAATGGCAATATTACTTGTATGATGCGTTGTGTTTTGATTTCCAATGACCACATTATTTTGCGTTGTCGTTACAGCGTTTGGTGTCACCGTATTATTCAAACCAAAAACAGTATGATTCATCCCAATATTGACGTTATTGCTTTGTCCCATAACCACACTGTTCGGTGCAACCACTGAGTTATTTTCACCACAGATGAAAGATGTAGTGTCTGAATTCGTCGCTGTGCCTGTTGAACCCTCACATTCATCAGCTTGCACCTGACTCGTCATTGCGGTTAATGCCCCAATTAAAATCAGATAACCTGTCGTCATTCCAATATTTTTTAAAGATTGTGTAAAACGTGTACGTCCAAGTTCCCCTGTTACGACTAATTTTCCATTACGATTACGGATAACTCGGTATATATGGTTCATGTAATTCCCCTTAGTTTTTGACATGGTCATGTCACTTGCAGGTTTTCCATAGTTTGCAAGAAAGACCTTTTATAATGAGGAAAATCAAACCATAAAGCTGATAATCTAGAAGCCCCCCTTTAAGGGGGGATGAAAAAAATATTTTTGTGAAAAAATGATTAATATTTACTTTTTTATCTCAATTTTTTTAAAAAAATCTATAATTTGAATTTGTTATAATCAAAACAGTTCAATCGAAGATGAATTCAATAAGTTTTCGTAAAAGTGATCGAACAAGGCTCGGCACCCTCCATCGCCTGAGAAATCTTTGCTGTACTCAACTTCCGCTCCTTACCATTGCGCCCAGTATTTTTGACTATTTGAATTTTTTGATTCCACATGATGCCTACGGTATGGCACTGACCTATCCAAATGGTGAACCTTATATACTGTATTACAAAAATCTTAACCCTCAGTCGATGAGGTATGTCCAAGAAAATACTGAATTATTCTTAAACTTAAAAACCGAAAGCCATATCCGCTGGCTCAACTGCCCTATGTTACCCAAAGTCGGAAATCTTTTACGCCCAGATGATCCGTATTTTCATAGCTTAACCTACCAGATGATTGTGCGCCAAAGCGGTCTTCACCATACACTAGATCTAAGATTAGAACGCAATCATATTCCTGCAGGAGGTATTACCCTCTATAGGCGTATGTCACACCCCTTCCAATTACAAGATCATCATTTATTAGAACAAGCTGGTGTCTATATCGAATATGCGCTTAACAATCAAATGGAGGATGGCGACGATGTAATTGAATCAGATCAAGCGTTGTTAATCGTGAATTCTCAAAATGATTTAGTCATGATGACTGATGCTGCAAAGGATTTACTGAATCTCTTCCCGATACATTATGAATTTTGGGAACCATATAAAGCGTTGCCAAAATCATGCTATCAAGTCATCAATGAGCTTAAATATGGGCAACAAATCCCCAAGCTTAGTTTGACCATTCCTAATGGAATATTAACCCTTCGTGCTGAATGGTTAAGTAGTCAAAATACAACCGATACAAATATCGCCTTATACTTAAAGCGCTCATTACCACGCTCCCTCATTATTTTAAAAAAACTAGAAGCACTTGATTTATCCCCCCGAGAATGCCAAGTGGCTTTTTCGTTAATTACAGGCATGAATAAAAGTGAAATTTTACAAAAATTATCCATTAGCCCTGCGGTATTTAAAGATTGTGTCAAGTCAGTTTATCAAAGCTTGAATGTTCACTCTGTGAGTGAACTGATCACATTTGCCAGCCAATGGACTACCCCCAAAAACAACACTTTTTTGAGTTAAATAAAAAAAAGCAACCTATGGTTGCTTTTTCTGAGTCAGTCTTCGTTATACTAAAATTTCACGTTTACCATTTGCGCCCATTGCACTCACGATACCGTTTTCTTCCATTTGGTCAATAATACGTGCGGCACGATTATAACCAAGACTAAACTTACGCTGTAAAGATGATGTGGATGCTTTACGGGTTTCCAAAACAAAAGCAACACATTGATCATAAAGTGCGTCACGGTCTGAAGCACCATCCCCATCTTCAAAGCCACGTGATGCTGGTTCTTCATCAAATGGGGTGAGAATTTCATCCACGTAGTTTGGTGCACCACGCTCACGCCATGCATCACAAATACGGTTCACCTCGTCATCGGCAATAAATGCACCATGCACACGCTCAGGCTCAATTTTACCTGGTCCTAAGAACAGCATATCACCATGTCCAAGCAAATCTTCTGCACCACCCGCATCCAAAATCGTACGCGAGTCAATTTTAGAGTTTACACGAAGTGCAACACGCGTCGGTATATTCGCCTTAATTAAGCCAGTAATTACATCGACGGATGGACGCTGTGTCGCAAGTAATAAATGAATGCCTGCAGCACGTGATTTTTGAGCTAGACGAGTGATCATCTCTTCCGCTTTCTTACCCACCTGCATGATCATATCTGCGAATTCATCTGCAACAATCACAATCGAAGGCAATGGTGTAAGTCTAGGTGCACGTTCTCCAGCAACTGACTCACTGGCTTTCCAAGTTGGATCAAATAGATCTTCACCATTGGCAATTGCTTCTTCAACTTTACGGTTATAGTCACTCAATTTACGTATTTTTAAGAACGACATCAGCTTATAACGACGTTCCATCTCATTCACACACCAGTTTAAAGCGCTGACCGCATCTTTCATGTCAGTCACAACTGGTGTAAGTAGATGTGGAATATCATTATAGTTCGCCAATTCAAGTTGTTTAGGATCAATCAAAATAAGACGCAATTGATCTGGCGTATATTTTAAAAGCATCGATAGAATCATCGAGTTTACAGCAACAGATTTACCTGAACCTGTGGTACCGGCAACCAACATATGTGGTGCCTTGCCCAACTCAGTAATGACTGGGTTACCAGAAATGTCTTTACCCATGGCCATGGATAAGATTCCATCTGGATCCTTAAATTTTGGAATTTGTACCAATTCAATCAGGCGCACCATCTCACGTATGCTATTCGGAACTTCAATTCCAATGTAAGGTTTTCCAGGGATCACCTCAACAACACGTACTGATGCCATCGACATTGATCGTGCTAAGTCACGAGAAATATTAGTTACTTTCGAGGCTTTCACACCAGGCGCAAGATCCAGTTCAAATCTGGTCACGACTGGACCCGGTTGAGCTTCAATCACTTTCGCTTTGACATTAAATTCTTGTAATTTAATTTCTAACAGTTCTGATAATCTTGATAATTGTTCTGCAGTGAAGTTTACTTTTTTGTTTGGGTCTACTTCATCAAGTAAATCCAAACCAGGAAGTGGTGATAAATCTTTACGGCGCTCCGCAACTTGCATTGCACGAGACATTGGACGACCAGCAGCATCTGTTAATGGCGCATCGAAATCAAACTCATCCTCTTCAACTTCAGGCTTACCTACCGTTTCTTGCCAAGCTTCTCTAAAAGCATCTTTATCTGAAGATATACGTTGTTTTTCCTCATCACTCACTTTAGTAACAGGAATTGATGATCCCTCTTGCTCAACAATGTTTTGTGGTGATGGGGCAATAGTGTCTTGCTCTGATTCATATTCCGCGACTGTATCTGACTTAGGTGAAGTCATAAATTTAATATTTGGCGTCACCAAATTTGGGCGCTTGACCTCTGAATTAGACAAAGCTTCTGCTTCATCCGCAAGTGATGCAAGACCATCAAGCTCAGAAGCTAACAAATCTGCTTTAGTGATCGCTTCCGCAGCTGCGCTCGATTGACTTGCGTATACAGCACTTGCACCAATAGCTGAGGTATTTTGGATTAGGGATGCTGTATTTTGATCATCAGCAGATTGACCTGAAGGATTTGTTTGATGATGAAAAGGAGTATGAATATCTTTGGCGTGCTGTCCTTGTGGAACAACTTCAAGCAATTCATCAAAGATTTGATCATCATTCCAGTCCAAAGCAGTATCTTGAACAGTTGAGCGCTGCTCTACTCGAACGTTTTTACTTAATTCATTAATTTCTGAAGTACGTTGATCAAGCTGATCCTCCTCTGCTGCGCGCAAAAGCTCATCAATTTCTCTTTTATGATCTTCATCGCTATGCAAGGCTTTCCAAACTTCACCCGTTGGAACAATACGTTGACTCTCACGCTCTAACTCATGCGCTTTCGCGATGGTACGCTCGAGCTCTGCCTCATCATCTTCATCAAAACGATGATTTTGTTGAGACTCTTGGAAACGCATATCTTCAAATAGTTTTTCAGCAGTACGTTCATGACGCGCTTGTAATTGATCTATTTCTTCTAAATGACTGACATCATTGAGCTCAGCTTGATAAGGGACTGGAGCTGAATCTTTTACAGGAGGTTCAATTTCTTTTTTCGCTTTTGGCTGAGTCGTCAAATCATAAGCTGATTCAGTCTCAGGTACATTTTTATAGAATAAATCTTGCAAATAAGCGGGTGTCGCCTTCAAAGTAGACCATGTCTTGTTCCACTGAATACCAAAAGCCAGTGTGATTAGAACGATGCTAAGTACGATCAGAAAAAAAACGGCGCCATAAATCGTCAAAAGCTGTTTTAAACTCTCACCCAATTCGTAACCAATGATTCCACCTGAAGCGTTAGCAAGCGTATCTGCAGGCACTGACCAAAGTAAATAAAACAAACTCGCGACGGTAAGTAGAATGAAAAATTGAGCAGCAAAACGAAATGGGCGACTCAAAAAACTTCTTGGCCACCACACTTGAATCGCTTCAATGAATAAATAAATTGGAATCAGTAAACTTGCCCAGCCCAGAAATCCAAATAAGAGATCTGCAATCCAAGCACCTGCGACACCACTTGCATTTGAAACTTGTTGAGTATCACTCGAAATATGCATCCAACCCGGATCAAATGGCGTATAAGTCACTGTTGCTAAAAACAGATAAATACCAAATGATATTAAGAAGAATGTTAAAACTAAGCGCTGTGCATATACACTCGACACCGCAGTCATATACTGTCCTGTAAACGATTATTCATTAATGTTCTAATGTTGAAATGGAACAATTTCTTCATTATAGAAAACTTACTATTATGCACCTGTTCATAAAAAAAAGGTGCAGCTTTCTAAGGTTTCCTTGTTAACACTTTTATCTATATAGCTCAATTCGATTTAGTTGATCAATATAATCCACATTCATTCCACACAACTGTGGTGAAGTTTCACGTATAATTTTCAGTAAATCGATATATCAAATTAAAAGGATGCTTATACATGAGCGCTCGTCACTCAAGATTGATTATTTTAGGTTCTGGTCCTGCAGGTTATAGCGCAGCTGTATATGCTGCACGAGCAAATTTAAAACCAACTTTGATCGCTGGTATGCAATTGGGTGGTCAGCTCACCACAACTACAGAAGTTGATAACTGGCCAGGTGATCCTGAAGGCTTAACAGGTCCTGCTTTAATGGAGCGTATGCAAGCTCACGCAGAACGTTTTGGTACTGAATTGGTTTACGATCACATTAACGAAGTTGACTTAAATGTACGTCCATTCGTTTTAAAAGGTGATATGGAAGAATACACGTGTGATGCTTTGATCATTGCAACAGGCGCTACGGCTCAATACTTAGGATTAGAATCCGAAGCTGCTTATATGGGTCAAGGTGTGAGTGCGTGTGCAACTTGTGATGGTTTCTTCTATAAAAATCAAAAAGTCATGGTTGTCGGTGGTGGTAACACTGCGGTTGAAGAAGCGCTTTATTTATCAAACATTGCTTCACATGTAACACTTGTACATCGTCGCGATAAATTACGTTCTGAAAAAATCCTTCAAAATCATCTTTTTGCAAAAGAGAAAGAAGGCAAAATCAGCATCATCTGGAACCATGAAGTTGAAGAAGTACTTGGTAACCCTCAAGATGGCGTTACTAGTGTTCGTTTGAAATCTACAACTGATACTACAACACAAAACGTTGAAGTGACTGGATTGTTCGTCGCTATAGGTCACAAACCTAATACTGCAATGTTTGAAGGTCAGCTTGAACTACGTGATGGTTATATCCAAGTTCAAAGTGGTACACGTGGTAATGCAACTGCGACTTCTGTTGAAGGCGTATTTGCTGCAGGTGATGTTGCAGACAATATCTACCGCCAAGCAATTACATCAGCAGGTTCAGGTTGTATGGCTGCTTTAGACGCTGAGAAATATTTAGACAACTAATATTTATTTAAAAACCCAAAAAACCACCTTCGGGTGGTTTTTTTATTCTTTCAACTTGGCATAATCATTTTAAACATTTTTATCTTCGGTTTTTCATTATTATTTTTAGAACTTAATCCCTATGCTCCCTCCTTCTGAATTTATTTTCCCTAATCCAATTGAATCCGATCCCGAAGGTCAAGGACTAATCTGTATAGGTGCTGACCTCTCCCCTTCTACATTATTTGAAGCTTATACACATGGTTTATTTCCTTGGTTTTCCGAAGGTGAGCCGATCTGCTGGTGGAGTCCAGAACCTCGCTGCATTATCTACCCTTCGTCATACCATCCAAGTAAATCACTCATTCGTAACATGAAAAAACATGATTATACGATTACCATTAACCGTGATTTTGAACATGTGATACGTTCTTGCTCATTACCACGAAGTTATGCCAATGAAACATGGATTAATGAAGATATCATTCAGGGTTACTGTTCATTATTTGAGTCAGGCTATGCATATAGTGTCGAAGTACGCAGAGAAAATTCGATTGTCGGCGGGCTGTATGGTGTCTCTATAGGTCAGGGTATTTTTGGTGAATCCATGTTTAGTCGAGAGACTGATGTTTCAAAAATGGCTTTTTATACCCTCATGTTGATCAGCCTTGAAAACCAGGCACCCTGGGTTGACTGTCAATTGGTGAATGATCATCTCATGAGCTTAGGTGCTTGCACAATTTCTCGCCAAGACTACCTTAATTCGTTACAAGATGTGATAAAACAGCCTCAGATTGATTGGCAAAAGTATAAAGACGGTGTATTTTCAAGTAAAACAATAGCATTTGATCAACGACTCATGGATTGAGAAATAGGAGGGACAATATGAATTCTTATCAACCCCAGTCCCTATTAAATGAATTGCAGTATTACATTACACCACCGCATGACTGCAGTTATCTTCCCGAGAAATCAGCACGGATGGTCTTTTTAGATCCTGCTCATAAAATCGACGTTGTAACTTTATCAGAATTGTCTCGTGTAGGATTTCGAAGAAGCGGAGATTTTGTCTATCGACCTGAATGTCATTTGTGTCGACAATGCCTTTCATGTCGTGTACCTGTTGATGCTTTTAAAATGAACAATCAACAAAAGAAAGCTTGGAAACGTAATCAAGACTTAGAAGTTAGAATAACCCAAACTCAAGATGCTACTGATTTACACTATCAACTCTATGAACGTTACATCAATGAGCGTCATTCAGATGGAGATATGTTCCCCCCTAGCTATGATCAATTCGAGAAGTTTTTGATTCACAGTTGTAGCAATAGTTTCTTTATAGAACTTTGGAAAGATGATCGACTCATTTGTGTCTCAACCTGCGATGTATTAGATGATGGAATATCCGCCGTCTATACATTTTTTGATCCAGATGAATCCAAACGTTCTTTAGGTGTTTTTGCAGTCCTTAAGCAAATTGAATATGTAAAGCAGCACAATCAAGAGTTTGTATATTTAGGATATTGGGTACCCCATTCATTCAAAATGAACTATAAGTCCCAATATGCGCCTTTTGAATTATTACTGGATGGTCAATGGCGACGTGTTAATAAAATGCTCAGCAACGAAGAAATCGATCAATTAGGTCATATGCTGATGACGACACTTCCCTCTGAATGGAATAACTTTATTGTAAAGTAGGGTATTGAATTTTGTCACTTGAATAAATCTGCAAAATTATCACTGCATGCCTTTACCATAATGATGGCATGCTCTTTTCCACCATCTAATGTTGGATAATAGTTTTTACGCATATCAATTTGATGAAATCCGGATTTCTCATATAGTGCAATCGCAGCCTTATTACTTTCTCGGACCTCTAAAAAGATTTGTACGGGATCATTATTGAGTTGAGCTATTGAAGCTTCAAGCAATTGATATCCCAACCCTTTTCCACGCATTTTCGGATGAACTGCCATCAACAGCAAATTTGCTTCATCCAATACAGGCTGTAAAATACAGAAACCAACAACACGATTCTGGTATTCAATCACTGTGGATTGATATGAATCAACCGCTTCTGAAAATTGTTTTTTTGTCCAAGGATGCGTCTGCCCCAAACTTTCAATTTCATATACCACCTCAACATCTGATGTCAGCATCGGTCGAATCATAATCATTACATTGCATTTTTTAAGTGAGTACATTATAGAAAGTTCGAAAATAAATGAAATAAAAAAAGGCAGCTTACGCTGCCCGAATGCACAAAAGTAAATACTTAAAAACCGAGTTTTGCTTTCCATGTTGCCAATAAACCCACGGTATCCAAATCATTCGGATGGAAGCCTGGTTTAAAATAAGCCAACATTTCCTTACCCATACCAGAAATAATGCCTTTAGATGGACTATATCCATAGGTATAAATATCTTTCAAAGATGCAATATTTAACTGTTTATCGTCTTTCAATAAACGCGCTACAAAATAAGTCTGCACCATGAATAGCACAACCATTGCTGCCACTAAAGAAGATGTTCGAGCAAGATAAGATTTGATTCCTTTACCGAACACACCTTCAAATACATCATATGCGACAGCCTTATGCTCATTTTCTTCAATGGCATGCCAAGCCCACATCGTCGCCATTGTTTCATCAGTCATTAATGCTTGAATATGTTCGTTACGCAATAATTCTGAGGCAATGGTTGCTGTAAAATGTTCTAGCGCAGTCGTTCCCATCAGATCGATCATTTCTTGTGAAATACCAAATGGTTTCATAACGGTGCTAGCTGACTTACGAAAAGTTTGAATGACCGTATCTGTGGCTTTTTCAAGTGCAGCAACATCATGACCAAATTTTTGTGCTGATGCATTAAAGCCAGCATGCTCATGTGTATGCATTGCTTCCTGACCAATAAATGCTGAAATCTCTTTTTGGAGATCTTCATTATCTTTAATGGCTGGATGTTGGCGAACTGCACGCACTGAATCGATAAAGAATTTTTCACCTGCAGGAAATAATGCAGATAACGCTGTCATGAAATGAGTTAATCCTGCTGAACCATTCATCCAATATTCTGGTACGTGATCAAAATCAAATTGCATACGACGTACTGGAAATGATGCACCGGCACGATTTGTAATATTTACTTTAGCATTCATTGCTGGACTCCTATTCGGGATCTATCCAAATCTAGTTTTATGATTCTTTTCATTACTTCATCTTAGTGATTTATTATTTTTATGATAAATGCCTTATAGGTCACATCATTATCAGTTAAGGACAGCTTACAACTCTTATTGTCTAACAATTTTATAGATTCCATAAAAAAACGCCCCAAAGGGGCGTTTCTTTCACACAATCAATACTTATGCAGTTACTTTAGCAACAACACCAGCACCAACTGTACGACCACCTTCACGGATCGCAAAACGTAGACCTGGGTCCATTGCGATTGGG